>JBDTNK010000034.1:0-22431 GCA_039933775.1 Chloroflexota bacterium | reverse complement strand
CTTCGTGGGCGGCAGCGTGGCCAACCTGCTGGTTCCGCAGCCGCTCGGCAGCGTGCCCCTCGTGCTTCTTGTCGTCGCTGCGCTCGTCGTCGGTGGCGCGCGGTTGATCGGGCGCTTCTCGTATCCGTATCCGATCCTGGCGGCGCTGCTGGCCAGCCTCGTCGCCGATGCGTTGGGCCTCCTGATCTTCCGCCTCGTGGCCGAGCCGCCACAGACCGGCCTGCCCATGCAGCTCATGCTTCCCGCCGCCGTGCTCAACGCGGCGATCGCCGGGCTCTTCGTGCTCCCGGTGCGTGCCGTGGCGCTCCGCGTCACGCCGGAGGAGTCAGTCGCCTGGTGACCCATGGCTGACCTCAACGAGGGCCGCCTCGATCTTCCACGCTCGCGAGCGCGGTTCATCGCGTTCGGCGTCGTGACGGCGCTGCTCTTCATCCTGCTCGGGGCGCGCCTCTTCCATCTCCAGGTCCTCAGCGGCGAGCTGTACGCGGATCGCGCGCAGGCGGCCCAGACCATCAAGATGCCGATTCCGGCACCGCGGGGCCTGGTCTTCGATCGCGCGGGCCGCCCGCTGGCCGTCAACACGGCGAGCTGGACCGTCAAGGTTCGGCCCGCCGATCTGCCGGTCGCGGGACGCATGGCGATCCTGCGCCGTGTGGCCGAACTCACCGGGGCCGAGGCGCGCGACCTGCGTGCCACGGTCGCCGCGTACGGCGGCTCGCCGTTTGACCTCGTGCCGCTCGTGCGCGGGGTGAGCCGCGAGGCTGCGCTGCTGCTCGGCGAGGAGACGGCCAGCCTGCCCGGCATCGTGGTGCTCGTGGATCCCCAGCGGCGCTACCTGGACGACGCCGGCGCGACGAACGGACGGCTGCTCTCCCACGTGCTTGGCTACACCGGACCGATCGACGCGGCCGAGCTCGCGACACTCGCCGCCGACGGGTACCTGCCCGATGACATCATCGGTCGCGACGGGATCGAGGCGAGCTACGAGGAGCAGCTGCGCGGCACCTACGGATCGGAGACCTGGGAGCGCGACGCGGCCAACCGGGCCACGAAGCTCATCGAGCGCACGGCGGAGCCGGTTCCAGGCACGAACCTGATGCTCACCCTCGACGCGCGCATCCAGCGCCTGGCGACCGAGTCGCTGCAGTGGGGCATGGAAGCTGCCGGCGTGCGCCAGGGCGTCACGATCGTCATGAATCCGCAGACCGGCGAGATCCTGGCCATGGTCTCTCTGCCGGCCTACGATAACAACAAGTTCGCCGCAGGCATCGGTCCGGATGACTACCAGGCCTACCTGGCCGATATCGACCAGCCGCTGCGCAATCACGCCATCGCCGATGTCTACCCGCCCGGCTCGACGTACAAGCTGGTCACCGCGCTCGCCGCGCTCGAGGAGGGCGTGACCACGCCGACGCAGCTGTGGCAGACGTACGGTTGCTACCAGATCCCCGGCGCGGCGGCCGGGGATTGCCTCTACGACTGGAATAGGCAGGGCTTTGGCAAGCTCGACGTCATCGATGCCTTCGCAATCAGCTCCGATACGTTCTTCTACCAGATGGCCGTCGGCCTGGGCATCGACCCACTCGCCGCGTGGGCGCACGAGCTGGGGTTCGGCGATCGGAGCGAGATCGCGCTACCGGGCGAGGCTGCCGGCACGATCGCCAGCACCGCCTGGGCGCAGGCGCAGGGTCGCGAGGGCGTCTTCACCGGCGAGCTGGCCCAGGCGGGCATCGGGCAGAACGTCATCGCGGTGACGCCGCTCCAGCTGCTGAACGCCTACGCGGCACTCGCCAATGGCGGCCACCTGATGCGCCCGATGGTCGTGAAAGGCGAGACCGATGACGCCGGCACGCTGACGCGCGCCTACGAGCCCGAGGTGCTCCACGAGGTCGCCGCCGACCCGGCGAACCTGCAGACGCTGCGCATCGGCGCGCGCGAGGTCATCACCACCGGGCACGCCTACAACATCTCCGAGCTGCCGCTGGACGGCACGCTTGCCGGCAAGACCGGCACCGCCGAATTCGGCGAGCTGACCGACGAGGGGGCGCTGCCCTTCCACTCGTGGTTCGTGGCCTACCTGCCCTCCTCGCCCACCGCGACCGACGCGGACCTCGCGATCGTGACCTTCAGCTATTCGGCCACGGTGCCCGGCAACGTGTCGACCGAGGTCACGAAGTACTTCCTGCAGCGCTACTTCGACCTCGGCGTCGACCTGCGGCTGGATCCGAACGACTTTTCGCTGGTGGACGCGAACTGATGCGGGTCGGGATGCTGGGGGGCACGACGAGCTCGCTCGTCGCATCGGTCCGTGAGCGGTCCTGGCGTTCCTTCGACGTGCAGCTGTTTCTGTATGTGGTGCTGCTCATCGCCTTCGGCGTGGTGATGGGCTACTCGGCCTCGTTCAACGACGCCGCTGCTGGCGAGGTGCTGCCGCAGACGGTGAAGACGGTCATCTGGGCCGGCATCGGGCTCACGATCTTCTTCGTCGTCGCGAGCGTCGACTATCACTGGCTCGAGACGCTGACCGCGCCGCTCTACCTGGTGGTGCTGGGGCTGCTGCTCCTGACGCTTGCCGCCGGCACGCAGCTGTTCGGCGCGCAGATGTCGATCACCGTCGCCGGCCTCGATTTTCAGTTTAGCGAGGTGTGCAAGGTGCTGATGATCGTCGTGCTTGCCTCGTGGCTGACGGGGCGTCGCGAGCGAATCGGTCGGCTCTCGACGATCGTCGGCGCCGCGGTGCTGATGGCGCTGCCGACCTTCCTGGTCTTCCGCCAGCCTGACCTCGGCACTGCGCTGGTGTTCGTCGCGATCCTGGTCGGCATGCTCTTCATGAGCGGCGCCTCGTTGGGCTGGATGGGCGTCCTGGCCGGGGCCGTGGTCGGCGCCGCGCCGGTCGCGGTCAGCCTGCTTCACGATTACCAGCGCCAGCGCCTCTTCTGCTTCCTGGATCCCTACGCCGATGCCCAGGGCGCCTGCTATCAGCTCGTCCAGGCGCTCACCGCCGTGGGATCCGGCGGCTGGTTCGGCCAGGGCCTCACCGCGGGACGCCAGAACCAGCTTGGCCACCTGCCGGTGCAGTCGACCGATTTCATCTTCACCGTGGTGGCAGAGGAGCTTGGCTTCGTCGGTGGGCTGGTGGTCCTGGCACTCTTCGCGCTGCTCCTGTGGCGGATCCTGCTCATCGGCTGGCAGTCGCGCGACGCGCTGGGCAGCATGGTTGCCGTGGGCCTGGCGTCGATGATCCTGTTCCAGATCCTCGTGAACGTGGGGATGGTGCTCGGGATCATGCCGGTCACCGGCATCCCGCTGCCGTTCATCACCTACGGCGGCTCCTCGCTCATCTCGCTGCTGTTCGGGATGGGCATCCTGGAGTCGGTACGGATGCGGTCGCACAAGACGACCTTCTGAGGAGCACACGGTGGCATCGAGACTTGCCCTAGCGACGGCTGTGCTGCTGGTTGGTGCCTTCGCCGCTGCCGTGGCGCTCCAGCCACGGGACTCGACGGAAGTTATCGGGCCGGGCCTTGATCCGCGGGTCACGATCGCAGACGGGCTCACGCCGTCACTGACAGCTGCACACGTTGGCCAAATCGTTACTGAGACCCTTACGGCGGCGGCGCGACGCTTTGGCCGCTCGACGCCGATCGTCATTGAGACGATCCGTGCCGTTCCAGCAGGCGCAGTGGAAGCACTCGAGCCAGCTACCGGGCACGGTAGTCCCCCGAGCGTCGGTGTGCGATGGGTGGTGCGAGCACGCGGTCCGTTCGTGGGGGAGCGCGTCCCCGCAGGGATGCAACCGATCTTTCAGGACAGCGGATTCTTCATCATCGATGATGCAACCGGGACGATTCTCCAGATGGGCATGCCATAGGACGAGCTGCTCCTCGCAGCGGTGCGGTTTGAGAGCCAGAGAGCCTTTCCCGCGCTCGAAGCGAGCGCTATGGACCGATTCCGCGCGGTCGTGCGCGGCTGACGCCCGGCCGCTGCCTCGCGCTCCCGAGGCCGCCGCGCCTCGCACGATTCTGAGGTGAATGGGATGGCCGGGAAGTCGGAGCTACAGGTCGCCGTATTCAGCACAAGCATGAAATCGGGGCCGAATCGACGTCGAAACGCGCCAAACGGCCCGGTTTCATTCGGCACCGAATGAGATGGCCGAGAAGCCGGAGCAACCGGCCGTGTGATGCAGTGGGGAATCACGGAGCGCCAAGACGCGTTCCACAGCCCGATGGGTGGTCTGCGCGAGCCGCGCCACGCTCAATTGCAGCGTTCGAAGATGAAAGACTCCGGCCCGAGATTGGACAGCAGTCACCGGGTGACTGACAGAAGGACTGCGAACCAAGCGGCCGGTCAGACGCCCGCCCTCCATCGCAGGCCCCAGAGACCAACAGCGAGCGCGGACCCACAAAGGTCTCGCGCTCGCTGTCGGTCGTTCGCGGGAATCCGCGTCCGTCATTACTCGGGTAGGTACAACCCCGATCCGGTGCCGGTCGCGTAGCCGTCCGCCGTAACCGACACGGTGGCGGTGTGCGGGCGACCGAAGTTGTAGACAACGTTGTTGAAGGTGCTGTTATCCCCGACGTTGAACGAGATGACGATCGGGTCGTACGCTGCGCCGCGGGTCAGGGGTGCGGTCGAGCGGAAGGTCCAGGTCGTCACCATCGATGGGTCAGAAATGGTGGGATCTCCAACGAGTTCCCACGCGGTGTTCCCGAGAGAACCGTACTGGCCAACGGGAATCCAGGAGAAGAATCGGTCCTGAGGCGTCATCGTCATGGTGACGGTGGCAACCGCGGCATCGCCGACACCAGCACCGGACAGGGAGACCGGCACCGTGACCGTCAACACTTCATCGCCGGCCGCCTGAGTGATCGGCACGGTCATCCTCGTGTCGTAGGTCGTCGCATGGGCGAAGGGACCCACCCACTTGTGCCAGCTCGGGTCGGGAGGCGTCAGGCCACGCGCAACAGTGCCGAACGGTGACGCCGCGAACGTGACCGTCCCGACGTTGGCAGCGGTCAGGTGCTGCAGCGCGTTCGAGAGAGAGACACACTGCCCCTGGTTCGTGAAGAGCGTGCCAAAGTTCTCCCACGCGTTGGCCGTGCAGTCCGCCATGGTCAGCGAAACGGTCTCCAGCCGGAAGAAGGCAACCGAGCCACTGTCGGTGCCGTTCCAGATGGCCTTGTTCACGAACTCCAGGGAGTGCGATCCAGGACCGACATAGAAGGCGCCCTGGCTGAACGTCGGGTCGGTCATCGAGACGTCGGCACGGGCAATGGCCGACAGGTAGAAGCGGGTGGGACACGTGTGGAGTTCCGCAGGGATCTCGGAGGTGTTGCCGATGAGCACGCCGTTGTCGAAGACGGAGAATTCATCGCCGTGGCAGAACGAGTCGGTGACCGTCACTTTCGTCACCTTGGTGCTGTCGAAGAGGTACGGCCCGTCGACTGAGTCGCCACCGGCTCCGCCTTCTGTCGTGAACTGCTGCCATCCGGCGTCGACGGTGGTGTTCGTCGTTGCGCTCGCCGCGGTTGCGGAGGCGACCACCATGAGGGCGAGCGAGGCGAGCAGCGCCAACAATCGGGTCAGCACGGAAGCTGGGGTTCGCTCGTGGCGTTGTCGGTTCTTGTGCGTCGCGTTGTCCGGTTGGGCGGTGGCTAACGTGAACATGCGTCCTCTTCTCTCTGGTTGGCTCGCAGCGACTCGGCTCGATGGCACGGGTTCTATCTGGAGTGAAACTGTGTTTTAGAATCCTAGCATCTTCTGCGTAGCGCCACAGATGAGCCGCCTTCGTGGTTGGCCGATGACCGGCGCACCTGCCACAAGGACCTCCGTGATCCGTTGGGCGGCACAGGCCAAGCCATTTTGGGTCGTTGCATGGGATGCACGCATCGGCCAATGAAGGAGCGATGAGCCGCCCTTGCCTGGCGCTGCTGTGCAGCAGGGTGCATGAATCCGCCATCGGGGCGAGGAAATGTCGGCGCCATTGCCCATTGCGTGCATCCGGTGCACAAGTGGCTGACGATCCTCAGCGCCCTTGGCCGTTAGGTGCGTCCGGTGCAAAGCACCGAGGAGCCTAGCTGCGTTGGCCGCGAATCAAGCGGCTCAGCTGCTCTCCTGCGTGGGAGTGGACACGGCCCGCGGACGACGCATCGCCTTCGCTCCGTGGAGCGCGACGGCATACGCCTGGCGAGGCACCATGCCGGACAGCCGCAGGAAGCCGTATCGGTACAGGTCGCGCCCGGCCGCGACCGTGGGCGCCGCCAGGATCGCGCCGCCGATGCCGAAGAGCGCGCCGCCCACGACCAGGGCCAGGATGAGCACCGCGGGATGCAGATCCACCGCGTCGCCCATCACCTTGGGCACCAGGATGTTGTTCTCGAGCTGCTGAATCCCGATGTACACGATCACCACCGCGATCGCCGCCGCCGGCGAGATGGTGATGGCCACCAGCAGCGCCGGCACCGCGGCCAGGATGGGACCGATGATCGGGAACCATTCCAGGACGCCGGCGATCAGGGCCAGGACGAGCGTGAACTGGCCGAACTCGCGGAAGCCGATGAACGTCAGGATCGTGAGCGCGATGGCGGTCGCGACAAAGATCGAGACGCCCAGCAGCAGCTGGCCGCGGACCCATCGGCCGCCGACGCCGCCGAGCAGGGCCAGGACGTTGACGCCGTCAGCGCGCCATGCCGGGGGCAGCGCGCCGGCGACGCGCAGCGGGAAGCGCTCGCGATCCTTGAGCACGTAGAAGAGCCAGACCGGCACGATGACGAGGCCGAAGACGAACGTCGCCACCCTCACCAGCGAGCCCACGACCGGTGTCACGAGGGCGGAGAGCAGGTCCCCGAACGCCCGCTCGCCGGAGCTGATCGAATTGTCCATGATCATCCGCAGCTCGGCGGGCAGCGGCAGTGTGGCGTACCAGGCGGCGACGTCGCGGCCGAGCTGCTGGATGCTGGCCCCAAGCTCGGGCAGGTGATCGATGAACTCGCGCGACTGGGCGGCGATCGGTGGCACCGCGAACGCGACGAAGATCCACACGATGCCCACCAGCAGCGCGTAGCTGATCAGCACGCCGCCCCAGCGCGGCACGCCCCAGCGACCCAGCCTGGTGACAACAGGGTCGAGCACGAACGCGAGCGCAAGACCGATGAAAAATGCCGGCAGTGCGCCGCGTGCCGTCCACAGCATCCACCCCACCAGCACGAGCACGACGAGCACGAAGATGCTGAGCCGATGTCGCCGGATCACGCCGAAGAATTCGCTCACAGTCGGGGCATCGTACCCATTTGAGGCTAGTCGGGATACGGCACGCACGGTACGCTTGCCGCACATGAACGACCGATCGACCGGACCGCGCCAGCGATGGCAGATTCGCTTCGCCCGTACGCAGCCCGCGCTTCGCCTGCGCCAGGCCGAGCTCATCGCCGAATGGGAGCGTGTCTTCCGCGCGGCGGAGCTCCCGCTCAGCTACAGCGCCGCGCTCAAGCCCCGGCCACGAATCCGGCTCGCAGCAAACCCGCCCATGGGCATCGAGCTGCGGGGCGAGATCGTGGAGGCCTACTTCGACGAGCTGGTGCCGCTCGAGCGCATCATGGCCGCCGGGGAGCAGCTCACCGATGGCCTTTCGATCGAGGAGGCGCGCGAGGTGTGGCACGGTTTCCCATCGGCCGCCTCGCAGCTGCGCGGCGCCGAGTACGAGCTCGACGTGAAGGGTGACGAACTGACCGATGAGGCGTTGCGGGGCGCGATCGTGCGGCTGCTGGCCAGCCCCACGCTGCCGGGGATGCGCCATCGCGGCGAGAGCGAGCGCCGCTCTGATGCAGGGAAGCGCGACCTGCGCCCGCTGATCGAGGATGTCGAGGTGATCTCCGTCAATGAGCGGAGCCACACCGCGCGGCTGCGGCTCGTCCTGCGGCTCGATTCCACGGGCGCCGGCAGGCCGGAGGACGTCGTCGCGGCGCTCGACATCGGGGTGCGACCCAGCAAGGCGGTCCGAACGCGCCTCCTCTTCGTTGACACTCCGCCCATCGCTCGGTAAACTTCACCTTCCCGCGAGCCGTTCGTCGGCCCGCTTCGTCGTGCGCCACGCGCGCGGCGGTGATTCACTCAATCATTCCTGATCCGGAGAAGACCATGTACGCCGTCCTCAGCAGCGGCGGAAAGCAATATCGGGTCGAACCGGGCAGCACGCTCACGATTGAGAAGCTGACCGAGGAGGCCGGCGCATCGGTCACCTTCGACCGCGTGCTGCTCGTTGCCGATGGCGACGACGTCATGGTCGGCACACCGACCGTTTCCGGGGCCACGATTGCCGCCACCATCCTGGGTGCGGAGCTGGGCCCCAAGATCGTCGTGTTCAAGTTCAAGCAGAAGGCGAAGTACCGCCGCCGCACCGGTCATCGCCAGCACCTGACGCGCATCCGCATCGACGAGATCAGCGCCAACGGGCGCTCGGAACGCCGGACCGAGACAGCCGAATCGCCCGAGGCCAAGGCGCCCAAGGCGAAGGCGGCGAAGGTGGATGCCACGACCAAGTCCGAGGCCGAGGCTGCGCCCGAGGCGAAGGCCGCGCCCAAGGTCAAGGCAGCGCCGAAGGCGAGCGCCACGAAGGCGAACGCCGCGAAGGCGAAGGCCGCAGAGGCGAAGGCCGCAGAGGCGGAGGCGGAGTCAAGGCCCGCCGCCAAGCCGCGCGCCCGTCGCAACGCCGCATCGGCCGCCGATGATGCCCCCAAGAAGCCGGCGACAAAGCGCGCCGCCAAGCCGAAGCCGGCCAAGGAGTAACGAATGGCACACAAGAAGGCCGGCTCATCGAGCCGCAACGGCCGCGATTCGGTTGGCCAGCGCCTGGGCGTCAAGCGCGGCGACGGCCAGCTCGTCAACGCGGGGACGATCATCGTCCGCCAGCGCGGCAGCACCTTCCACCCCGGCGCGAACGTCGGGATGGGGAGGGATTACACGCTCTTCGCGACTGCCACCGGCACCGTGAAGTTCACCCATGCGACCAAGCACAAGAAGCGCGTCAGCATCGTGGCCCAGGCGGCGGCAGCCGCATCGGCCTGATACCGAGCCGGCGCGAAAGGTAGACCCGATCCCAATGAAGCCAGACATTCATCCCACGTATCACCAGGCGCAGGTCACCTGCGTCTGCGGCAACTCCTTCACGGTTGGCTCGACTGCCGAGTCGATTCGCGTGGAGATCTGCAGCAACTGCCATCCTTTCTACACCGGTACGCAGAACATCGTCGACACCGCCGGCCAGGTCGAGCGGTTCCAGCGACGCATGGAACGCTCGCTGCGATAGGTGAACCGATGCGCCGGCGCCTAACCGGGTGGCCGGCGCGTCTGACCCTCCACCTCCTCTTTCTCATCCCGGAGCTGATCATGGCCACCGGGCCGTTCGTCATCGAGACGGTCCGCGCCGAGGGCGGCCGGCGCACGTTCCGGATGCCCGATTTCTTCTACGGCGGCCAGGCGCTGATCGAGGGCGTCATGATGCGCGGCCGGACATCGGTCGCCATGAGCGTGCGTCCACCATCGGGTCAGATCCGCACGATGCGCGAGCCGCTGCCCGATGCCCTGACCAAGAGCCGGCTCGTCAAGATCCCGTTCATCCGCGGCGTGTTCGTGCTGTACGAGACGCTCGTCATCGGTACCCGCATGCTCATGCGCTCGGCCGCGATCGCCGCCGAGGACGAGGATATCGAGATCAGCCGGCCGATGATGATCGGCACGATGGTCTTCTCCGTCGGCTTCGCCATCGCGCTCTTCTTCGTCCTGCCGCTCTTCCTGTCGACCTTCGCGCATAGCGCCACCGATTCGGGCCTCATCGCCAACCTGGCGGAGGGCGCGATCCGGCTCGTGATCTTCATCGTGTATATCGCCGCCATCGGGCTCATGCCGGACATCCGGCGCGTCTTTGCCTACCACGGCGCCGAGCACAAGGCGATCAGCGCCAACGAGGCGCGCGAGCCGCTCACGCCGGAGAGCGTGGATCGCTTCAGCACAGCACACACCCGCTGCGGGACGACGTTCATCCTCATCGTGGTGGTGATCAGCATCTTCTTCTTCGCGGTCGTGCCGCGCGACGGCGTCCCGATCTGGGCGCTGGCCCTGTCACGGATCGTGCTCGTGCCGGTCATCGCCGCGGTCGCCTACGAGCTGATCCGCTTCGGAGCGCGCCACTTCGGCAACCGGCTCGTCCGCGCCATCTACACCCCGGGCCTCTGGCTGCAGTCGCTCACCACCCGGCCGCCGGACCATTCGATGCTCGAAGTCAGCATCGCCTCGCTCGAGGCTTGCATCGAGGACGATCGGCTCGACGCCGAGGGTGGCACCGCGCCGCCGGCATCGGTCGCGGATCCGATGATCGGCGCGGTCTGAATGGGCCGCCGGTAGCCGCATGATCGACCGCCTCCGCGAGCTCGAGGCTCGCTACGAGGAGGTCGCCGGGCTCATCTCGAGCCCCGAGGTGGCCTCGGACCCATCGCAGCTGGAGCAGTACGGCCGCGAGCTGAGCCGCCTGGAGCCGGTCGTGACGGCGTATCGGTCGCTGTTGGGCATTCACGACGAGCTCGAAGCGGCGCATGGCATGACAGCCGATGCCGACGATGAGGTGCGCGCCATGGCCCGCGACGAGGTCGCGTCGCTGGAGGCTCGCCAGGCTCTGTTGGAGGAGCAACTGCGAACGCTGCTCGTGCCGCGTGATCCGAACGACGATCGCGATGTGATCCTGGAGCTGCGCGCCGGCGCCGGTGGCGAGGAGGCCTCGCTCTTCGCGGCGGACCTGTACCGCATGTACGCCCGCTATGCCGAGCGCCGCCGCTGGAAGCACGAGATCCTCTCGTCCAGCGAGAGCGACGCGGGCGGCTTCAAGGAGGTCATCGCCGAGATCCACGGTGATGGCGCCTACTCGCGGCTGAAATGGGAGAGCGGCGTGCACCGCGTGCAGCGCGTGCCGACGACCGAGTCGCAGGGCCGGATCCACACCTCGACCGCCACGGTCAGCGTCCTGCCCGAGGCCGAGGAGGTCGAGCTGCAGATTGACGAGAAGGACCTGCGCATCGACGTCTACCGCTCGTCAGGCCCCGGTGGCCAGAGCGTCAACACCACCGACTCCGCCGTGCGCATCACCCACCTGCCGACCGGGCTCATGGTCGCCATCCAGGACGAGAAGAGCCAGCACAAGAATCGCGCCAAGGCCATGAACGTGCTCCGCGCGCGCCTGCTCGAGATCGAGCAGCAGAAGCGCGCCGAGGAGCGTGGCGATGAGCGCAGGTCGCAGGTCGGCTCCGGCGACCGCGCCGAGAAGATCAGGACCTACAACTTCCCCGATGACCGGGTCACCGACCACCGCGTCGGCATCACGGTCCACAATCTGCCCGGCCTGCTCGAGGGCGACCTGGACCGATTGATCGAGCCCCTGGCCGAGGCCGACCAGGCGCGTCGGCTGCGCGAGCTTGGCGAAGATGGCAGCGGACCGATCTGACGCGGTAGCGTCGCTCACCGCCGGCGAGCTGGTGGCGGCGGCCGTTGCTCGCCTGCGGGCGGCTGGATCACCGACCGCGCGGCTCGATGCCGAGCTGCTGGTCGGTCATGCCTTCGGCCGCGACCGAGCCTGGCTGCTCGCTCATCCCGAGGTGTCGCTGGAGGCTGGCGCGGCGGTCGAGCTTGACGCCTGGATCGCGCGACGCGCCGCTGGCGAACCGATCGCCTACATCCGCGGCTGGAAGGAGTGGCTCTCGCTGCGGGTGAGCGTCGATCCGCGCGTGCTGATTCCGCGGCCGGAGACCGAGCTACTGGCCGAGGCGGTGATCGGCGAGATCGCGGCGCGCCTGGTGCGCGACGACGCCCCGCGCGACGTGCCGATCGTGGCCTGGGACGTCGGGACCGGCTCGGGCGTGGTCGCGCTGGCCGTTGCGCTGCGGTTCCGCGCCGCCTTGGCGCTGGGGCGGTTGAGATTAGTTGCTTCGGACGTTTCCCCCGACGCGCTGGAGCTCGCGGCGGACAACCTGGCCGCGCACGGCGTCGGTGGGCTGGTCACCATGGCGACCGGCGACCTGCTCGACGCCGCCGGCGGACGCCTTCCCGTTCCCGACGTGGTCGCCGCAAATCTTCCCTACGTCTCTTCGGTCGACGTCGACGCGGGGAGCGGCAGCCTCGCCTACGAGCCGCGCACCGCGCTGGACGGCGGACCCGATGGGCTGGATCTCGTGCGCCGGCTCATCGCCGAGTTGCCAGCGAGGCTGGCTCCCGGCGGCGTGGCGCTGCTCGAGATCGGGGCTGGTCAGGCAGATATCGTTCGCGATCTCGCCACGCAGCTGCCGGTCCGCAACGAGACCGCCACGCTCCCCGATCTCGCGGGCATCGAGCGCGTCGTCCGCATCGCGTTCCCATGAGCGGTGGATTGGCCTGGTTGGTCATCGAGCTTGCCGCTGGAGGGGTACATGGTGGGCGGGACGCGCACGCTTGACGGCGACTCGCGGCGCCAAGGATCGCGAGCGCGTCAGCGGTTATATCAGTAACGCTATATCGCCCAACAGCGCGGCGGCCTGGGAAGCAAGAGTGGCAGGCGTCGTGGGAGCAGCGCGGATACCCTGAAGGATATGTCGGCCCCGGACCTGCTTCCCGCGACGCCCGATGGCCTACGAAGCGCCGCCGCGCTGATCAGGGCCGGCGAGCTCGTGGTCTTCCCGACCGATACCGTCCACGGACTCGCGGTGCGCCGCGACGATCCAGGTGCGCTGGAACGGCTCTTCGAGCTCAAGGGACGGCCGAAGGATCGACGCGTCGCCTGGCTGGTCCGCGACCTGGAGCAGGCGCGGCAGCTTGGTCTGGAGATCGACGCACGCGCGGCAGCACTCGCGCAACGGTTCTGGCCCGGCGGGCTGACCCTGGTGCTCGCGGGGCCCGATGGCACGACGCTCGGCGTACGCGCGCCCGACCACGCGACGGCGCAGGCGCTGCTCGCGCTGACCGGCCCGCTGCCGACCAGCAGCGCCAATCGACACGGCGAGCCCGAGACCTTCGGCGCGGACGACGTACTCGTCGCATTCGCGATGGCCGATGGTCTGGCCGCGATCGTGGAGGGAAGATCGCCGGGTGGAAGGGCGTCATCGGTCCTTGATCTGACGGTGGAGCCGCCGCGGCTGCTGAGGGATGGCGCCATCCCGCGGAAGGAGCTCGAGAACGTCATCGGGCCGATAGACTGAGCGGACCAATGCGAGTTGCCATCGGCTCCGACCACGCCGCCTTCGAGCTCAAGGGCAAACTGTGCACGCTGCTCGACGAGCTGCGCGTCGAGTACCGCGACTTCGGCACCTTCGACAGCCAAACGGTCGACTATCCGGACTTCATCGCGCCGGTGGCACGCTCGGTGGCGAAGGGCGACCATGAGCTCGGGATTGTTTTGGGCGGCAGCGGGACGGGCGAGGCGATCGTCGCCAACAAGATCCGCGGCATCCGCTGCGTCGAGGCGGCGGATCCCGTCACGGCGCGGCTCGGGCGGGAGCACAACGACGCCAACGTCCTCTCCATGGGCGCCCGGATCGTCGGTATCGAGGTCGCCCGCGAGTGCGTCCGCGCCTTTCTGGCCGGCGAGTTCCAGGGCGGGCGGCACGTCGCGCGGATCGAGAAGATCCACCGCATCGAGGCCGAAGAGTCGAACAGGCAGCCGTAAGGGACCGATGCCGGTCGCGCTCGACGACCGCGACCGGGCGCTCCTGGCCGGTTCCTCCGGGGACGGAACGGCGTTCGCCATGCGCCTCGTCATGCGTGCCGCCGAGGTCCTGGGGGCGCAGCGGCTGATCGACATCAGCGGCGCGCACGTCGATTCGTGCCTCTACCACGGGCAGGCGTCGCTCGATTTCGTCGCGCGCCTGGCCGCCGGCGGCGCGCGGGTCAGCGTGCCCACGACGCTGAACGTGGGAGCCGTCGATCTGCTGCATCCGGAGCTGTGGCGCGGCGATCCCGCCGCCGCGGCCCGCGGGCGCGAGCTGATGGAGGCGTACCGGGCGCTCGGCTGCCGGCCGACCTACACCTGCGCTCCGTACCAGCTGGCCGGCTCGCGGCCGAAGCTCGGTGAGCAGGTCGCGTGGGGCGAGTCGAACGCGATCGCGTTCTGCAACTCGGTGCTCGGCGCGCGGACCGAGCGCTACGGCGACTTTCTCGACATCGCCTGCGCCATTGTCGGACGCGTGCCCGATGCCGGCCTGCACACGACCGATGCCCGGCGCGCCACCCTGATCCTGCGCCTCGCGCCCGATATCCCCGCCGCGCTGCGCGATGCAGACGTGCTCTTCCCCGTCCTCGGGATCGTGCTCGGGCGGCGCGCCGGGTCGTCCGTCGCGGCGATCGACGGCTTGCCGCCGGGACAGTCTGAGGATCGACTCAAGGCGCTGTGCGCCGCCGCCGCCTCGTCGGGCTCGGTGGCGATGGTCCATGTCGCCGGCTCCACGCCCGAGGCCGCGACGCTGCATGCTGCGTTGCAGGGCGGCGATGCACCGGTCGAGACAATCACGCTCGCCGAGCTGCGGGCGGCGCGCGACGAGCTCACCAGCGCCCTCGGCGACGAGCTGGCCGCCGTCTCGCTCGGCACGCCGCACGCGTCGCTGGCCCAGCTCGAGCGGATCGCGGCGCTGCTCGACGGCCGCCGCGTCGCGGTCGAATGCCTCGTCTCAACCGGGCGTGATGTGCTCGCGATCGCGCGGGAACGCGGCATCGAGACGCAGCTGCGCGAAGCCGGCATCGAGCTCCTCGTGGACACCTGCAGCTACATCGCGCCCATCCTGCGCAACCGGAGCGGCCCGGTCATGACCGACTCGGGCAAGTGGGCCTACTACGCGCCGGGAAACATCGGTGCACAGGTGGTCTTCGGCTCGACCGCTGACTGCGTTGCGTCGGCGGTTGCGGGCCGCGTGGTGCGCGACGACTCGCCCTGGGGTGACGCGTGATCGGTCGCGCGCTGGTCCTGCGCGAGCCGCTCAGCCTGTGGGGCGGGATGGACGCGGCGAGCGGCAGGATCATCGATGCGCACCATCCGCAGCGCAGCGTCTCGCTGACCGGTCGCGTGGTCGTCATGCGATCGGGTCGTGGCTCCTCGTCGTCGGCATCGGTCCTGGCGGAGGCGGTGCGGGCCGGAACCGCGCCGGCGGCGTTCGTGCTGGCCGAGCCGGACCTCATCCTGGAGATCGGCTCAGCCGTCGCGGATGAGCTGTACGGCGTTCGCGTGCCGGTCGTCGTGCGCTCGCCGGAAGAGCTGGCCCGGATCGTCGATGGGGAGGAGCTGGCGCTGGACTGAACGGCGATATGATGCGCCGCGATGACCGCCGCCACCGTCACCACGCTGACCTCCGACCACCTGCCTGCCGCCGCGGAACTGCTCGCCGCGCGGCAGCGCATGCTCCGTACGGGGCGCCCCGAGCTGCCCGCCTCGTTCGAGGAGCCCGGCACGCACCTGGACTCCCTCGCCGCCGCGCTGGCCGAGGACGGGTCGCACGGCGTCATCGTGCTCGCCGCGGACGGACGACCCGGCGCCTTCCTGCTCGGCGCGCACCGAACCCCGGAGATCTGGGGACGCGCCGCCTGGAGCCCGATCACCGGCTCCGCGGTCGACCCGTCGCTTGGCGCGGCCGGCGTCGAGCTGCTGCGCGATTGCTACGCCGCCTGGTCGCAGCATTTCGTGGATCGCGGCATCTTCCGCCACTACGTTCACGCGCCGAGCGACGATCCCCTCGCGACCGAGGCGTGGGCGAACACCGGCTTTGGTCGCATGCAGGCGCACGCCGTGCGGCCCGTCATCGGACTCCGTGCCGACCCTCCCGCCGGCATCACGATCCGCGCTGCGACGCCCGACGACCTCGAGGCCATTCGGCCGCTCATGACGCTCATTCCCGAGCAGCTGCTCAAGTCGCCGGCGTACGCCATCCAGCTCCCGGAGGGCTATGCCGCGCATCGCGCGGGCTGGACCGATGAGCTCGCCCACCCGGAGGGTCCGCTCCTCGTCGCCCTCGAGGGCGAACGTGCCCTGGCGATCGCCGGGTTCTACGAAGCCTCCAATGGACCGATGGCGCCTGACGGCGCCTGGGAACTCGGCGTCGCCATGACCCTGCCCGAGGCACGCGGCCGCGGCATCATGCGCGCGCTCATCTCCGCCGGCCTGGCCGAGGTCGCCGAACGGGGCGCCGTGCACTGCATCACCGACTGGCGCACCGCCTCCCTGGCCGCAGCGCGCAGCTGGACCGCGCTCGGCTGGGAGCGGACGCATCACCGGCTGCATCGCCACGTCGACGAGCGCATCGCCTGGGCCGGCCGACCCATCACGACCTGATCGGCCATTTCTACCGCCACGTGACCGAAATAGCGCTCGGGCCGAAGCTCACCGGACGGACGGTCACGGCATGACACGTTCAGCCGCTGAGAGCCTCCCGGAACTTGACAGGATCCAGCCTCTCGCCCGCTGTTTCGGTCATGAGGTGACATGCCGCAAACCCCAGGGTGCTCCCCACGGTGCTCCCCGCGCCTGAAGCGAGCGTCGGGCGAAGGAGCGCCACGCGGTCGTGGACGGCTGGCGCCCGGGCAATCCCTCGCGCAGCCAGCGGCGCAGGTAAGATGCGGGCATGGACGCGTGGGCACCGCTCGAGACCGTTGATCCCGATATCGCTGACATCATCGGGCGCGAGGAGGAGCGCACGCGCGCAAACCTCGAGCTGATCGCGTCGGAGAATTACCCGAGCCTGGCCGTGCTGCAGGCGATGGGCACGATTCTCACCGCGAAGTACGCCGAGGGATATCCCGGACGGCGCTACTACGGCGGCTGCGAGGTGGTCGACGAGGCCGAGAACCTGGCCCGCGACCGCGCCAAGGCGCTCTTCGGCGCGGAGCACGTCAACGTGCAGCCGCATGCCGGGGCGCAGGCCAACATGGCGGTCTACCACGCGCTGCTCGAGCGCGGCGACACGGTGCTGGGCCTGTCGCTCGACCAGGGTGGACATCTCACGCACGGCTCGCCGGTGAACTTTTCTGGCCAGTACTACAACTTCGTGCCGTACCACGTCGACCGCGAGACCCATCGGATCGACATGGACGAGGTGCGATCGCTGGCGCTGGAGCATCGGCCAAAGATGATCGTCACCGGAGCCACCGCCTATCCGCGCTTCTGGGATTTCGAGGCGTTTCGCTCGATCGCCGACGAGGTCGGCGCGCTGCACATGTGCGACATGGCGCACTTCGCCGGGCTCGTGGCCGCGGGCGTGCATCCATCGCCGGTGCCCCACGCCGACGTCGTGACCACCACCACGCACAAGACGCTGCGTGGCCCGCGCGGCGGGATGATCCTGTCGCGCGAGGTGCATGCCAAGGCGATCGACAAGGCAGTCTTCCCCGCGATCCAGGGCGGGCCGCTGATGCACGTCATCGCGGCCAAGGCCGTCTCCTTCCTGGAGGCCGGCACCGAGGCGTTCCGGCGCGACCAGGAGCAGACCGTGGCCAATGCGCGGGCGCTGGCGGCGGCACTGGCCGAGGCCGGCGCGGCGATCGTCTCCGGCGGGACCGATAACCACCTCATGCTCGTCGACGTCCGCCCCCTGCGCGTGAACGGCAAGCAGGCCGATGCCGCCCTGGGCGAGGTCCGCATCACGGTCAACAAGAACACCATCCCGTACGACCCCGAGAAGCCGATGATCGGGTCGGGCATCCGCGTCGGCACTCCCGCGGTCACCTCGCGCGGCATGCGCGAGGCCGAGATGCGGGAGATCGCCGAGCTGATCGTCGCCGGGATCGCGGCGCGGGAGGATCCGGAGGCGCAGCAGCTCATTCGGGAGCGGGTGGCAGCGATCACCTCGCGCTTCCCGGTGCCGGGCCTGCCCGCGAGCCTCCCCGCAGCGCGCGCGATGGCCGAATCCGCCCCGTAGTTCTTCCTTGGCGTCGGGTTCCTGTCCCGTTCGCCGTTCCCCCTTTTCCCGCCAAAAGTCTCGCGAGGCGCGCATCTGTCAACACGGACGGCCGCGTTCTGCCATTTGCGCGTGTGGTTCTCGTTAGCGGCAACTCGCGGGTCCACGCGGGCGGCTACACGCTCAGCATCGGCCAAGATGGGCGCGGAAGACCCAATGCTGTCGGCTAACGCAAACCTGACGCGCATCTGTCAACTCGACAGGCCCCGCTCGACGACCCAGCATTCCGCGCGGTGCCGGCTCAATGCGCCAGGACAGCAGGTGTCAGGAAGCGGCCGCCAACGCCGCCGCCTTACGCCACCTGATCGGGAGGTATCGGTCTATTGCAGCCACGAGATCATCTGACCGGGCGCCGCATCTCGCATGGTCATACGCGCACCCCACGCGCATTAGCCGGCGAATCGGACTCCCGGCGTCCCGATTCACGCTCAACCGGCAGCCCGTTGGCCCAATTTCCCGGCTAATGCGCGCCACGGCAGCATTTGTCCATACGAATGCGACCGACGACCGCACTCACCTCGAGACAACCACCCTGCGCAGGGAAGCGACCGGGGGCCACCCGTCCTCGACCGCGCCGCTTGTTCTCGACCGCCCGCTTCAAGCGCGGGAAGCGCGGAAGCGTGGGAAGACGGGGTCCCGTGGCAGCTGAGCGTCCGAGCGACAGATCCGCGATGCGCCGCTATACTCCCCTCGTCCGACCGCTGTGAGTCGAACCCGTGAAGCAACTAACGCCAGAGGCGCTCATCAAGATCCTGGGCCAGGTGACCCTGATTTTGGTGATCCCGATGGTCGGAGGCGCGGTTGCCGGCCTGGTCCTGGACGGACTGCTGGGAACCTCGCCGCTTTGTGTGTTGGTGGGGCTCGCGGCAGGGACGGTCGTGGCGGTCATCGGGATCTGGCTCCTCATCAGGGCCGGGTTGCGTGCCGGCTACGGCAGTGGTCCCGGGAACGGACCGGGACATGGATCCTGACAACGAAAAGCGCAGCTCTGGTGGGCCTGCCCCCAAGCCACCGAACTGGGGACTGGCGATGGATCTGGGGCTGCGCCTAGGCATATCGGTTGCTCTCGGCCTGGGCCTGGGCCTGATCGTCGATAACTGGCTGCGGACGAGCCCCCTCTTCACGCTCGTGGGGATGGTGCTCGGGATTGCCGCGGCGATGTACACGATCTGGGACGTTGCCCGGGACAACATGAGGAAGTAGATGCCCGAAGAAGAGGGCGGCGAGGCGCTGATCCACGTCGCCATCAAGGCGGAGGAGCTGTTCCAGCTTGGTCCGCTGATGGTCACCAACAGCATGGTCGGCGCGCTCCTGACGACGCTGCTGCTGCTCGCCGCCGCGCTGTGGATCACCCGCCGCGGCACGGTCGTGCCGACGCGCATGCAGAGCGCGATCGAGCTGCCGATCGAGCTGATGGCGGGCATCATCTCGACCTCCAGCTCGCGCTGGCGCGGCTACGCGGCGCTGATCCTGGGCTTCTTCCTCGTCATCCTCATCGCGAACTGGGTGGGTCTTCTGCCGGGCGTGGGGACCATCGGGATTCACCAGGTCGTGGACGGCCACGAGGTGCTGACGCCGATCGTGCGTCCGGCATCGGCCGACCTGAACTTCACCCTGGGCCTGTCCATCGTCTCGTTCGTCATGTTCATCTACTGGGGCATCCGCGCCAACGGCGGCCGCGGCTACCTGCGGGAGCTGCTCGGCGAGCCGCTGTACATGGCGCCGCTCATGTTCCCGATCAACCTCATCAGCGAGTTCAGCCGGCTCATCAGCCTGAGCATGCGACTCTTCGGCAACATCTTTGCCGGCGAGGTGCTGCTGGCGACGATGCTCGCGCTGGCACCGCTCTTCATTCCCGCCATCTTCCTTGGCCTGGAGTTCCTCTTCGGGTTCGTCCAGGCGCTCGTCTTCGCCCTGCTGGCGATGACCTACATCTCGACCGCGATCGCCGAGCACCACGCCGGCGGCCACGACGAGGAGACCGATCACGGCGCGACGAACGGTCACGCCACCCCGACCCCGGCGGCGGAGGCCGCCACGCACGCGTAGGGCTTGACTCATCGCCGGCCACATCGGTCGACGCGACCCCCACAGGAGGAATCAGACAAGTGGACTCCAATCTCGCAGCCGGTCTGGCCATGGGCCTTGGCGCCATCGGTCCCGGCATCGGCCTTGGCATCGCCGTCAGCAAGGCGATGGAGGCGCTGGGGCGCAACCCGGAGGCATCGGGCGCGATCTTCGTGCCGTACATCCTGGGTATCGCCCTGGCGGAGGCCATCGGCATCTATGCCCTGGTGGTCAGCCTGCTGCTCATCTTCGTCGGCTAGCAGCGGCCGCCAAGGAGGCAGCGCATGGGCGAATTCTTCGAGGCGTTCGGCGTCGACTTCTGGAAGCTGGGCTTCCAGATCGCCAACTTCCTCATCCTTCTGTACCTGCTGAACCGGTTCGCGTTCAAGCCGGTGCTGGCTCGTCTCGACGAGCGCGGCGCGAAGATCAGCAAGGGGCTGGAGGACGCGGAGGCGGCAGCTCGCGACCGCGAGCAGGCGAAGGCGGAGCGCGAGGCGGCGGTGCAGGAGGCGCGCAAGGAGGCGCAGGCGATGATCGCCCGCGCCAACAAGATCGCCGACGACACGCGCAACGAGATCCTGGGCAAGGCGCGCGAGGAGGCCGAGAAGGTCACGCAGCGGGCCCGCGAGGAGATTCGTGCCGAGAAGGAGCAGGCCATGGCCGAGCTTCGAGGGCAGGTCGCGGATCTTGCCCTCGCCGCGGCGGGCAAGCTCGTTCGATCGCAGATGGACGGGCAGACCCAGCGACGCCTGGTGGAGGAATTCCTGGCCGAGACGCCCTCCCGCAGTGAGGCCAGGAACTGACCGATGGCACGCCGCAAGACCGCCGCACGGCGCTATGCTGAGGCAGCCTTTGAGATCGGGCGCGCCGACGGCACGCTCGACGCCTGGGAGCGCGACCTCGGTGCGCTGCGTGACGTGCTGGCCGACCCTGAGCTCGCCGCCGTGGCGAGGCATCCGGGGATCGCCTACGCGGTCAAGGAGCGCATCATCCGGCGCGCAGTGTCGGGTGTTGCGGACGAACCGCTCAACCTGGTGCTGCTCATGATCCGCCGCGGACGTCCCGGCGCGGTGGGACCCACGGTGGACCGGTTCAACGAGCTGTTGCGCGCGCAGCGCGGGATCACGCTGGCCCACGTTCGCACCGCCCTGCCGCTGGAGGACCGCGAGCGCGAGGCGCTCACCGACCGCCTGCGGCAGATGACGAACAACACGATCGAGATGAACGAGGTGGTCGACGAGTCGCTCATCGGCGGGATCGCCGTGCGGATCGGCGACCAGCTCTACGACGCGAGCGTTCGCAGCCGGCTCGAGCGGCTGCGCGCACGGCTGACCGCCGTCTAGCTCTGACACGGAAGGAACTTTGATGGCGATTCGCTCAGACGAGATCACCTCGATCATCCGCAGCGAGATCCAGGATTTTGACGCAGGGGCCGATGTCTCCGGCGTCGGCACCATCGTCGAGGTCGGCGACGGCATCGCGCAGATCTACGGCCTCTCAGGCGCGCTGGCCCAGGAGCTCCTCGAGTTCCCCGGCGGCGTGATGGGCATGGCCTTCAACCTCGAGGAGGAGACGGTCGGGGCGCTGATCCTGGGCGACTACACCGGCCTCAAGGAGGGCGACCAGGTCAAGACGACCGGGCGCATCGTCGAGGTCCCCGTCGGCGACGAGCTGGTCGGCCGCGTGGTAAACCCGCTCGGCGAGCCGATCGACGGCAAAGGCCCGATCAACGCGACGAAGACGCGGCCCATCGAGCGCATCGCGCCGGGCGTCATCGTGCGTCAGCCGGTCGATACGCCGGTGCAGACCGGTATCAAGGCCATCGATTCGATGATCCCCATCGGTCGCGGGCAGCGCGAGCTGCTCATCGGTGACCGGCAGACCGGGAAGACCGCGATCGCGGTCGACACGATCATCAACCAGAAGGGGCAGAACCTCATCTGCATCTACGTCGCCATCGGCCAGAAGCAGTCGACGGTGGCGCAGGTGGTGGCGCAGCTCGAGGAGCATGGCGCGATGGAGCACACCATCGTGGTCCTCAGCTCGGCCGCCGATCCCGCTCCGCTGCAGTTCCTGGCCCCGTACGCCGGCGTCGCGATGGGCGAGGAGTTCATGGATGCCGGGCGCGATGCGCTGTGTGTCTACGACGACCTCTCCAAGCACGCCTGGGCATACCGCCAGGTCTCGCTGCTGATGCGGCGTCCACCCGGGCGCGAGGCGTATCCGGGCGACATCTTCTATGCCCACAGCCGGCTCCTCGAGCGCGCCGCGCGCATGAGCGAGGCGAACGGCGGCGGGTCGCTGACGGCGCTGCCGATCATCGAGACGCAGGCCGGCGACGTGTCGGCCTACATCCCGACGAACGTGATCAGCATCACCGACGGCCAGATCTTCCTGCAGACCGATCTCTTCAACC
>JBDTNK010000033.1:0-22921 GCA_039933775.1 Chloroflexota bacterium | reverse complement strand
GGTGAGCTCAGCTGACGACATGGAGCTCAGGGTAGCAGGACAGTGGCCGGACTCATCGGGCGCGTGCTCCGGCGCAGGTCCCTTCACGTGGTGCATGGATCGGCCAACGAGCGCTGCTTCGCGCTCTCGGTCACGGCGGCCCTTGCACCAGGGGCACGCATCGGCCAACGACAGCCTCCGGGATGGCGGATTCTTGCTCGGACGTGCACAAGGGAGCGATCGAGAAGCCCCTGCGGGGCCTTTCCTGGCCGATGCGTGCACGGGCTGCAAGACCCAGGGCCTAACCGGGCGGCGCGCCGCCTATCTATGTACGGAGCACCCTCTCCAAGTCCTCCGATCGCCTGTCAGCGGGGCGCCGCGAGTTCGGGGGCTAGGCACGGGATGCAGGCAAACCTATGATCGTGGTCCACACCACGTCCGAGGATCCGAGCGATGGCCATCAACGGCAATGGCGAGATCGATCCCGATCCGATGTACGACCAATTCCCTGACGGGGCGTCCGCGGGATATGGACCGGAGCAGGGCTACAACACGATCGTCCGCCTCAACGATCCGGAGCTGTTCACAGACGAGGCGCGCGCGAACCCGGCGATCCGCGCATTCCTCGAAGCGCCGTTCAGCGTCAGCTACGTGCAGTTCAAGAGCAGCCATCGCGAGGCGGAGTACTTCGTCCACAAGCCTGACCGCGTCTTTGCAGGCGGCGTTGATGGCATCGATGGATCGGTGGACGGCTTCCCCGATGCCGAGCGACGCATCAGCACGCTCGTCCTGAACCACGAGCGCACGCTTGCACGGTCGATCATGCGCGCCATGGTCGTCGAGGACGGGGCGCAGGCCGGCCAGATCATCCACAAGGAGGGGTCCTCCTCGTAGAGGCGGGACCGGACCATGCGCTGTCCGGCGTGCGAGGCCGAGAACTCCGACCTGTCGCGCTTCTGCGGATCGTGCGGGAGTCGCCTCACCGAGACGTGTCCGCACTGCACGGCGCCCGTCTCGCGCGCGGCGAGTTTCTGCACGACGTGCGGCGGCGCGCTTCCCGCGAGACGCAGCGAAGAGGCTGACGAGCGGAACCGGGCGCTCTCCTCCGAACGCCGCCGCGTCAGCGTCCTCTTCGCCGACCTGGTGAACTTCACCGGCCTGGCGGAGTCGCTCGATCCCGAAGAGGTGCGCGCGATCCAGTCGCGTTACTTCGAGGCCGCACGCTCGGCGATCGCCACATTCGGCGGCACGATCGAGAAGTTCATCGGCGACGCCGTCGTGGCGGTGTGGGGAGCACCTCTCGCGCACGAGGACGATGCCGAGCGCGCGGTTCGCGCCGCGCTGCGCCTGGTCGAAATGGTGCCGCGTGCGGCGAGCGTCGCGGGGCCGCGCCTGGCGGCCCGGGCCGCCGTGGCAACCGGCGAAGCCGCCGTCACGATCGGCGCGGAGGGACAGGGCATCGTCAGCGGCGACATCGTCAACATCGCGGCGAGGCTGCAGTCCGCCGCTCCGTCGGGCGGCGTGCTCGTCGACGAGCGGACGCGCACCGGTTTCGGCCCCGAGTCGCCAGTCACATTCGGGCCGGGCCAGGCGTTGCAGCTGAAGGGCAAGGCGAGCGCCGTCGAGGCGTTCGAGGCATCGCTGAGCGAGCGCCCCAGCAACGGCAGATCCGCCGCACACACCGGCGCCTTCGTCGGTCGATCTGGAGAGATCCGGGACCTCATCTCGCTCTTCGATGCGGCCGCTGGCGAACGTCGAAGCCGGACCGCCTCGGTTCTCGGCATCGCAGGCATCGGCAAGAGCCGTCTCGCCTGGGAGCTCCAGCTCGCGCTGAGGTCGCGGCCCCAGCCGGTCGCGTGGTATGCGGGGCGGGCACGCGCGTACGGGGACGGAATCGTCTTCGCCGCGGTGCGCGACATCGTCCGCGCCCGGTGCGGGATCGTAGAACAAGAGGACGCCGAGGTCGCGCGTCGACAGCTCGCCGCCACGCTCCGAGAGCTGGTGCGTGATGCCGAAGAGTGCGCATGGATCGAGCCACGCCTCGCCGTCCTCCTCGAGTCCGGCGACGCGCCGGGCTTCGAGCGCGAAGAACTCTTCACGGCCTGGCGCCGCTTCCTGGAGGGCGTCTCCGACCGGGCGGCGACGGTGCTGGTCTTCGAGGACCTGCACTGGGCCGATGCGGGGCTGCTCGACTTCATCGAGCACCTCGCGTCCTGGACCCGACAGCACCCGATCCTCATCATGACTCTGGCGCGCCCCGAGCTGCTCGACCGACGACCGACCTGGGGCGCGGGCCAGCGGGCGTGGACGACCGTCCGCCTCGACCGGCTCAACGACGATCCGATGCGGACCCTCATCGAGGCTCGCGCGCACGGCATCCCGGGCCGAGCACTGAGCCACATTTTGGATCGCGCCGGGGGCGTGCCGCTCTACGCGGTCGAGTTGGTCCGGATGCTGATCGACCGCGGCCAGCTCGTGCCGAGTGCCGACCACTTCCGGCTCGCACGCCCGCTCGACCCGTCCGATGTCCCCGATTCGCTCCACGGCATTCTGGCCGCGCGCATCGACGCGCTGCCCGCGCCAGACCGCTCACTGCTCATGAGCGCGGCGGTGCTTGGCACGAGCTTCACGAGCGCCGCGCTGAGCGCCGTGTCCGGCCTGGATGCTGGAGAGCTCGCGCGGCGCGTGAGCACGCTCGTGCAGCGCGAGCTGCTCGCCCGCGACGGTGAGCTCCAGGCGGCCGACCGTCGCCGCTTCACGTTCGTGCAGGATCTGGTGCGAGAGCTCGCCTATCGCACCATCGCGCGCGCCGACCGCGCCGCGATGCACCTCGCCGTCGCACGCCACCTCGATTCGCTGGACGGGGCTGAGCTGGTCGAGCGTGTGGCGAGCCATCTGGCATCGGCCTACGAGGCGAACCCGACCGACCCGGCGGTGGAGGCCTCCGTGGAACGCGCCCGCGAGCTGTTCCGCCACGCTGCGCGGCGTGCCCTGGCGGTCCATTCGCCAGATCGGGCGCTCGTGGTGCTCGAGCGCGCGCTGACCATGGCGCCCGGCGACGCGGAACGTCGGCTGCTCCTCGAAGAGGCAGCCTCCGCGGCTCGCCTGTCCGGTCGCCTCGAGGTCGCCGAACACCACCTGCGCACGCTGCTCGGGAAGGAAGGGGAGGCCGGGGAGGCCGGGGACGACCAGCGTGATCGGCATCGGGCGCAGCTCGCCAGCGTCCTGCTCATGGCGCATCACAACGCCGAAGCGCTCGGCGAGCTTGAGTCCGCGGTCGGTGCCGCCACAAGCCTGGCAGCCGGCGATCCGGAGCCGAGCACGACCGAGCTCATCGCTCAGCTGGCTCGCGCCACGTTGCTCGTGGGACGCAACGAGGACGCCGTGCAGTGGGCCGATCGTGCGCGGGCGGCGGCGACACGACATGGGATGCGGGCAGTCAGCGTCGACGCCCTCGTCACGCGCGGGACCGCCCGATTCCGGCTGGGGCTCGAGGAAGCGGGACTGACGGACCTGCGCGCCGCGGTGGAGGACGCGCACGCGGCGGACCTGTTGGCTACCGAGCTCCGGGCACGCAACAACCTCGCGTGGCTGACGGTTTCCGACGATCCGCGGCTCACCTTCCGCATCGCCGCCGACGGCGGCGAGCTCGCTGCGCAGATGGGCCTCGCGGATTGGGCGGTCCAGATGGCCGACGTCGGCTGTCTCGCGGCGCTCGACACCGGCGACTGGGACTGGGCGCTCGCGACGTACGACCGCTTCGAAGAGGAGCTGATCCCCACGGCATATCGCATCGACCTCGCGTCGAGCATCAGCATCATCCGGATCTTGCGCGGGGCGCCGCAGCCACTTGCCGCGCTCGAGGCACTCGAGCCGATCGACCCGGCGACCGATCCGCAGGACCTGGCGAGCATCGATTTCGCGCGCGCCTGGGCAGCGTTCATCGGCGGTGACATGGAAACGGCCGCGTCGCTGGCCGCGACTGCGGCGTCCCGATCGCTGGGTGCCGAACAGCACCGTGAGCTCGTGCTGGCCGCACGTGCGCGCCTCTGGGCTCGCGACCCCGCTGGGCTGACTGCGGCGCTCGAGGCCATCGAGCAACTGTCGATCGGCGGCCGCGCCGTCGATGCCGCGCGGACTACGTTGATGGCGGGCCTGGCGGCGCTTGGCGGCGACGCGGCCGCATCGATTATGTACGAGGCGGCCAGCGCTCGCTGGCGCGAGCTCGAGTTGCCGCTGGATCTGGCGCTTGCACGGGCCGAGCAACGCGCCTTCGCCGGTGGTTCAGCCGATGCGGAGGCGGATGAGCTGCTCGAGCGTCTGGGCGCAGCAGGATTGGGAGAAGCGCTGCGCCGGATGGCCGCCGAATCGTCGCGGCCAGCCGCTGACGCACGCGCCTGAACGTCACGCTCGACTCCGCCCCTGTCGGGGCGCTTGCACCGGGCGCACGCATCGGCCAACGACAGCCCGCAAGATGGCCGATTCCTGCTCTCGCGTGCACAGGTGCGTCATCGAGGAGCCTCGATAGGGTCTCACTTGGCCGAAGCGTGCACGGGCTGCAAGACCAATGCGCCGAGCAGCTCCTGGAAGCGCTCCATTCGCTTGTCAGCAGATATATCGTTAGTGATATATCTGCTGACGCCGTGGACGGCAGGGCAGCGCGAACTACGCTTGGACCGTGGCGGCAACCGCCTCGCGTGCCGGAACCACGTTCGGGCCGTCCGGCGGGGTCGAGCCGTCGCGGTCGAAGAAGACGCGCAGCCAGAGCTCGGTGTTGATGGCGCGCCAGAAGAAGAGCGACTCCTCGCCTTCGCCATCCAGCGCCGCCGTGAAGGCCGATGCCACCGCCGCGCCATTCCAGTACGGCCGCGACGCGAATGACTCGGAGCGCACCAGCTCCTCGAAGTAAGCGCGCTGCTGGCGGATCCAGCGCATCTCGGGCGTCGTGAAGCCGACCTTCCACCGGCGCAGGCGGATCTTCTCGGGCAGGATGCCCTTCATCGCGTCGCGCAGGATGGCCCGGCTCCAGCCGTTGCGGATGATCGCCGTCTCAGGCAACGAGAGAATGTGATCGACCAGCTCCTGGTCCAGGAACGGGACGCGCGACTCGACGCTGAAGGCCATCGAGTTGCGGTCGTCGTAGCGCAGCAGCGAGGGCAGCGAGTAGGCGGTCAGGTCCTGCAGCAGCCGCTTCTTCAGGTCGTCGCGGACGCGCGGGTCGTGCGGTCGGCGAACGCGCGCCCGAAACTCGGAGCGCAGCAACGCGCCAACGTTCAAACCCCCCTTGCGGCGGCTGGCGAGCACACGCCGCACGAGCGGCAGCAGCACGTCGCGCGATTTGAACGCCTCGCGCGCGAAGGTCCCGAAGCGGCGTTCGCGCAGCAGCTGGCGCAGGTACACGTAGCCGTACGGCGTGTAGCCGGCCAGCAGCTCGTCGCCGCCCTGCCCGTCGAGCAGCACGGTCACCTTGGATCGCGCCAGCCGCATGACGGCCCACTGCGCGTACGGGCCGGTCGAGACGATCGGCTCGTCCAGGTACCAGACGAACTGCGGCAGCTCCTCGATGAACTGCGCCGAAGACGGATTCACGAAGTTGCCTTCTGCGCCCGATGCCTCGAGCACGTGCTCGATGTACTCGCGCTCGTCGATCGGGTCGCCGGCGAAGACGGCGGAGAAGGTCTTCAGCCGATCACCCATCGAGCCGGCGTCGCGCACGTGCTCGCGCAGCTGGCGCGACATGATCATCACGATCGTCGAGGAGTCAAGGCCGCCCGACAGGCACGTGCCGACCGGCACCTCGCCGACCAGCCGCCGCTCGACGGAGCGTTCGAACAGCTCGCGGAAGCGCTCCGGTGACGGGTCACCATCGGTCCGCAGGTCAGGCGTCCAGTAGGCCTCCTCGTGCAGGGAGCCATCGGCCTCAACGATGGCGTAGGTGGCCGGCAGGAGCTGGTGGACATCGGCGAAGAAGGTGTCGCGGTCGTGCTCGTGCAGGCCCCAGCCGAGGTACTCGTACAGGCGCTGCTCGTTGACGCGCGGCGTGAAGTCGGGCGACTGGAAGAAGCTCTTGATCTCGGAGCCGAAGATGAGCCGCTCGCCGGCGCGAGTCCAGTACAGCGGCTTGATGCCGAAATGGTCACGGCACAGGACGACCTGCCGCGTCGGCCCGCGGTCGTCGACGAAGGCCAATCCCCACATGCCGTTGAAGCGGCGGAAGGCATCGGTCCCCCAGCAGGCGTAGGCCTGGAGCACGACCTCGGTGTCGGAGTCGGTGGCGAAGGTGACGCCCTCGGCGCGCAGCTCGTCGCGCAGCTCGCGGTAGTTGTAGAGCTCGCCGTTGTAGACGAGATGGAGCTTGCCGTCGGGCGTGTGCATCGGCTGCTGGCCGTGCGCCAGGTCGATGATCGCAAGGCGCCGGCTCATGATGCTGGCGCCATCGGTCTCGAAGGTTCCTTCTTCGTCGGGCCCCCGATGGCGCATGCATTCGGTCAGGCGCTCGAGGAGCTCAGGATCGTTGGGGCCGATGAATCCGGCGATGCCACACATACGCTTCGATCATGGACGGCGGGCCGTGAGGCCGCAACTCGGCCGCGAGCTCCAGATGGCGCAGTTAGGATTTCGGATCGTGACGAGCAACGCCGCGGCGCGCGCCCTCATGCGAGTCCTTCGGCTCCCCAGCGTGCGGAAACTCCTGGTTGTTCTGGGCTACGTCGCGGCCGGAGCGGGATTCTTGATCGCTGCCCTTTCATTCGCGGACGGCATCGGGCGCGACGGAGGCTGGGCGTACGACTTCAACGCGTACTACATGGCGGGTCAGCGCTACCTGGCGGGTGACGCGTTGTACACCCGAGTGGAGATCAACGATCCCGGCGCGTATCGCTACCTGCCGACGTTCGCTGCGCTGATCGCCCCTCTGACTGTCATCCCAGAGCCCGTCCTGACGTGGCTGTATCGGGCGGCCTGTCTGTTGTGCGTGCGATACCTGGTCGGATCGTGGAAGGCAGTCGGATGGGCGCTGTTGTTCCCGCCGCTGCTCATTGAACTGTGGAGCCTGAATCTGACGCTGCCGCTCGCCGCGGGTGCACGGTGGGCGCTGAGAGGAAGGGGCGCCGTGGCGATCCCGGCGCAGTCGCTCGCCAAGTACGGCAGTGCGTTGCTGATCCCGTATCTCTGGTTCGCGACCCCCTCCGCTCGCCGAGCGATCGTGCTCGGATCCTTCGCGGCTGCGGCGGTGGTGGCCGTCCACGCCATGCTCGATCCAAGATCCTGGAGAGCGTTCGTCTCGGCCATGGTGCAGCAAGCTGGAACAACCAACGACGCTCCTTACGTCGGCGACCAGCTCCTCTTCATCGTGCCGTCGACGCTTGGCGACTTCCTTCTGCGCGTCGTCATCGCTGGTGTTCTGGTGATGGTCGCGACCCGGCGGCGCTGGGCGTGGCTTGCCTTCGCGGCGCTCGTGATCGCCGTACCGACCCTGTGGCTTGCGCGCCTCGCCCCGCTCGTGGGCGTGCCCCGATTATGCCTTGAGGACCAGACCCACCTACGAACGCTCTCCGCGGCGGCCGAAGCGGCGAAGGAGCAGGCCACGCAGGGTCACGAGTTCCGGTGAGCGCAGCGCGCCGGCGACGAGCACGAAGATCGCGATCCCGGCGCCGCTCAGCAGCAGGAGCGTGATGAGCCGCCCGCCCGGTGACTCGACGAAGAGCGGGACGATGCCCTCCAGCACCGAGAGGCCACCGAGCATAAGCAGCGCCGCCGCGACCGAGGCCACGAAGGCACGGGCCACCGAATGCAGGATGACCTCGCCATCGATCCGCTTCAGGTCGCCGCGCAGCGCCCAGATGAGACCCAGCACCTCGATCGAGGCCGTGACGGAGATGGAGAGCGCCAATCCCTCGATGCCCATCGGTCCAACCAGGAAGGTCATGAGCGGGATGTTGACGGCGACGGCCACGAGCGCCCAGAACACCGGCGTGCGGGTGTCGTGCATGGCGTAGTAGGCGCGGACGAGGATCTGGACGGCCGAATGAGCGGCGAGGCCCAGCGCGAAGAAGAGGAGCGCCCCGGCCGTGCGGTCCGCCGCCTCGGCGTCGAAGAGGCCGTATTGCACGATCGTGCTGGTCAGCGGCTCGCGCAGCACGACCATGATCGCGGTCACCGGCAGCGCGATGAAGGTGATGATGCGCAGCGAGCCCGACACCTGGCGCCGGATCTCCGACACGCGACCCAGCGCCGCATCGCGCGACAGCGTCGGGAAGAGCGCCACCGCGATGCTGACGCCCACGATGCCGACCGGGATCTGCGACAGCTGGAAGGCGTAGTTGTAGGCGGTGACGCTCCCCTCGCGCAGCCCCGAGGCGAGCACGGTGGAGACAATGAGGTTCAGCTGGCCGGCGGCCAAGCCCAGGGTGCGCGGACCCATGAGCAGCGCGACGCTGCGCACCGCCGGCGAGCGTAGATCCATGATCAGGTCGTAGCGGCTGCCGACCTTGCGCATCGACGGCAGCTGGATGGCGAGGTGCAGGAGCGACCCGACCACCACGCCGAGCGCCAGCGCCTCGACCCCCAGAAACGGCGCCACGAAGATCGCGGCGAAGATGATCGACAGGTTGTAGACCAGCGGCGCCAGGGCGGGCACGGCGAAGCTGTTGTAGCTGTTCAGCAACCCGGTCACCACCGCTCCCAGACCGATGAAGACCGGGCTCAGCAGCATGATCCGCGTGAGGCGCACCGCGAGCTCGGTCGTCGGCGCGTCGAAGCCGGGCGCCACGAGCGGCACCAGCGCCGGCGCGAAGAGCGCCATGACCAGGCTCAGCGCGGCGAGGGCCAGCACCAGCGCGTTGATCACGCTGCTGGCGAGTTTCCACGCCTCGATGTCCTGGTCGCGCGTCCGCAGGCTGACGAAGACCGGCACCAGCGCTGTGAACAGCGCTCCCGCGATCAGCAGCTGGAAGATCGCGTCGGGGATCAGGAAGGCGGCGAAGTAGGCGTCCAGCTCTCGTGACGCGCCGAACTGTGAACCGATGACGACCAGCCGCACCCAGCCCAGCACGCGGCTGGCGACGGCGGCGATCGCCAGCACCAGGCTCGCATTGAGCACGACCTGCCCGACCGATGCGCGTGTCGGCTGCTCGGGCGGGATCGGCTCCTGCGCGTTGGTCACCGCGGCGGCATCGCGAACATCGGGGGCCACTTTCGCACACAATCGCGGCACCCATGGCACTCAGCGGCACGCTGCTCAACGTCGCCACCGTGCTGGCCGGCACGATCATCGGCCTGCTCGTCGGCTCGCGCATGTCGACGCGCATGCAGTCGACGCTGACCGATGGGCTGGGCCTCTTCACGCTCGTCATCGGCGCCTCGATGGCGCTCTCGATCTTCACCAGCCCGCTGGCCCAGCCGGGCGATGACCTCGCCGTGCTGGGCGCGCTGCTGGGCGGCGCCGCGCTGGGTGAGCTGCTGCGGATCACCGAGCGCCTCGATGCGCTGGGTGACTGGTTTCAGCGGCGCCTCGCCCGCGACGGCTCGCCGAGCCGCGTCTCGGAGGCCTTCGTGACGGCCAGCCTCATCTTCTGCGTGGGGCCGCTGACGATCCTTGGCTCCCTGGAGAACGGCCTCACCGGGGAGATCCGGCTGCTCGCCATCAAGTCGCTGCTCGACGGCGTCGCGAGCATCGCCTTCGCGGCCGCGCTGGGGCCGGGCGTCGCGCTGGCGGCGATCACCGTGCTCGTGGTGCAGGGCGGCATCGCGCTCGCCGCCGCGCTCTTCGGCAGCGGCCTCGACGAGCGGGCGATCCTGGGCATCTCCGCCACCGGCGGGCTGATCCTGATCGGCGTGGCGCTGCGTCTGCTCGACGTGAAGCGGGTGCGCGTCGCGAGCTTCCTGCCCGCACTCGTGCTCGCCCCGCTGCTGCTCATCGCGGCAGAGGCGATCAGGCGCGCCCTCAGCGCAGCGTGAAGGCCGGACGCACGACGCCGGCCATCGCCCCGCGCGGGTCGAGGATCGGGATCGAGGCGTGGTCGACGAGCGGCGCGGGGAGCGCCTTCCAGGCATCGAGCTGACGCAGCGCCTCGCAGGTCGCCACGCCGCCGGCGCCACGAGCCCAATCTCCGTCCTCGATTTTCAGCGCTATGCCCATCGGCTCGGAGCCTCGGCCGGTGGCGCCGGCCAGCAGGCCCACCGCCTGCACGCCCTCGGCACCACCCTTCGACACGACCACGCCGGGCAACGAGCGCATCAGCGCGGTGTCGAGCCGACGATGCTCCCCGGCGACGAGCTCGGGATGCTGCATCATCGCGTCGCGGATGCGGACCAGCGCGTCGCGCAGCGGCCGATCGGCGACCGCCGGCGGATCGGCGAGGCGGGCGAACGCGGTGGCAAGGCGGCGCAGCGGCATGCCGAAGGTGACGACGCCGCAGCCATCGGTCGCGGTGACAATGTCCTCGATCGGGTGATCGGTCAGCGCCGACACCGTCTCGAGTGCCAGGCGCTGGACGGGATGGTCGGGACGCCAGTAGCCGTCGAGCGGCCAACCCGAGGCTTTCGCGAAGAGCAACATGCCGGCGTGCTTGCCCGAGCAGTTGTGGCGCAGCGCCGTCGGTGACTCGCGGTCGGCGATCAGGCGGCGGTTCGTCTCGCGGTCATACGGCGGGTGCGTGCCGCAGGCCAGCGCCGAGGTCGGGATGCCGGCGGTGCGCAGGATTGCCTGCACCGTTCGCACGTGGCGATCCTCGCCCGAGTGGCTGGCGGCCATGATGGCCAGCGCATCGGTCCCCAGGCCGTACTCGTCGAAGCGGCCGGAGGCGACGAACGGCGCCAGTTGGAACGGCTTGGCACACGAGCGCAGGAAGATCTGCGTGTCGGGATCGCCGGTGCGAGCGATGAGCTCGCCCGAGGGGGCCACGACCGCGATGGCGCCGCGGTGACGCGACTCGACGTGGTCGCCGCGGGTCACCTCGACCAGCGTCGGCGGCGCCACGCCGGCGGAACGCCTTGCGGCGGGCACCTCAGCGTCGTTGGCTGGTGATCAGCGATCGCGGGACGTGAGGCCCGCGATCGTCATCGGTCCGTGCGCGCGCGTTACGAGTTGGATCCGGAGCCGGTCGCGGACCGCTCGCCCTGCGGCTGCCCCTCGCGGTCCTGCTTGCTGAACACGCTCGGCTGGCCACCGCTGGCGCCCGGGCCCGTCGGCGCGCCCGCCGACGCGGGTCGATCACCCTGGGGACGCTGTCCGGGCTGTCCGGGCTGTCCCGGCTGCCCGGGAGCGGCCTGCGGTCGGCCCTCGCGCGACATGACGACCGAGCCCTCCCAGTGCGCGCCTTCCTTGACGACCAGCACCTGGGTCTTGACCTGGCCCTTGACTCGACCGGTGGAACCGATCTCGAATCGCCCGCCGCAGTCGACGTCGCCCTCGTAGTCGCCGTTGATGACGACGTTGTGGGCCTTGATCGCACTCCGGACGCGCGCCTGTGGGCTGATGATCAGGGTGCCCTGGCACTCGATCTCGCCCTGTGCCTCGCCCTCGATCCGCAGGTCGCGATCGCTGACGTACTTGCCGTTGAAGCGCGCGTGGGGATCGATGACGCTCTCGTTGCCGCGCTCGTCGCGGCGAATCTCCGGTGACGGTGTCATCTGGGCCTCACTCGAAAGGTTTTCTGGATAGAGGTTGCCGACAACGTCCTCGCGGGAGAGCGTATCGGGCTTCTGATCACGCCTGGATCCGAAGACCATGAGTCTTGGTGTTCCTCCTGTGGCGGCGACGCCCCCGGGTGGCGTGCAAGGATGGTACAGCCTACCAGCCCTCGCCAAATCACAATGGACTGCGTGTTCGGACCGATGAGTGAGCGCTGCCGGGACACTAGAATGCGCGCCAATGGCTGAGCTTCCGGCGAACGTCCACGTCTCGCGGCATCCCCTCGTGGCGCACAAGCTCGCGCTGCTGCGCGACACGAGCACCGAGCCCAAGAAGTTCCGCGAGCTGGTGCGCGAGCTCTCATGGCTGCTCGGCTACGAGGCGATGGCCGACCTGACCACGCACCCGCGCCAGATCCACACGCCGTTGGAGCCGATGCAGGGCGTCCGGCTCGAGCCGCGCGTCGGCCTGGTGCCGGTGCTGCGTGCCGGGCTGGGCATGGTCGACGCGATGCTCGAGCTCATGCCGGCCGCCGAGGTCTGGCACATCGGCCTGTACCGCGACGAGCGCACGCTCAAGCCGGTTGAGTACTACAACAAGCTGCCCGATGCCGCATCGGTCCAGGTATGCCTCATCCTGGACCCGATGCTCGCCACCGGCGGCTCGGCCGCCGCGACGGTTGACATCCTCAAAGCCTGGGGCGCTGCGCGAATCAAGCAGGTGTCGCTCATCGCCGCTCCGGAGGGCATCGCCACGCTGGCGCGCGAGCATCCCGATGTCGACATCCACGTGGCGGCGGTCGATCGCGAGCTGAATGAGCGCGGCTACATCGTGCCGGGGCTCGGCGACGCCGGTGACCGGCAGTTCGGCACCTTCGCCGGCCCCTCGTCGGAGCCGGGACGCGAGCCGGGCGACGAGGCCGCCGAGGTCGTGCGCCGCCTGCAGCGCAACCTGGGGAGCGGCGGTCCCGCCTGACGGCGGACATGAAAACGTCCCGAAGGAACCGCCTCCGTGCCTTCGATGAATCTCCGGCGCTTGTGGCTGCCCCTTCGGGACGCCAACAGTATCCGTCCGAAGATCGCGGGTTGGCAAGCGTGGTCATCCGCATCTTTCGGTCGTCGCGGTCGGGTTTTCCACACGATGTCCACTCCTCCTTGGACCGTCGTGCGCGAGACTGTCCGACATGAGGCGGTCTCGCGTGTTGTTCCTGTGCACCCATAACAGCGCCCGCAGCCAGATGGCCGAAGGATTGCTGCGATCGCTCGCCGGAGAGCGGTTCGAGGTTCACTCGGCCGGGACCGAGGCCACGCTGGTCCGTCCCGAGGCGATCGCTGTGATGGGCGAGCTGGGCATGGACATCAGCGCCCAGGCGAGCAAAGCGATGGCGCCAATGCTCGGGGAGTCGTTCGATTGGGTCATCACCGTCTGCGACCAGGCGAAGGAGAGCTGTCCCGTCTTCCCCGGGGCGCGCGCGACGGCCCACTGGTCCATCGACGATCCGGCGGCCGTGTCTGGCTCCAACGACGAGCGGCTCGCGGCTTTCCGCGCTGCGCGCGACGACCTGCGAGCTCGGATCGATGCATTCGTGGCGCGAGAGGCCGGCTAGGCGCGCTGGCCGTCCCTCGCGCTACCCTCCCCAGGTGAGCACCGTCCCTCTCTGTCCGCATTGCGCGCAGCCCACTGAGACACCGATCGTCTGCGAGCGATGTGGCTGGCGCTGGTACCGCAACCCCAAGCCGGCGGCGGGCACGCTCGTCGAATGGGTGCGCTCCGGCGGAGCGGAGCCATCGGTCCTGCTGCTGCGTCGGGCGGTGGAACCGGGATCTGGCGATTGGGACCTGCCGGCGGGCTACCTGGATCCGGGCGAGTCGCCGGAGGAGGCGGCCATGCGCGAGACGCGCGAGGAGGCGGGCTTCGAGGTCGAGCTTCTCCGACTCATCGGTGTCTACACCAGCCGTCCGGGGAATGCCGTCGCGACCGTGTACCTGGCACGGCCGCGCGAGGCGACGCCGGTCGTCCAGCTCGACGACGAGTCGAGCGACCACGCCTGGGTGACGCGCGCGGATGTCCCGCGCTGGCTGCCGAAGATGGCCTTTCGATCCATGGCGACGGCACTTTCCGACTGGGCGGAGGGCGTGAGCGGCCGGCCGCGCGACTGGTGACGCCCCGTCCGCGCGGCGCGGCCGCCTGATCGGGCCGCGAACCAGGCGCCTGCGCTACACTCGAATCCCCTTTCTCGCCTCAACGGAGAACGATGCCCGACTCGCATGTGACGGTGGCGATCACCGGCGCCGCCGGCCAGATCGGTTACGCGCTGCTCTTCCGGATCGCCTCGGGCCAGATGTTCGGCCCGCATACGCGCGTCACGCTGCAGCTGCTGGAGCTTGAGCAGGCGCTGCCGGCGCTCGATGGCGTGCGCATGGAGCTCGACGACTGCGCCTTTCCACTCCTCGATCGAATCGTGTGCACCGCGGACACGAACGAGGCGTTCAGCAACGTCAACTGGGCGCTCCTGGTCGGTGCCGTGCCGCGCAAGGCGGGCATGGAGCGCAAGGACCTGCTGACGATCAACGGCGGCATCTTCACGACCCAGGGACGCGCCATCGCAGCCGATGCGGCCAATGACGTCCGCACCCTCGTGGTCGGTAACCCGTGCAACACCAACTGCCTCATCGCGTCCGCCAACGCCTCCGGGATCGGACGCGACCGATGGTTTGCCATGACGATGCTCGACGAGAACCGCGGCCGATCGCAGCTCGCGCAGAAGGCCGGTGTGCCGGTGACCGATGTGCGCGACCTGGCGATCTGGGGCAACCACAGCTCGACGCAGTTCCCCGATGTCGACCACGCCACGATTGGCGGGCGACCCGCGACCGAGGTGATCGGCGACGCGGCGTGGCTGCGCGGCGAATTCATCAGCTCCGTCCAGCAGCGCGGCGCAGCGATCATCAAGGCACGCGGGCAGAGCAGCGCGGCGAGTGCCGCCAATGCAGTCATCGATACGGTGCGCAACATCACCCAGCCGACCGGCGCGATTTTCAGCGCCGCGATCCCCGCGCCCGCCGAGGGCGGCTACGGCATCCCCGAGGGACTCGTGTTCAGCTATCCGCTGCGCGCCACGGCGCCGGGAGTCGTGGAGATCGTGGGCGGCATCGAGCATGCACCGTGGGCTCAGGCAAAGATTGACGCCACGCGCGACGAGCTCATCGAGGAGCGCGACGCGGTGCGCGAGCTACTCCCGTGACGAACGACGCGGCGCAGGCACCCGAGACGGCGCAGCTGCGCCACGGTGATCGGTCCTTCGACCTGAACGTCGTGCGCGGCACGGAGGACGAGGCCGCGATCGACATCAGCCGCCTCCGGGCCGAATCAGGGCTGATCACCCTGGACATCGGGTATGGAAACACCGGGAGCTGCACCAGCGCCATCACCTTCCTGGACGGCGAAGCCGGAGTGCTGCGCTACCGCGGCTACCCGATCGAGCAGCTCGCCGAGCACTCGACCTTCCTGGAGGTCGCGTACCTGCTCATCTACGGCGAACTCCCGACGCGCGAGCAGCTGACGAGCTTCGTGACCGGGATCACGCGCCACTCGCTGATCCGCGAGGAGATGCGCCACTTCTTCGACTCCTTCCCGACCGATGCTCACCCGATGGCCGTCCTTGCGGCGGGCGTCGTGGGCATGAGCACGTTCTATCCGGACAGCCAGAACATCTTCGATCCGGCAGCCGTCGCGATCACCACCAATCGACTCATCGCCAAGCTGCCGACACTGGCCGCGTGGTCGTTCAAGAAGGCGGTCGGGCACCCATACGTCTACCCGCGCAACGATCTTGGCTACGCCGCGAACCTGCTCTCGATGATGTTCGGCGTGCCTTCGGAGGCGTACGAGGTCAAGCCGGAGATCGCCGAGGCGCTCGATCTGCTCCTCATCCTGCACGCCGATCACGAGCAGAACTGCTCCGCTTCGACGGTGCGCATGGTGGGCAGCGCACACACGAACCTGTACGCCTCGATCAGCGCCGGCATCAGCGCCCTGTGGGGGCCGCTGCACGGCGGCGCCAACGAGGCGGTCATCAACACGCTGGAGCGGATCGTGGCGGACGGCGGCGACGTCACGAAGTACGTCAATCGCGCCAAGGATCCGAACGACAGCTTCCGCCTCGCCGGCTTCGGGCATCGGGTCTACAAGAACTTCGACCCGCGCGCCACGATCATCAAGCGCGCCGCGGAGCGGGTGCTCGCCGCGACCGGGGCCGACGACGGCCTGTTCGAGGTGGCCCAGAAGCTCGAGGAGGTCGCCAGCAGCGACGAATACTTCCTCGAACGCAAGCTGTACCCGAACGTCGACTTCTACTCGGGGCTCATCTATCGGGCCATCGGTTTCCCGAAGAACATGTTCACCAACTGCTTCGCGATCGGACGCCTGCCGGGCTGGATCGCGCAGTGGAAGGAGATGATCGAGTCGCCCGACACGAAGATCGGCCGGCCGCGACAGGTGTACACCGGCGCCGCCGAGCGCGCCTACGTTCCGATCGAGGAGCGCTGACCATCGACGCCCAGGGCGACACGCTCGCCGCCACTCCCGGGCTTTGCGCCATCTCCCCGCGATTCCCCGCTCGGCACGCGAACTGACCGATGCGACTGACCGTGCTGGGCCGCAGTCCCGCGCGCCCGAACCCCGGTGAGGCATGCGCCGGCTACCTGGTCGAGGGCGGCGGCACACGCATCCTGCTCGACGCCGGGCCGGGCGTCGTCTCGCAGCTGCTGCGCCGCGCGCAGCCGACCGACCTGGACGCGGTCGTGATCAGCCACATGCACACCGACCACTTCCTGGACCTTGTGACCCTCCGCTATGCGTATCCATGGGCCGAGGTTGCGCCACGCCGGCTGCGCGTCATCCTGCCGCCCGGATCCCGCGACCAGCTGCATGACATCGCGCGCGGCGCCGGCTTCCCAGAGTTCTTCGACCGCAGCTTCGCCGTCGAGGAGCACGATGGCGAGCGGCCGATCGAGATCGCCTCGTCGTCCGGCGCGCTGCGCCTGGAGCCGGCCGCGACGAAGCATTTCATTCCGACCTGGGGCTTCCGCGTGATCGCCCGCGGTGACGGGGAGAATGGAAACCTGCTCACCTATTCAGCGGACTCGGCGCCGTGCGAGGCGCTGTCGCGTCTCGCCAGCCGCGCCTCGCTCTTCGTGTGCGAGGCGGCACTGCGCTCGCTGGCCGAGGACGGCGCCGAACCTGACGGACGCGGCCATCTGCTGCCATCCGAGGCCGGCGAGGTCGCGGCCGCCGGCGACGTCGAGCGGCTGGTGCTCACCCATCTGCCCGTCGATTCCGACGGCGGGGCCTGGGCCCGCGACGAGGCAGCACGCGTCTTTCACGGTTCCGTGGAGGTCGCCGAGCAGCTGGCCACGTACGAGGTCTGACGGGCTACTCGAGCTCCTCGTCGCTCACCGTGGCGGCCCAGCTGAGCCGGCCATCGCGCAGCAGGAACGGCTCGAGCATGAGCGGGTGCGGGTCGAGCTCCTCCAACGCGACCGTCACGTCCATCACCGCGCGCAACGGAACCTGCGCGTCGAACGCGATGAGGACATTTCGGGTCGGCGTCGTGAAGACCTGGTCGTGCCCACCGAAGATCCGCGTCAACGCCGCCTCGCCGGCGAGGATGACCGATGAGGCCCATCCCTGCGGGTTCGGCAGCGCGCGCATCATGTGGCCGTTGAAGACGGCCGGCTGAAGGTCACGCCGATCAAGATCGGCAACGGCCCGTTGCAGGTTCTCGAATGCGACGTGCTCGATCTGCTCGACCGATGTCTCCCAGCGCTGCGTCATGGACCTCGTCACGCGCGCCAGCATCGGCCCGATCTCGACGCCAAAGCCAATGCCCACGCCGAGCGAGGTGAGCGCGTTGATCATCGGGTCACCGGTCGTGCCCTCGGCTCCGCCGCGCTCGAAGAGCGGGACCAGGCGCGTGCGAGTCCAATCCCAGTCGAAGTCCTCGGGGATTGATGCGAGCGCTTCCCGCAGCTCACGCTCGTCCGGTACCGAGGTTCCCGGCCCCGCGCTCCGCGCCCGAAATTCCGGGGAAAGCGTGGCGCTCATCTTCCCGGTGCTGATGGATGCTGGAAGGCGATTGTGTCCCTTGCGTCGATGCTTGCTCTGTGCCATGCCCCGCAGGATGCATGACGCCGCTTACCGCGCCGTTACCCGCCACTTACGGCCTCGGGGCGTCTCAGGCGTCGATGCGGGCCCTGGCGATATAGCGGTCGGCGCCCCACACGGCCAGGGCCCAGATGACGCTGAGCACGAGCACCGCGACGACGAAGATTCCCGCGACGAGCAGCACGCCGGCGCCCGGAAGCCCGCCCAGGATGAGCACCGCGATCAGCACCACGGCCAGGAACAGGCCCAGCATCACCAGCCCGATCTTGGCAGCGGTCAGCACGAACCAGCCCAGCGAATGGCCCTGTGCCCGACCGGCGAGCCACAGGACGCACGGCCCCGAGGCGCCGGCCAGCGCCACGTAGAAGCCAAAATCGCTGAAGAGCTGCGCCGCACCGAGCTCCTGGCGGAAGACGCGGGCCAGGATTCCCGCCGCGAGGAGCGCGCTCAAGGCCCCGACGCCGATGAGCCAGACGAGCAGCAGCGTGGCCGTCCCGCCGGAGAGACGCTCGACCATCTCGCCGTCATCGGTGGGGACGAGCTCGGTTGGCCCATCGTCGGGCAGGTGCGGCGGCTCCTCTCGGTGCGGCGGCTCCTCGCGGTCCGGCGACTGCTCGGTCATCCGCCGGCTGCGCCGAACGCCGCCTCGAGGTCCGCGATCAGGTCGTCGACACTCTCGATCCCCACCGACAGCCGCACCAGCGCCGCGGGCACCTCCATGGGCGATCCTGCGACGGACGCGTGCGTCATGACCGATGGCACCTCGATCAGCGATTCCACCGCGCCGAGCGACTCGGCCAGCGTGAAGAGGCGCGTGGCGCCGGCCACCGCGCGCGCGGCCGCCTCGCCGCCGCGCAGCTCGAAGCTGACCATGGCACCCGGCAGGCGCATCTGGCGCGCGACGAGCTCGGCCTGCGGGTGATCGGCCATGCCCGGGTAGTGGACCCGCTCCACCTCGGGCCGTCCGGTGAGCCAGACCGCGATGATCCCCGCGTTGGCGCAGGCGCGCTCCATCCGTACGGCCAGCGTGCGCATGCCGCGCATCAACAGCCACGCGTCGAAGGGGCTCGGCACGGCGCCCTGCGCGTTCTGCAGGAAGCGCAGCCGCTCCGACAGGTCGTCGGAGCGCGTGGCGATCAGCCCACCGATCACGTCGCTGTGGCCACCCAGGTATTTCGTCGCCGAATGCACCGTGAGATCCGCGCCAAGACTGAGCGGCCGCTGCAGGAACGGTGTCGCGAAGGTGTTGTCGACGACGGTCATCGCGCCGGTCGTGGCGGCCAGCCTGGTGATGGCGCTGATGTCGGCCACCCTGAGCAGCGGGTTCGTCGGCGTCTCGATCCAGACCATGCGCGCCGGCCGCTCACCAGCCAGCGCGGCGGCGACCGCGTCGAGGTCCCGCAGGTCGACGGCATCGGTCTTGATCCCGTAGCGACCCATGACGCGCAGCGCCAGGCGCGCGGTGCCGCCGTAGACGTCATCGGTCATCACCATTCGGTCGCCGGGCTCGAGCAGCCCGAAGACGGCATGCGTTGCGGCCAGGCCAGAGGCAAAGGCCAGGCCATGGCTCCCTCCCTCGAGCGCAGCGATCACCGCCTCGAGGGCACGGCGCGTCGGGTTGTCGCTGCGGCCGTACTCGAAGCCGCCGCGCAGCCCGCCCACGCCGTCCTGCTTGAACGTCGTGCTCATCTGGATCGCCGGCACGACGGCCCCGGTCGCGGGATCAGGCTCAGCGCCGGCGTGAACCGCCAGCGTCTCGAATCGATCAGTCATTGGCTCGCCATTGTCGCAGGATCACAGACCGATGATGCCGCTCGGATCTCGGACCGGCGGGACGCTACAGGAACGCGATTCCGTTGGCGCCTGGATCTCGGCTTTCGGCCAGCGCCGCGGGCATCTCACGCGTTCCGAGCGGGAAGTCCTCGTTGCCGTTCATGCGCGCCGATGCCTCCGCGACGGCCCGACGGTTCGCCCTCGTGCCCTCCACGAGCAGGATGAGGTGATCCGCGCCCGGATCGCGAAGCTTCAGCTGCCCCGAGCGGCTCTGCGCCTGGTAATCGGCGAACCGCGTGTAAGCCTCGATCACGCAGGTCGGGATCGAGATCCGGCAATCAGCCGCGCGCAGGTCGCCCGGAATCGGCATCGCAACCTCGGTCTCCCACTTCCAGGCTGGCCCGATACGCTCGTGCAGCCGTCCGAGAAGGGCGAGCTGCCGGGCGTCGAGCAACCGGCGCGCGAGGGGGTACAGCCGCACATACGGTTTGAGGCCGACGATCGCAGCGTGGCGGGTGAGATCGGCCAGGCGAAGCGTCGCGATCTGGCCGCCCTCCACGCGGCAGACGCGCGAGGCCGACGTCTCGAACCGCTCCGCCACCTCGCGTTGTGTGAGGCCGGCGATGATTCGCGCGACGCGCAGCTCTCGACCGATGGTGACCAACTGCCAGCGCGCCAGGCGGTCTGCCTCGTACAGCGGGCGCGTTCGTGTCGGCATGCCTGGGATCGTGGCGGATGCCGCTTACCGCTCGCGTATCGGCGGCTTACCTGGGCTCCCTCGGGTGAGCAGCCGCGCCGACCGGGTGGACCTCGCGCGCGATGTTTCCCCCGGGCGGGGCTAATGGCGAAGCAGAAGCTCGATTGCCACCAAGATCGTCCCTGATTTGCCGCCCGAGGCAATACGTGGACAGGTTGACCGCTCGAAACGGCGCTGCTTCTCCGTTAGCACCACTGGTGGGCAAGCCGACGGTGCATTGGAAGCCCGCTTCTCCGTTAGCACCGCTGGCAGGCAAGCGCACGCGCAGGCCGAACGTTGGCCGACCAGCGCTCAGCGGGCGCGGTCGCAGGCAAGCGCTCGTCGCGAGCGCCGGCCCAGCACCGCGGTACGTCGCGCCGTCAGCGGTTATATCAGTAGTGATATATCGGCTGACGGCGCCACCGGCAGCAGTCCGGATCAAGGCTCAGCGCGTGCGCGGGAACCCCAGGTCGACCGAAGACGTGCCCGGATCGGGCCAGCGGGCGGTCACGACCTTGGCACGCGTGTAGAACTGGATGCCCTCGGGCCCGTACATGTGGATGTCGCCGAAGAGCGAGGCCTTCCAGCCGCCGAAGCTGTAGTAGGCGACCGGCACCGGGATCGGCACGTTGATCCCGACCATCCCGACGTTGACGTCGAACTGGTACTGCCGCGCCGCGCCGCCATCACGGGTGAAGATCGCGGTGCCGTTGCCGTACTGGTTGTCATTGACCAGCTTCAGCGCCTCGGGGTAGGAGTCGACGCGCACGATCTGCAGCACCGGACCGAAGATCTCGTCGCGGTAGCACTCCATCTCAGGCGAGACGTGATCGAGCAGCGAAACGCCCAGGAAGAAGCCCTTGCCCTCCTGGTAGAGCACGTGCTCGCGGCCATCGACGCGCACCGTCGCACCCTCGGCGGCACCCGAGTCGATGTAGCCCGCCACCTTGTCGCGGTGTTCGCGCGTGACGAGCGGGCCCATCTCGGCGCCCTCCTCGTCGCCGGGGGCGATCTTGATCTTGGGCAGGCGCTCCTCGATCGCCGCGATGAGCGGATCGGCCACGTCGCCGACCGCGACCAGGACGGAGATCGCCATGCAGCGCTCGCCCGCCGAGCCGTAGCCGGCCGACACCGCGGCATCGGCCGCCATGTCGACGTCAGCATCGGGCAGAACGATCATGTGGTTCTTGGCGCCGCCCAGCGCCTGCACGCGCTTGCCCTGCTTGGTGCCCGTCTCATAGATGTAGCGCGCGATGGGCGTGGAGCCCACGAAGCTGATCGCCGCGATCTCCGGGTGCTCCAGGATGGCGTCGACCGCCACCTTGTCGCCGTGCACGACATTGAAGACCCCGTCGGGCACGCCGGCTTCCTTGAGCAGCTCTGCCATGAAGACCGATGCCGATGGATCCTTCTCGCTCGGCTTGAGGATGAACGTGTTGCCGCAGGCCAGCGCGTTGGCGAACATCCACATCGGGACCATGGCCGGGAAGTTGAAGGGCGTAATGCCGGCCACGATGCCGAGTGGCTGGCGGATCTGGTACACGTCGACGCCGGTGCTGGCCTGCTCGGTGAAGCCGCCCTTGAGCAGGTGCGAGATGCCGGTCGCGAACTCGATGTTCTCGATGCCGCGGGCGACCTCGCCCATGGCGTCGCTGTGCACCTTGCCGTGCTCGCGAGTGAGGAGCGCCGCGATCTCCTCGTGGTGCTGTTCCACCATGTTGCGGATGCGGAACAGGATCTCCGTGCGTCGCGACAGCGAGAGCGCGCGCCACGCCGGGAATGCCTCTCGCGCGGCGGCCACCGCGGCACCGACATCCTCCACGCTCGCGAAGTCGACCTCGCGTGCGACCTCGCCGGTCGCGGGGTTGTAGATGTCCCCGTGGCGGCCGCTGGTTCCGACGAAGGGCCGGCCCCCGATCCAATGGTGGAGACGATCGAGCGAGGAATCGGCCTGGGCCGGCCGATCGGCGAGCTGAGTCATGTTGGTGCGACACCCTTTCGTGCGAACAGCCGCGAGTGCAATCGCGGGGACCCCAATGCTACGACGCCCGCACGTTCGGCGCGACTGCCAGCATCCTGAACATGGCACGCAGCATGCGGCGCATCGGCTCACCTGCACCTGTGAATGGACCGATGAACGACGCCCGCGACGATTCCCCCGGACAGCCACGACGCTCGACGGAGGTCGATGGCTCCACGCTGGCGGCGTCCTCGTCCGAGTCAGGCGGCCTGTACGACGACGATGGAGCGACCATCAGCGCGCCCGACGGCGTGCCGATCAGTGACGAGGACGACGAGGCGCCACAGGGCGAGGCACCCGACATCCCCGACCGCCCCTGACCGCCGGCCGGACTGCCGGCCTGCAGATCCTCAGCCCGTGCCCGCCGTCGAGAGGCCGGTGCGGATCGCGCGCGTCTCGACGCTGCGCACCGTGGTGGCCCAGGCAGCGATCTCGGTCCGCCGAGCAACGCCGAGCTTGGCCAGGATGTGCTCCACGTGGGCGCTCACCGTCTTGGGCGAGACGAAAAGCTCCGCCGCTACCTGGGCGTTGGTCAGGCCGTCGGCAATCAGGCGAGCGACCTCGAACTCGCGGACGGTGAGCGGTCGCCAGGCCTCGCCATCGGCGCCCCTGGTTC
>JBDTNK010000032.1:0-23440 GCA_039933775.1 Chloroflexota bacterium | reverse complement strand
GTGCTCAACATCATCGATGCTCGGGAGAACGAGCTGCTGGGCGTCCAGCGCGGTTGGCTCGACTCGGTCTTCGTCCGGCGTCCGTGGCGACGTCGGGGGCTGGGCGCCGCACTCGTCGCGCGCTCGCTCGACGTGCTCCGCGAACGCGGGTTGACGAGCGCGATCCTGGGCGTCGATGCCGAAAATCCGACGGGCGCGCTGGGCCTGTACGAGCGTGCCGGCTTCGTCGAGATCAGCCGCGAAGCTGCCTGGCGGCGGCCTCTGTAGCGGCAGAAGCGACCCGTTCCATTCCCGCGCGATTCAGGTCTGAATGAAACGGCCCGGAAGTCGGAGTTACCCGCCGCGGTATTCACTTGTGAATGAAATCGGGCCAGAACGGAGCCGAACCCAGCCAAACGGGCTCGTTTGATTCACCCATGAATGAGACGGCCGGCTACTACGAGATACCCGCCGTTTGATGCACCGGTGAATCACCCGGGATTCCGGCCACGGCGGCGGTCAGCGGCCGGCGAGGACGCGCTCGCGGGTCTCGTGGTAGAAGTCCACGACGCGCTCGGTGACGCGCGGCCAGCTGTAATCCTGTGCCCGCTCGCGGCCCGCTTCACCCATCCGGTGCCGCAGGTCGGGGTCCTGGGCCAGCTTGTAGAGGGCGGCGGCCAGCGCGCGCGGGTTGCGGGGTTCGACGAGCAGTGCCTGCACGTTGCGCTGCACGACCTGCTTGAAGCCGTGGATATCGCTGGCGACGATCGGCACACCCGCCGCCATGGCCTCGAGCAGCACGATCCCGAAGCTCTCTTGCCCGGTGTTCGGCGCGCAGAAGATGTCGGCGCTGGCGAAGTAGCGCGCCTTGGCTTCGTCATCGACGCGACCCAGAAACTCGACGTCGCGGATGCGACGGTAGCCGACAAAGCGGCGGTACTCGCGCAGCTTGGGTCCCGCACCGATGACGAGCAGTCGGGCATCGACGTGCCGCTTGCGCAGGCGGTGGTACGCCTTGAGGAGATGGATCAGGCCCTTGCGCTCCTCGAAGCGACCGACGAACAGGATGTTCAGCGTGCCGTCGCGCAGCGCCTCGAAGGGCTGGGCGCTGTCGTACAGCTCCAGGTTCACGCCGTTCGGAATGATCTCGTAATCGCCGGGAAAGTAGCGGTTGATGAAATGGCGCGCCGCACCACTGACCGCGATCCGACCATCCAGGCGATCCGCGAGATGGCGGGCGAAGCGCCGTCCGACGAGGTAGCTGGGGCTGAACCCACCGAAGGCATGGAAGGTCCCGATATTCACCGTCCCTGACTGGTCCAGCATCGTGGGCGACAGGAACGGCACGAGTGGCTCGTGGAAGTGCAGGATGTCGAACCGTTGCTCCTCGAGCAGCTCCCGCGCCTTCTGCTTGAAGCGCCAGCTCAGCGTCACGCGGCCCACGCTGCCGTTGGTCGGGAAGGCCCACCCGGTTCCGAGGCGGATGATGTGGCCCTCGTTCTCGCGTTGCTTGCCATAGCGGCTGGTGATGATCCACACGTCGTGGCCCATGCGCCGCATCTCCTCGTACTGGTTCCGGACGTGGTCATTCACGCCGCCGGGATGCGGATAGCCGTACGGGCTGACGATGCCGATCTTGAGCAGGCCGCGCGAGGTCATCGCCACTCCCCGTCGGGGCGGATGGTGTGTCGCAGGTGCCTGCTCTTGGCGACGAGCTGCCGCCCGTAGACCGCCACGTTGTGCCACGTGCTCCAGTAGCTGCCCGCGGCCTCGACCGTGCCGTCCGCGATCGCGGCACGGTACGCCTCCGCGCTCGTTCCGGGGAACCAGGTCCAGGCCGTGGCCACGCCCTCGAGGACGTGCGCGTCGCTGTTGCCGACCTCCGGCAGATGCAGCGTGCCCGTGTTCAGCGAGCGGCGCGCCGCCGCGCGGGATCGTCCCGCGGCCGAGGGATTGACGAGCTCGATCGCGTCCAGCCGCCGCTCCGGCCGCGGATCGGCGTGGCGCTGCAGGAGCGATCGCGCCCCGAGCGACGGCGTGAGCAGCGCGAGCGGATGCGCCGCGATCGCAATGCCGCCCTGGTCGTGGATCCGCTCCAATGTTTCGTCCAGCGGGCGCAGGGCGGGGATGCACTCGGTCACGAACAGCGCCAGGACGTGGCCGCGGCGGGTGGTGATCTCCTCGCCGACGACCAGCTCGAAACGGAAGTCGCCGGCATCGTGCAGCTCGCGCGCCCGCAGCGCGCCGTCGATCCGCTCGTGATCGGTGATCGCGATGAGATCGAGCTGCGTGGCGTGCTCGACGTGGTCCAGGATCGCCGCGACACCGGCCGTGCCGTCGGAGTAGAGCGTGTGCAGGTGCATGTCGGCCATGCCGCGCTCGCCGTCAGATCGTGGCCCGCTCACGACGCGTCCCCGCCGGCCAGGTCCGGCCAGATGGGCTGGAACGCGCCCCACCACTGCTCTGGCGCCTCGGCGATCGCCGCCTCGAACCGCTCGGCGATGCGCTGGGTCATCGTCGCGATGTCCGCGCGCCGATCCCCGCTCAGCTCCACGTCGAGCCACGTGCCACTGCCGCGGAACTGGTCGGGAGCCACGCGCAGGACGCGCGCCGTCATGAGCCGAGCCCCGCCGAGCAGGGTCAGCGTGGCGGGTCCCGCCGGGAGCGTGGTCGGATGTCCGAAGAGCGTGACCGGCAGGCCATCGCCGGAGATATCGCGGTCCGCGACGAGCGCCACCATCTCGCCGCGCCGCAGCGCGTCGAACATCGGGCGCCTCGCGCGTGACAGCGGAACGACCTGGACCGACGCCGATCCGCTGGCGCGCCGGGCCATGATGAACTCGAACAGCCCCGGTGGCTCGATCTCTTCGATCGGTGCCGTGGCGGGCAGGCCGTGCAGGCCCAGGAAGTTGCCGAGCGGCTCGAAGTTGCCGAGATGGGGGAGCGCGATGACCGTCGCCTGCCCGCGCAGCTCCCCTTCGAGCCTGTCCCAGTCATCGATGCCGATATGCTCGCGGACGTGCTCGGGACCGTACGTGCGATAGCGAAGCAGCTCCACGTAGTAGCGGGCGTGGGCGCGGAACGCATCCCGCACCAGGCGCCGCAGCCGCCGGCCGCTGTCGGGGCGCCCGATGGCGCGGCTGACCCGGGCCAGGTTCGCGGTCACCAGCGCGCGTCGCCGGGGCGCAAGGCGGTGCCACGCGTCGCCGCCAACGTCGGCGAGCAGGTAGGCAGCGCGCGCGGGAAGGCGCGAAACGATGGCATCGGCCAGGCGCAGGCCGAACGTGAGCAGCACCCGCTGACTATGACGCAGGTCGCCGCGTCCAGTCCTCGCCAGCCCGCGCGGCGTCGAGCGCCGCTCGCGCGGCGGCACGTTCCGCATCGGTCTGTGGCCAGACGGGTCGGAACATGTACCACTGCCCCGGGTCCTGGCGGATGACCGCGCTCAGCTCGTCGGCGAGTTGCTGGGTGGCCCGCTGGATCGAGGCCGGATCGGTGCCCCGGGCATGAATCAGAGGCATGCCGGCGGCCACGAAGTGATCGGTGCGCGTCCGACGGCAGGTGGCCGGCACCATCGCGGCGCCGGTGCGCGCCGAGAGCGTCGCCGGCCCGGCCGGAAAGGTGGTCGCCTCGCCGCAGAACTCGACCGGCACGTCACCCCGCCTGTAGCCGCCGTCACAGAAGAGGACGACATTCTCGCCGGCGCGCAGCGCGCGGAAGAGGCCGCGCAACGAACGCCAGCCGATGAGGAACATCCCGTTGCGGCGGCGGATCGCCGCGAGGTGGTCGTAGAGGCGGCCGTAGGTCGTGTCATCGGCCACCACGTTCAGGGTCTCGCCCACTCGTTGCAGCGCCGGACCGATGAGGTCCATGCCGCCGACGTGGACCGTGCAGACGAGGACCCCCGTACCCCCCGAGCGGCGCGCCTCCTCCAGGATCTCCGGATTCTCGACCCGCACCAGCCGCTCCGCTGCCTCGGGCGTCAGCGTCGCCATGCGCATCATGTCGACGAGGTACTTGGCATACGCGCGGAACGCGCGCCGCGCCGCGCGACCCACCCGGGGGTGGTCACCCGGCAGGCGCATCGGGCGCGAGAGGTTGTCCCGCACCAGCTCGCGCTTGCCGCCGGCGACGTCGTAGGCCACGTTGCCGGCCGCAGCCGCCACGGCCAGCACGAGCCAGCGCGGCAGCGCATTGACGACCCACTCGCCGACGCGGTACGCGACATAGATCGCGCGCTCGCGCTTGCGCTCGTCCAGCGTGGGCGCCGCCTGCACCGCGAGCTGCTCGCTCAATGGATCAGCGAACCGCCTCGGCCGCGGCTTCGGCTGCCTTCGTCACGTCCCTGGCGGCGTTGCGGGTCACGTGCTTGAGGACGCGCTTGGCGCGCTTTTCGGTGCCGACCAGCGTTTCGTTGTCCTCGCCGCGGATAAAGGCCTCGACGCGGTTGTAGGCGATGTCATCGTGGATCTGGATCGGGGGGCTCTTCATGAAGTAGCTGCTCGGCGCGACGAGCGTGCCGGCCAGGCCGCGATCGAGCCCCAGCTTGGCGCAGCGGATGGCATCGGTGATCACGCCGGCGCTGTTGGGGGAGTCCCACACCTCGAGCTTGAGCTCCAGGTTGAGCGGGACGTCGCCGTAGGTGGTGCCCTCCATCCGGATGTGGCACCACTTGCGGTCCTTGAGCCACGGCACGTAGTCGCTGGGCCCGACGTGGATGTCCTCGTCGGCCAGCTCGTAGTCGACCATGGAGGTCACCGCGTTCGTCTTGCTGATCTTCTTGCTCTCGAGGCGCTCGCGCTCGAGCATGTTGAGGAAGTCGGTGTTGCCGCCGAAGTTGAGCTGGTACATCCGATCGATGCGCACGCCGCGGTCCATGAACAGCCGCGTCAGCACGCGGTGCGTGATCGTCGCGCCCACCTGGCTCTTGATGTCATCGCCGATGAGCGGCAGGCCGGCCTCGGCAAAGCGCCGCTGCCAGTACGGCTCGCGACCGATGAAGACCGGGATGGCGTTGACGAACGCCACGCCCGCCTGCAGTGCCTGCTCGGCGTACCACTTCGTCGCCTGTTCGCTGCCGACCGGCAGATAGCTGACCATGACGTCAACCTGGCGCTCCTTGAGGATGCCCACGATGTCGGCGGTCGGCCCCGGCGCCTTCTGGATCACCTCGGAGAGGTATTTGCCCAGCCCGTCATGGGTCATGCCACGCTCGACGGTGACGCCGGTGGTCGGCACCTGGGCGAACGTGAAGGTGTTGTTCTGTCCGGCGAAGATGGCCTCCGACAGGTCCTTGCCGACCTTCTCGCGGTCGATGTCGAAGGCGGCCACGAACTCGATGTCGCGCACGTGGTAGCCGCCCAGGTTGACGTGCATCAGGCCGGGGACGAAATCGTCCTCACTGGCCTTCTCATAGTAGGTCCGTCCCTGCACCAGGCTCGATGCGCAGTTGCCCACGCCCACGATCGCCACGCGGACCTTGCCATCGTGTGGTCGGTCGCCGTTCGTCGCCCGCGTGCCGTTGCTCTTCGCCAAGGATGTCACCTTTCCTGTGTGTGTTCGGAGACCGATGTCGACGGGGCCGGCTGACCCTGCGTCGCTTGCCAGACATGCCAGATGCGCTGGACCACGGTGGCCGCTGTCAGCGCCACGATCAGCCAGAGGATGGCCAGCAGCGCGACGGGCCAGCCGAGCCCGGCCAGGGCCACCCCCGCGATGACGAGCGCCAGCCGCTCCGTGCGCGGCGCCAGGCCGACCGCCGCCGAGACGCCGATGCCCTCGGCACGAGCGCGGCTGTAGCTGACCATGAAGGAGCCGATGAGCGCCAGGATGGCGGCCAGCACCGGCAGCGTGGGATCCGCCTCGACGCGCAGCCACCAGCCGACGATTCCCGCGTACAGGATCGCCTCACCGACGCGGTCGAGCGTCGAGTCCAGGAAGCTGCCGAAGGCGGTGCCACCACCCTGCAGCCGCGCCAGCGCCCCGTCGACCGCGTCGAGCAGGGACCCCGCCAGCAGGACGGCGGCGCCGGCCAGCAGCAGGCCGTTGAAGATGAGCAGCGACGCGCCGGCGACGATCAGGAGGCCGATGACGGTGACGGTATTGGGCGTCAGGTGCAGCGCCTGCGCCAGGCGGATGACCGGCAGCAGCGCCAGGCGCCCCGCATCCTTGAGCCACTTCGGGACGATCGAATCTCCCCGACCGAGGCGCGTGCGCGCGCCGGGATGGCTAGCCGACATCGGGCAGCTCCTCGCCCGCAGCGGTGCTCGGCGTCTCGCCCAAATTGGCCAGGCCCGCGACCAGCAGCGCCTCCGCCTGGTGCAGCTCGTCGAAGACCGCGACCCGCAGCCGGCAGATCGCTTCGCGACCCTGGCGCCGCGTCTCGACCACGCCGGCCAGCCGCATGATGCGCAAATGCCAGCTGATGAGCGGCTGTGAGAGGCCGATGCCGGTCGACACCTCGTTCACCGGCATCGGGCCGCGCTCGGCGAGCAGCGCCACGATGCGAAGTCGCGTCTCATCGCCCAGCGCGCGGTACACGGCACGCAGCTGTCGAAGGTCGAGGCCCCCTGGGCCGTCGGCATGCGGGGTCATCTAGAAGTGAAACTTTATCAAAGGATCATTCATATAAGCGGGTGCTTATCCTATTCGGGCGGCGGGCCGCGCGTCAAGGGCTGCTAGGATCGGTCGTCATGAGCTCCACGCCGGAGGCGCTGTGGACCGACCCCGCCGCCCGTCGCCTGCGTCCCGCGGCGGTGCTGTGCCGCGCGCTCCGAGGCACGGGGCTCGACGCGGTCGACCTTGCCGTCCCGGTTGGCTGGCGCCTGCTGGTGGTGTCCCGTCCCGATGCCGCGGCAAGCGAACTGCTGCGCCTCATCGGCGGCCTGGCCCGGCCACGCAGTGGCAGCGTGCGGCTGGCCGGCCTCGACCCGATCGCCACCCAGCGGGCCGGAGGCCTCGTCTCGTACGTGGGTCCGCAGGCCGGACTGTATGGCTGGATGACGCCGCGTGAGGCGCTCCAGCTGTCCGCGCGGCTCGTCGCCCTGCCGCAGAATCGCATCGAGCCGGTCCTGCGCAGCCATGGCCTGCTGGCAACGGCCGATCGACCGATGCGGCGCGGCGGCGCCGCCGAGCGCCAGCGCGTGGCACTGGCGACCGCGGTGCTGACCGATCCCGAGGTCCTGCTCCTCGACGACGCCCTGTCCGCGGTCGACCTGGCGGATCGCAGGGCGCTGCTGACCGACGACACGCCGCGGCGCACGGTGCTGCTGGTGAGCCGCTTCCCGGCGCGCGAGGTGGGGATCTGCAGCCACGTCGCCCTGCTGCGCCACGGCCGCCTGGCGCTGCTGGCGCCGATCTCCGACCTGGAGCGCGAGGGCCTGTCGCTCAGCATGCGCGGCATCGAGACGCTGGCCGACCGTCGGGAGCCGGCCGCAGCGACGCGAGCCGGGTGAGGGAGGCGGCGGTGGTCGCGGGCCTGGCGCTGCGCGAGCTGTGGATCTCCTTCCGCCTGCTGGCAGTCATCGGTTCGCTGCTCGCGGCGGGTGTGGCGATCATGCTCGTCCGCCTCGTCGACCCGATCGCCGCGCCGCTGCCGTGGCTCGCCGCCGGGGTCGCCGTGGCGGCGGCGTTCGTGGCCGGCCTGTCGGCGTGGAGCTTCAGCGCCGAGCGACGTCGTGGCGCGGCCGCGTGGCTCGTGGGCCGCTCCGTCCCGCGTGGCTCGGTGCTGTTCGGCTGGCTGCTGGCGCTCGCCGCCCCGCTCGTCGCCGGCCTCGTCCTGGTCGCTGCGTTCGGCTGGCTGCTGCAGGGCGCTGGGTCGCCGGCGGCATACGCGGCTGCTGCCGGGGCGGTCCTTGCGGACCTCTTCGTCGCCCTTGCGACGGGACTGCTGCTCGGAACCGTCCTGGCGCCCGCGCCGGCGGCGCTGGTTGCCGTGCTGCTCCTCGCAGCGCTGGCCGCCGCCGGCGGGGTCGGGATCGCGGCCGGTATGCCACTCCCCGGCGACGGGTTGCGGCTACTCGCCGAGCTTCCCGCGCGGCAGCAGCCACTGTCCGACGCACTGAGCGCGGCCGGCACGTCGATCCTGGTCGCGGCGGTGCTGCTGGGCGTGGCGCGCCTCGCGGTGGAGCGCAGCGAGCTGTGAACGTGCGGCTGCATCCCGTCGCCGCGTGGGCGGTGCTCGTGACGGCGTCACTTGGCGTGCTCCTCGGCGGCGCCGAGCTGATGGTGGTGGCGATCGCACTGCCCGCGATCGTTGCCGATTTCGGCGGCTGGGTCGATCTCGGCGCGGTGAGCTGGATCATCAACGGCTACCTGTTGGCCTACATCGTCGCGATGCCGCTCGCCGGGCGGGCCGCCGACCTGTGGGGCGCGCGGCGCCTGTACGTCGTGGCGCTGCTGCTCTTCGCGGTGGGGTCGCTCGGCTCGGGACTGGCGCGGTACGCGGGGCCCGAGGCGGGACTCGCCTGGCTGATCGTCGCGCGCGTCGTGCAGGGCCTGGGCGGCGGCGCGCTGGTGCCCCTCTCGATGGCGCTGGCCAGTCACCTGTTCAGCGGTCGCGCGCGCGCCGCCGCGCTGGGCGTCGAGGGCGCGGCCACGTTCGTCGGCATGGCCGTCGGCCCGGTCTACGGGGCGTGGGTGCTGCTCAACGTCAACATCCCGCTGCCGCGCGTCGACATCGTGCCGTGGCAGTGGATCTTCCTGCTCAACGTGCCGATCGCGATCGTGACGATGCTGCTCATCTACGTCATCGCCGGCGGGGTCGAGACGCCGCGCGCCCGCGGGCGGATCGACGTGCCCGGCCTGCTGCTCATCAGCGCCGCGCTCGTGACCTTCGTGGGCGGCCTGACGCTGAGCGGCGCACGCGGCTGGCTCGATCCGCTGGTGATCGGCGGCATCGTGGCCGGCATCGCGCTGCTCGGCGTGTTCATCCTCGTCGAGCTGCGCCTGCGCGACCCGATCATCGACCCGCGCCTCTTCGCCGACCGCTCGTTCAGCGCCGCGAATGCGGTCAGCCTGCTCACCGGCTACACGCTGGCGACCGCGATCATCGGCGGCCCCGTCTTCGTCGACCGCGTCCTGTCGGCCGGCTCGGAGCAGGCGGCCGTGGCGCTCACAGCGCTGACGGCGGCCATCGCCATCGGCGCCATCGTGGGCGGCGGCGTGAGCGCGCTCATCGGCGAGCGGATCACGACCGTGGCCGGCGTCGCCACCAGCGCCATCGGTCTGTGGCTCGCATTGGGGTGGGGCACCGATGTCGGTCTCGACCGGCTGGTGCGCGACCTTGCCATCTACGGCGCCGGCTTTGGGCTCACCGTCTCACCGCGCGCGACCGCGGTGGTCGAATCGGCCGGGGCATCGGCCTACGGCGTCGCGTCGGCGATGCTGCAGCTCACGCGGACGGTCGGGATGAGCATCGGCCTGGCGCTGCTGACCTCCATCGGGCAGAACCGGATCGACGAGCTTACGGAGCTGATCAACGATCCGGGGCGCCGCGATGTGCTGGTGGCGCAGCTCGGCCGCCCCGATTTCGTTGGCGTCGACCCGCGCAGCAGCGGGCGACTGGTCGATCTGCTCGAGGACTGGTCGCGGGGGCAGGCGGCCGACGTGCTGCATCTCGTCATCGCCATCGCGCTGGGCGTGGCGATCGCGACGCTGGTGCCGGCACTGGTCGTCGGGCGTCGCGGCGCGACGCGCCCGGCTGCGGAGGCATCGGTCAGGGCGCGGGCTCCGCAATGACGACGAGCTCGCCCCAGTTGCGGTTGTAGCCCTGGCTGGTCTGCAGCGTGAGCCGCTCGTGATCGGTGGGCTGCGTCCAGCGGGTCCCCTCGCCGCAGTCGTCCGGCGCGTACTGCAGCACGAGTGGCAGCTCGACGCCCAGCGCCTCGGGGTTGAGCTCGGGATTGGGGGCGTTCTCGTCGGGACACGGCACGTTCGGCCGCACCTCGGTCACGACGTAGTCCAGGACCGCGCCGTCGTCCATCTGCACCAGCACCGCGTCGCCAACCTGGACGTTCCAGAGCGGCTTGAAGAGATCGTTCACGGCATGGGCAAAGATGTACGAGTTCGTGCCGCGCCCCGGCTGCGAGGATTGCTGCAGGATGAAGGCGCAGCACTCGGGCGGGAAGGCGTCGATGTCGTCGCTCGTCGACTGGTGCACCGGCACGTTGATCCCGACCGCCTCGATCTGCAGCTGGGTGGCGAGCGAGGTCAGCGGCTCCGGCGTGGGAGAGATGGTCGGGAGCTGGCTCTCGCTCGGCTCGTCGGTTGGCGCCGGCGTGGCGGTCGCAGCAATCTCGGTGCGTGACGGCGCGGGAATATCCGGCAGGCTGGCGCCCGGGCGCGCGTCGAGATCAAGCTGGCCTGCGATGATGAGCCCGATGCCCACCACCGCCAGGATCAGCGGCGCCAGGACGCCGGGAGTCAGCAACCGTCGCATGTGGCGCAGAGTCTACGCATGACGGCCCGATGACGCCGCTCGCGATGCTGCGCGGCGCGCTGGCGGCGGAGCCCGCGGGCCTGGTCGCCGACTACGACGGCACGCTCTCGCCGATCGTCGCCGATCCGATGGCGGCGCTACCCGCGCCCGGCGCGGTTGCTGTGCTGCGCGAGCTTGGCCGCCGGCTGGCTGTCGTGGCGGTCATCACAGGTCGCGCGCCGCTCGACGCGAGGCGCTTCCTGGGCGACGACTCGGTGCTCGTCGCGGGGAACCATGGGCTCGAATGGCTCGAGGTCGGGTCGCCCGAGCCGGAGGCGGCGCCGAGCCTGGGTCCGGCACGGCAGGCGATCGCCGCTGCCATGACCCGAGTTGCTGCGCTCGAGGCGGCCGGCGTGGTCCTCGAGCCGAAAGGTATCTCGGCCACGGTCCACTACCGTGGGTCGCCGGAGCCGGTGGCCACGCGCGCCGCGATCCTGGGCGCGGTGGGGGCGTTGGACCCCGCGATCGTCGATCTGCGCGAGGGCAAGATGTCGGTCGAGCTGCGCCCGGCCGGCGCCGGAGACAAGGGCACCGCGCTGCGGACCATCGTCGAGCGCTTCGCGCTGCGCGGCATCGTGGTGCTGGGTGACGACGTGACGGACCTCGACATGTTCCGCGCGGCCGCCGCGCTGCGCGATTCCGGAGAGCTGACGGTGTGCATCGGTGCCGTTGGGGCCGCCGGCGAGACGCCGGAATCAGTCCTCGAGGCGGCCGATTTCATCGTTCGCGATCCCGGCGAGCTGGTGGCCCTGCTGCGCGAAGCGGTCAGCCCCGCCTGAGTCACCTGGGTGGTTCAGATCGCGCATCTGGAGGGCGGGGTCAGCGGCGGTGGGCGGCGATCTCGGCCAGGTCGTCGAGCTGGGTGCGCAGCCACCAGGTGATGTCCTCGCGTTCCACACCCTCGCGCAGCAGCGCGAGCCGGCGCGCCCGTTCGCGGCGCGGCATGGCGAGGCCGTCGCGCAGGGCCTGGGCCGTGCCGATGACATCGGCCGGGGCAACCGACAGGACGCCTTCCGCCATCTGGTCGAAGGCGCCGGCGGTCTCGGACAGGACCAGCGCAGCATCGCGCTCGCTGACGATGGCGGCCTCCTTGGCCACGAGGTTCATGCCGTCGACGAGCGGGTTGACGAGGATGACGTCCGCGATCGAGAGACCAGCCAGCGCCTGCGCGTAGTCGTTCTCGTAGAAGAGGCGCACCGGGCGCCAGTCGGCGCGTCCGAAGCGGGCGTTGATGCGGTCCACAGCGCCCTGCACCTTGCGGCCGTAGTCGCCGTACTCGCGCAGGCTGGTTCGCGATGGCACCAAGAAGGCGAGCATCGTGACCCGTCCACGCAGGCGGGGCGTGCGCGCCAGGAGCGTCTCGAAGGCCATGAAGCCGCGCAGGATGTTCTTCGATGGCTCGAGGCGATCGACCCGCACGATGAGCTTCTCGTGGCGCATCCCCTCCAGCGCCTCGCGGCGGCGGGCGGCCGAGCGCGAGCGCGCCACCCGTCGGGTGGCCTCGACATCGACGCTGATCGGGTAGGCGCGCGCGTGCGCCACGTGGCGCCCGACCGTCACCGTCATGGCCTCGTAGTCGACCTTCGCATCGGGCAGAAAGGATTCGGCACAGCGCAGGAAGTTGTGTGCATAGCGCTCGGTCTGGAAGCCGACCACGTCATTCGCGGCCAGACCGGCGCAGATGCCCTCGCGGATCTGGGGCGAGATCGTCTGCCACAGCGACGACGGCGGCCACGGGATGTGCGTGAAGTGGCTGATCAGGGCGCCGGGCGACTCGCGACGGATGGTGGAGGCGGCGAGGTACAGGTGATAGTCGTGCAGCATGATGCGCGGGTGGCGGTCGCGCGCCCCGACCTGGGCCAGCACGGAGCGACCGAACGCCTCGTTGAGCGCCACGTACCCCTGTTCCCAGGCGCGCATGACCGATGCGTCGATCACGGGCCGCTCGGGAAGATTCCACATCTGGTGCTGCAGGAACCACAGCAGTGGATTGGCGATGACGTTGTAGGCCGCCTCGTAGACCGGCCGCTCGATGGGCGCGAAGACGAGCCGCAGCGAATCATCGTCGGCGACCGCACTGCGCAGCAGCTTCGGATCCTTGGCCGCGCGCCGCTCGGCATCGCTCATGGCCGCAGCGACCCAGGTCACCGGCAGGTGCTGGCCGAGCTGGCTCAGGGCGGTGACCAGGCCGCCGGAGCCCCGGCGGGGGCGGAGGCGGCCATCGGGCCCGGTGGCAAAGCTCACCGGTCCGCGATTCGTGGCCAGGATCAGGCGCCGTTTCCCGAGCAGCCGGTGCGCCGCCGCCGCCAGGGTGTCGCTGTCTCGGGGCTCGTCTCGAGCGGCCATTGGCTAGAAGAGGCTGCCGGCCGACACCCGCAGCAGCTCGAGGACCATCCCCGGGAAGATGCCGAGCAGGACGACGCCTGCGACGCTGAGGACGAGACCGGCGGTGGCGAGCGGTGAGGCATCGATCTGCGCCGGGTCATCCTCGGCGGGACGCATGTACATGTAGACCACCACGCGCAGGTAGTAGAACGCGGCCAGCGCCGCGTTGAGCACGATGATGACGCCGAGCCAGGCGAGTCCCGCATCGACGGTCGCGAGGAGCACGTACCACTTCGCGAAGAAGCCGACGGTGGGCGGAATGCCGGTCAGCGACAGGAGCAGGATCGCCATGGCGGCGGCGCGTCCCGGCGCGCGCGAGGCGAGCCCGGCGAACGAGTTGAGGCCACCGAAGCGCCGTGGGTCGCGCTGCAGCATGGCCACCACGCCGAATGCGCCCAGGTTCATGAACAGATAGCCGAGTGAGTAGAACAGGATCGCCTCGATGCCCTGCTGCGCTATGCGTGGATCATCGGTGTTCGCGAACGCCGCGAGCCCGGCCATGATGTAGCCGGTGTGCGCGATGGAGCTGTAGGCGAGCATGCGCTTCACGTTCGGCTGCGCCAGCGCGATCACGTTGCCGACGGTCATGGTCAGCACGGCGAGCACGACCATGATGCCGAGCCAATCGGCGCGCACCGTCCCCAGGCCCTCCACGAAGAGGCGGATGAGGAGCGCGAAGGCGCCGATCTTGGGGCCGGTGGAGAGATAGCCGGTGACCGGCGTCGGCGCACCCTGGTACGCATCGGGAGTCCAGAAGTGGAATGGCACCGCGGCGACCTTGAAGGTCGAGCCGACCATGACGAAGGCCAGCGCGACGAGGACGCCCATGCTGAGGCCGCCGCTCGTGGCCAGTGCCGTCGCGATATCGGCCAGGTGGGTCGTGCCGGTCAGGCCGTAGAGCCAGGCGATGCCGAAGAGCAGGATCGCGCTGGCGAAGCTGCCGAGCAGGAAGTACTTCAGCCCGCCCTCGTTGCTGTAGCGGTCCGTCTTGGCGAAGCCGGTGAGCAGATAGCCGGGCATGACCATCAGTTCCAGGCCAATGAAGAGCGTGATGAGATCGGAGCTCGAGGCGAGGACCATCATCCCGAGCAGGGCGAAGATCAGCATCGCGCAGAACTCGCCCAGCGGCAGCGCGCGCTGGCGGAGGTAGGCGGGCCCGAAGAGCACGACCAGGACGCCGATGATCAGGGTCAGGACCTTGAGGAAGATCGAGAAGTCGTCGACGCGGTAGAAGCCGTCGAAGACGAGGTCGTTCGTGCCCCACACCATGACGCAGGCGACGCCCGCCAGGGCCAGGCCGAAGAGCGTGAGCGGGATGAGCAGCCACTTGTCGCGGCCTGGGAGGAACCCGTCCGCCACGATCACGACGAGCGCGAGCACGGTCAGGATCAGCTCCGGCATGAGCGTGAAGAGGTCGTTGAGCATGTCCATCAGTGGCTCACCACGGCAGCCCCAGGCTCGACAGCCCGCCCGAGCCGTTCACGGCGTTCAGGATGCGCTCAGCCGGCGCGGAGATCGCGTGCAGGATCGGCTGTGGGAAGAAGCCCATCAGCACCACGAGCGCGATGAGCGGCGCCAGGGCGAACCACTCGTTGCGATTGATGTCCTTGAGGGTTGGCCACCATCGGGCCATCCAGTCGGACGGCACCGTGAAGAACATGCGCTGGAACATCCAGAGCATGTAGACCGCACTGATGATGACGATGAACATCGTGATGCCGGCCACGATGCCGTTGTACCGGAATGTGCCGAGCAGGACCAGGAACTCGCCGATGAAGCCTGCCAGGCCGGGCAAGCCGATGGTGGCGAAGGTGAAGAGGCCAAAGATGGCAGCGTAGTGCGGCATCTTTGCATTCAGCCCACCCAGGTGCGCGATCATCCGGTCGTGGGTGCGCTCGTAGATGATGCCCACCAGCAGGAAGAGCGCACCGGTGATGACGCCGTGCGCGAGCATCTGGTAGACGGCGCCCTGCATGCCCTGCATGTTGAAGACGAAGATGCCGAGCATCACGAAGCCCATGTGGCTGACGCTCGAGTAGGCGACCAGCTTCTTGAGATCCGGCTGCACCATGGCCACCATGGCGCCATACAGGATCGCGATCACCGCCAGCCCGATGATAATCGGGGCGAACTGCACCGCCGCATCGGGCAGCAGCGGCAGGCTGAAGCGCAGGAAGCCGTAGCCGCCGAGCTTGAGCAGGACCCCGGCCAGCAGGATGGAGCCGGCCGTGGGCGCCTCGACGTGCGCATCGGGCAGCCAGGTGTGCAGCGGCCACATGGGGACCTTGATCGCGAAGGCCAGGAAGAAGGCGACGAAGGCGAGTGCCTGGAGCCCGTCGGCGAAGGCGAAGCCGCGCAGCGCCTCGTAGCTGAACGTGAACTCGTTGCCGGCGGAGGCATAGGCGATCGCCACCGCCAGGATCGCCACCAGCATGAGCAGCGACCCGAAGAGCGTGTAGATGACGAACTTGATCGTGGCGTAGATGCGCCGCGGTCCGCCCCAGATCCCGATGATGAAGTACATCGGGAAGAGGCTGACCTCCCAGAAGACGTAGAACAGGAACAGGTCCAGCGAGACGAAGACGCCCAGCATGCCCACCATGAGCAGCAGCATCGCGATGTAGTACTCCTTGATCCGCTGCTGGATCGGTCCGAAGGAGTAGACGATGCCGACCACGCTCAGCACCGTGGTCAGGATGATGAGGGTCATCGACAGGCCGTCGACGCCCAGCGTGTAGCGCATGCCGAAGGCGTCGATCCACGGCACGTCCTCGCGGAACTGGAACTCGGCGCCTGACGGGTCGTAGCCGAGGAGCCGCAGGCTGAACACCAGGCTGGCCAGCGCGGCGATCACCGCCACCGCACGGATCGCCCGAGGATTCGAGCTGGGAATCATCCCGATCAGGATCGAGCCGATGAGCGGCGCGAAGACGACGAGGCTGAGCACCGGCACGCCGGTCATCGGTTCAGGACCAGGAAGCCGACCACCACGAGGAGCAGGCCGGCGGCCATGCCGAGCCCGTAGTTCTCCACGCGCCCTGTCTGCGATTTGCGCAGGAGACCACCGAGGCGTCTGCCCACCCACCCCGCGCCGTTCACCGCGCCGTCGATGACCCGCGCGTCAAACCACCACAGGGCCATGCCGAGGAGCTCACCGCCGCGCGCGAAGACGAGCTGGTAGATGTCATCCACGTAGTACTTGTTCACGCTGGCCCGATACAGCCCCGGCCCCCAGCCGAACGGGATGCGCTCCACGAACGTGGCCGCCGACTCCGGGCGCTGGACATACCAGCGATACGCCAGCGCCACGCCGGCGATCGCGACCCCGGCGCCGATGAGCAGCAGCACGCCGCCGAGGCCGAACAGCTCGAAGTGGTGCTCGCCGTGCGCCAGCGCCTGATCCAGGATTGATCCGGGCAGGACCCCGGCATGAGCCTCCTCCGCTCCCGCGAACACTTCTTCGAGCCAGCCGTGGATCAGCCCGCCCTCCGGCGGAATGCCCAGCAGCAAACCCACGAGCACGGTGGGCACGGCCAGGATCATGAGCGGCGCGACCATGGTCATCGCCGACTCGTGGATGTGGTCCCACACCTCGCGCGGTCCGCGCCACTCGCCCCAGAAGGTCATGAAGATCATGCGGAACGTGTAGAAGGCGGTCATGAACGCCACGATCGTGCCCACGCCCCAGAAGACGAGGTAGCCGCGGTTGAAGGCTTCGCCCAGGATCTCGTCCTTGGAGAAGAAGCCGGCAAAGATCGGGATGCCCGCCAGCGCCAGCGAGCCGATGACCATGGTCCTATACGTCCACGGCATCTTCGCGCGCAGGTTGCCCAGGAGGCGCATGTCCTGCTCGCCGCCCGACCCGTGGATCACCGAGCCGGAGCCCATGAAGAGCAGTCCCTTGAAGAAGCCATGGCTGACCAAATGGAAGATCGCCGCGACCCAGGCGCCGATGCCGAGCGCGAAGAACATGTAGGCCAGCTGGCTCACCGTCGAATAGGCCAGCACCTTCTTGATGTCGTTCTGGGTCAGCGCAATCGCGGCGGCGAAGATGGCGGTGAAGACGCCGATGCCGGCCACCACCCACATCGTGATCGGCGACTCCGCGAAGATCGGGTTCGAGCGGGCCACCATGTAGACACCGGCGTTGACCATGGTCGCCGCGTGGATGAGGGCCGAGACCGGCGTGGGCCCTTCCATCGCATCGGGCAGCCAGACGTGGAGCGGGAACTGGGCGCTCTTGCCGACGGCGCCGGCGAAGAGGAGCAGCGAGATGATTGTGATCGTCAGCTCGCTCTGGCCGCCGATGGCGGCGAAGACGCCGTCGAACTGCAGCGTCCCGAGCGTGGTCCACAGCATCATCACGCCCAGGCCGAAGCCGACATCGCCGACGCGGTTGACGACGAAGGCCTTCTTGGCGGCGCCGGCTGCCGAGGGCTTCTTGTACCAGAAGCCGATGAGCGCATAGCTGCACAGGCCGACCGCCTCCCAGCCGACGTACAGCATCAGGAAGTTGTCGCCCAGGATCAGCAGCAGCATGCTGAACATGAACAGGTTGAGGTAGGCGAAGAAGCGCCAGAACCCTCGGTCGCCGTCCATGTAGCCGATCGAGTAGACGTGGACCAGCAGCCCCACGCTCGTCACCACCAGCAGCAGCATGGCTGTCAGCGCGTCGACGAAGAACGCGATCTCGATATGGAAGTCGCCGGAGCCGATCCACTCGTAGAGCGTGACGTGGTACTCGTTGCCGCCGAAGATGACGCCCACGAAGGCGGCCATGGCGAACAGCCAGGAGATGCCAACCAGCAGGGTCGGCACGATCCAGGACCGATATGTCGGTCGCTCGGCGCCGGGGGCGACGTGCCCGGTCTGGCCGAGGCCGTCGTTCAGCTCGGCGGGGATGACGCCATCCGCGCCAGCCGCGTTGGCGAGGTCGTCGGCGTGCCCCGCATGCGGCGAGGTGGCGGCTTGCTCCTCTTCGCTAGGGACCGTCCGGAACTGCGAGTCGTCCACCGGGCCGTGGCCGTCGTGCGCCGTCTCGCCGTCGTGCGCGTGGCCGTGCAGCGGCGTCCGGTCCAGCCGCGGCCCGACGAGCACGGCGAAGAGGAACCCGATCAGCGGCAGGATCGGGATCAGGGCGATCAGCAGCTCCACGTGCGGCCCTACTCCTTCAGGTCGCTGTACTCGTCGACTTCAGGCGTCTGACGAGTGCGAATGATGGCGATCACGAGCGCCAGGCCAACGGTCACTTCGGCCGCGGCGACGGCCATGATCAGCAGCGAGAAGATGGCGCCTGCATTGTCCGATGCCGGACCGTAGGCGTTGAACGCCACGAGCGAGAGGTTCACGCCGTTCAGCATCAGCTCGATGCAGATCAGCATCAGGATCGCGTTGCGTCGCGCCAGGAATCCGAAGGCGCCGATCGCGAAGAGCAGCGCCGAGACGATGAGATATGACTCGAGGCTCGGCATCAGATCCGCTCGTCCTCCTCGGGACGGCGCGCCAAATAGATGGCGCCGATGATCGCGGCGAGCAGCAGGAGGCTCAGGATCTCGAACGGCAGGGCGTAGATGGTAAAGAGCACCGCGGCCAGCGCCTCTACGGTCACGACCGCGACCTCGACGGCCGCCCCCCAGTTGGTCTGGACAATTGCCCAGGTAACCAGCCCGAAGAGCACGATCGCGGCGAGCGCGGCGAAGGGCACCTGCTGGTGGAACGGAGCGGGCAGGTTGGCGTCGCCGGCCTGGCTCAGCATGATCGCGAACAGGATCAGGACGCTGATCGCGCCCAGGTAGATCAGCACCTGCGCCGCGGCGATGATGGGCGCGCCGAGCAGGGCGTACATGCCGGCGAGTGACCCGAAGCAGACCATCATCGCCACTGCGGAATGGATGATGTTGCGCAGGGTGACGACCGCCAATCCACCACCGATGACGCCGATGGCGAGCACAAAGAAGAGGACGCCGGCTACGGTCAGGGTCGAGGCTCCCGTGAGAACGTGGTTCGAGCGCTCAAACGGCTGCCCGCGACCTTCGCAGGCGCCGGCCCGATTCTACCGCAGGCGTCGCGCGAGGCGCCCCTGTGCTCGGCGTCTCGTACCCGGGGTCACTCGCCGTCGAGTGTGAGATAGGTGCGGAGCCCATCCTCGAACGGTGTGAGGCGACGTGGCATCCGTTCGAGCAGCTTCCGATTGTCGGCGACCGCCGGCTGGTTCACGAAATCGATCGCGTCCGGCGTGAGGAGCCGGCCGGGCAACCGCTGCAGGACGGCCGCAACCAGCTTGACGAGCGGAGCCGGCGCCGGCAGGAGCGGTCGCCAGATCTCGGCGACGCGCAGGGCACGCCTGATGACGTCGCGCATCGGCATAGCCTCCGGGCCTGCGATCTCGAATACCTCGTTGCGAGCCGCGTCATCCTGCAGCGCATCCGCCGCCAGTGCCGCGACGTCGCGCACGAAGACGGGGGCCATGAGCTGCCCACCGAAATTGCTGAGCGGCACGAACGCGAGGGCACGCGCGAATCCCAGGAAGCGGTTGAGCGACACGTCGCGCGGACCGAAGATCCACGTCGGCCGGATGATGGTGAAGTCAATGCCGCTGCCACGAACCGCCGTCTCGGCGCGCCACTTGGCGCGGAACCAATGCCGCTCGGCATCCGGTGCGGCACCGACGCCCGAGATGTAGACGAGGCGGCGGATGCCGCTGCGGGCCGCTGCGGCGGCGAGATGCTCCGTACCACCGGCATCGACCGTCTCGAAGGTATGATCGCGCGCGGGCTCCTCGATCGGCAGGTTCGGGAAGGCTATGGCGATGACCAGCGCGTCTACGCCACGCAGGGCATCTGCGAGGCCGTCTGCGCGGGTCACGTCGGCCTCGCGGATCTCGATGCCGTCCGGCAGCCGCTCGCCAGCCGCCTCGGGGCGATGGCTCAGCACAATGACGCGATGCCCGCGCCTGTCGAGCTCCGCCGCGATCTCGCCGCCGACGAAGCCAGAGCCGCCGGCCACGGCGACCGTCATCGGGCCTTCGCGCGTCTCGCGACGCGGGAGGAGACGCTGCATCGCCGCGCGCCGGAATCCGAAGATCTGTCGCAGGCTTGGACGCACCACGAGCGCGTGCACCGCCTCCCCGAGTGGTCCGAGGGGCAGGCTGTACGTGACCTCGTCGTCGATCCGGGTGCCGCCGGCTTCCTCGCTGAATTCATGGACGTGGCGCCAGGTTCGGTATGGACCGCGCAGCTGCACGTCCACGAACCGCGACCCCGGCGCGTACTCGGAGATGCCACTGGTCCATCCGATTGCGAAATTCAGAAGGGGACGAATCCGATACTCGATGACCAGACCGGGTCGCATCCGCCGATCGGTCGATCGCAGCTCGAATCCGAGGCCCCGTGGAGTCAGCCGCGCGAGGTTCTCCGGCCGCGCAAAGAAGTCGAACACCTCGGCCAGCGGACGGTCGAGATGCTGGCTCGTTCGGATCGTGTACGTCGTCATGTCTCGATCATTGTGAAGCGGAATGCCCCGGGGCTCACACGAACACCCGGGGCGTTGGACCGACCCCCCGATCAGTGGGCCGGGGCTGTCTGCTGTTCGCCCGCGACGCGGGGCAGGGACGGGACGAGCCAGATCGCGGCCACGCCGACAAGCGCATAGACCACGCGAGAGATGATGTTCGTCTCGCCAAACTGCGAGCCGGTGATGGCGGCGACGAGGTCAAACTCCAGGAGTCCCACCAGCAGCCAGTTGAGGCCGCCGACGATGACGAGGACGAGCGCAAGCCCGGTGATGTATCGCATTGAGATGCTCCCTTGTGTGCTTCGAAGTCGTGGTGGTCGGTTCTGACCATGAACGAGACTTCGTAGAGGGTTTGTACAGCAAAGGCCCCAGACCTGTCAAGCCTCTGTTCACGTGCTAGTATTACCAAACCATGTACACGATCGGCGAAGCATCCGCACGCAGTGGCGTCTCCGTGCCGCTGCTTCGCGCCTGGCAGCGCCGGTACGGGATCGTCACGCCTGCTCGAACCGCCGCGGGCTACCGGCTCTATGACGAGACTGCCGTCGCGACGCTGCGCCGCATGCGCATACTCGTGGACAGCGGTTGGTCGCCCGCACAGGCCGCGGAGGCGCTGCGGTCGGGGCAACCGATCGCACAGGCGGACCCTCGCGAAGCTCCGGGCGTCACCGCCGCAGATGCGCTCGTCGAGGCGATCGTCAACGCCGCCCGTGACCTTGACGCCGGGGCGCTCGACCGCGCCCTTGACGATGCGCTGCTGCTCGCCGAACTCGGCCGATCGCTCGAGACGATCATCATGCCGGCGCTCGTGGCGATCGGCGAGGGCTGGGCCGACGGGCGGGTGGACGTCGCCGGCGAGCATCTCGTGTCGAACGCGGTGCTGCGCAGATTGGCGCAGGCATTCGAGGGCGCTGCCGTTGGCGATACCCGGCCACTCGTCCTGGTCGGCCTGCCGCCAACGAGCCGGCACGAGGTCGGTGCGCTGGCGTTCGCGACCGTCGCGCGCCGCGCTGGCCTGGGGGCTGTTTACCTTGGAGCCGACACGCCGGTCGAGAGCTGGCGCCAGGCCGTGGCCGACGTGCAGCCCGACGCAGTCGTCCTGGGGCTCGCCGTCGAGGCGGACGTGCTCAGCGCCCGGGACGTTGCCGCCGCGGTCCACCCGACGCCGGTCTTCGTGGGCGGACCGCCGGCGTCACACCTTGGCGATGCGGAACCGATGACGGCGCTCGATGGAGTGGTCGCCTCCGTCGAGCGGTTGCGCAGCGAGCTCCCACGCCGCCGTGCCGGTCCGCGGGAACCGAATCGTGGGGTGGAGTCGCTGCCGAGGCATCCGAGCCGGCGGGGTCGATGACCTGCTGTTACGAGGTCGGGCGGCTCATGCGGTCGGCTGGGCGACGCGCCGTCGGAGGTTGAGGCGGAGATTCACGATCGCAATGCCGGCGATCACGAGCGCGGTGCCCAGGATCAGGCGCGCGTCGACCGGCTCGTCCAGCACCAGCGCCCCGAGTACCAGTCCCACGACCGGCAGGAGATAGGCGACGAGCGAGGTCCGCGTCGCGCCCCATCGTCCGAGGAGGCGGAAGAAGAGCAGGTACGCGACGCCCGAACCGAGCAGCCCCAACCAGACCACCGCCAGGAAACCGACCGGCTCGACGGAGAGGCCCCAGGGCCGCTCCAGGGCGAGCGCCAGCAGCGCGGCGATGATGGCTGCGAAGCCCACCTGGAAGACGGCGGGGATCATCGGTCGCAGACCATGCACGTAGCGTCGGGCGTAGACCGCACCCGCCGCGTACGAGGCACTCGCCGCGATCAGGGCAAGCTCGGGAAGCAGGTCACCATCGGACATGCGTGCCGGGTCGAAACCGACCAGGATCCAGACGCCGGCGAAGCCGACCGCCAGGCCGATGAGGCGTGGCAGGGTGATGCGCTCATCCGCCAGCAGCAGCGGACCGATCACGATCACGAAGAGCGGCACGGCGGCGCCCAGGATGGCGGCGAGCGAGGAGTCGACGCTCTGCTCGGCCCAGGTGATCAGGTAGAAGGGCAGCGCGACATTGAGCACGCTCATCACGAGCAGATGGCCATAGGTGTTGCGTTCGCGCGGCAGCCGCTCGCGCGCGACTGCGACCACAGTCGCGAGGAGCGCCGCGCCGAAGAGCAGCCGGAGCGTGACGAGCGTGAAAGGCGGCAGGCCGGCGTCGACCCCGATCTTGATGAACAGGTAGCTGCTGCCCCAGGCGAACCCCAGGAGGAGGAAGAGGAGCCAGTCCAGGCGCGAAGTCCCCGACATCAGCCCGGCACGCGGTCCGCGCTCGGGTCGGCCCTCCAGCTGGTGTAGGACGGTGGCCAGGCATTGCGGCTGGCCCGCTCGCCGATCAGCGCGTGCTCGATATCGAGCTCGAACAGCCTGTACCCGTCATCGACCTCGAACGACCAGCCGGCCGCGGCCTCGGCGCGCAGCTGGCCATCCGCCACGAGGTGTACCCTGCCGCGAAGCTCGAGCTCATGCGGAACCTGCAGATCGAGATGCGAGTGGAGCGCGTATCGTCCGTCGCGCTCGAGGTCCCGCCTCTTCGCCGAGTCGTTGATGAACGCCACGACGCGCTCGCTGACGATGCCCACAGCGATCGGATGGATGCGCGGCAGGCCGTCGCCGCGGACCGTGGCGAGCAGCGCCTCGCCGGATCCGGTGCGGTACAGCAGCTCGCGGCCAAGCTTCGCGATCGCTGGATTACCCCGTGTCAGGTCTGCCCAGGTTGCCATGTGATCTGAAACGCTCCTCATCTGTCGATCGTGAGATCGTGCGCTGTTCGAGCAGCACCGCATCGATGATTCGTGACCCCATGCGCACCGTGGTGCAGCTCAAGATCAGCGACCCGAAGTGCAAGCCATCCGGTTGACTGATGCCGCTCGGCGCTGGAGGAGGGCTGGGATGGGCGCCCCCGAAGGCTGACGCGAAGCCAGCCGAGGGGGGTGGTCATCCCAGCCCATCAGCTGCCCAATCAGCATCGGTCTAGCGGGTGGGTCGCTCTCGGTCGCTCATCTCGAGGATGTCGAGCATCGGCAGGTCGCGCTGGTACTCGCTGA
>JBDTNK010000031.1:0-24021 GCA_039933775.1 Chloroflexota bacterium | reverse complement strand
CGCTGGAGGCGGCCATCGTCAACACCCTCTCGCCGGGCGACCGGGTGCTCGCCGTGACCATCGGTGCCTTTGGTGAGCGATTCGCCATGATCGCCGAGGCCTTCGGCGCACAGGTCGATCGGTCGGCGGTGACCTGGGGCGAGGCCGCCGATCCTGCCGCCCTGCGCGATCACCTCGCCGCGAACGAGCCGTATCGCGCGGTGCTGCTGACGCACAACGAGACGTCGACCGGCGTCACGAACCCGCTGCGTGAGCTCGTCGAGATCGTGCGCTCCGCCGCCGGGGAGCCGCTCGCCCTGGTGGACGGCATCAGCGGGCTCGGCGCCATGCCGTTCGAGATGGACGCCTGGGGTGTGGACCTCGTCGTCAGCGCCAGCCAGAAGGCCTTCATGGCATCGCCGGGCATCGCCATCGCCGCCCTCGGCCAGCGGGCGGTGGCCGCGCTCGAGGAGGCGCGCATGCCGCGCTTCTACTGGGACCTGCGCGAGGCGATCAACTGGGCGGAGAAGGGCCAGACGCCGTGGACCCCGGCGGTGAGCGTCCTGTTCGGCCTTCGCGCGGGCGTGCGCCTGCTGCAGCAGGAAGGGAAGATCGCCACCTGGGCTCGCCACGCCGCGGTCGCGGCCGGCGCGCAGGCGGGCCTCGAGGCGCTCGGGTTCAGGCTCGTCGCCGCATCCGGTCACCGATCCCCCACGGTCACCGCTGCCTGGCTGCCCGACGGCCTCGAATGGGGGCCGTTCAACGCAGCGATGCGAGCACGCGGGCTCATCGTCGCCGGCGGCCAGGGCAAGATGGTAGGCCGGATCCTGCGCCTCGGTCACATGGGCGGGGTGGGCATCGATGAGATCGCCGACGCGCTGCGCGTCATGGGCGAGGTGCTCGCGGCGGCCGGACGATCGGCCGATGGTGCCGCGGCCGCGGACGCCGCCACCGCGGCGCACGACGCCGCGATGCCGCTCGCCGCAGCCAGGTGACGCGCCGGCTGCTTCTCGTGCGGCACGGCATCACGGCCTGGAACGCCGAGGGGCGCTTCCAGGGCCACCGCGACCCGCCGCTCTCCGACGAAGGCCGTGCCGAGGCGCGGCTCCTTGGCGATCGGCTGCGCCACGATCCCGACGAACGGCCGGCGCGCATCGTCAGCTCACCGCTGCGACGCGCGCTTGAGACCGCGCAGCTCATGGCTCCGAACGCCGAGGTCGCGACCGACGCCGGCCTGATCGAGATCGGGCAGGGCGAGTGGGAGGGCCGAACGCACGCGGAGCTGGCCCGGGAGGATGCGGCCCGCTACACCGCGTGGCGCACGCATGAGCAGGCCGCACCGCCGGGCGCGGAGCCGCTCGAGGAGGCTCGCGCACGCGCCCTCGTGGCGACGCGCGCGGCGATCGCCGGCGCGGATGACGCGGGGACGTGGCCCATGTGCCTCGTCACGCACGGTGGCACGATTCGTCTCATCGCCGCGGAGCTGCTCGGCATCGACCCGGCGCGGGCCTGGGCGCTCGACGTCGACAACGCCGCGCTGTGCATCCTGGGCGAGCACGAGGACGGCTGGCGCATCGAGCGCTGGAACGACGTCATCCATCTCCTGCGCGGTGGCCACGCACTGACCGATGACGTCGACGCGCAGACCACGCAACGACCCGCCAAGGATCTGCCGCCGCGCGCGCTGTAGCGCGGGTTCAGCCGGGACGGCGACGGAAGAGCGATCTCGCCGTGCGCCGCGCGGCAAGCCACACCAGGGGAAGCCGCAGACGCTCCCAGGCGCGTTCGATGCGGCCGATCAGCTCATCGGTCATGGACTTGCCCGAATACGCCTGCTGGACCTTGCCGTCGGCGATCATGCGGATCTCCGGGCGTCGGTTCGGGATCTGCTCCTCGAGCCAGGCCGAGTACTCGTAGAACGTCTCTGACGGCCGCTGGTTCACGCCGGCGCGACCCGCCGCCAGTGCCAGTCGCTGCCACGCCCGCTCGCCCGGCGCCAGGATCCGGATGCGCCGTCCTCGGCGCCGGAGCGTCCACCACGCGAGCAGCGCGGCGACCACGCCCAGCGCCAGCAGGACGACCAGGTTGGCACCGCGCGCGGCATCGACGGGCGGAGCCTCGCCGGCCCGGTAGCCACCCTGCGCCGGCACGAACGAGGGCGCCGGCACCGATGTCTCACCCTCCTCGAACGCGCCGAGGAAGTCACGGTTGTCGGTGATCGGCAGCGGCGTCCCGACGCCGGCCCCGGGAATGCGCACGAATTGCGAGTCGATCGTCTTTGTCGCTTCGAAGATCTGCCAGCCGTAGCCGGGGAAGAAGATCTCCGCCCAGGCGTGCGCGTTCCGCTCGCGGACCTGCGTCACGCCGGGTTCGATGCGCTCCCCCGGCGCGAAGCCGACCGCCACGCGCGCCGGGAGGCCCAGGCTGCGCGCCATGAGGGCCATGGCCGAGGCGTAGTACTCGCAGAAGCCGGTCCGATTCACCGGGTCCAGGAAGTAGTCGACCAGGTCGCGCGTCGGATCCGGCGGTCCCGGCTCGGTGTCGTAGCTGAACGAGTCGTCGTCGGAGAGGTACGCGGCCAGCGCCTTGGCCATCGCGTAGGGGTCCTCGGCGCCGGCATCGGTCATCACCTGGCGCGCCAGAGAGCGCACGGCATCGGTCGCCCGCGAGTCGTCCAGGTAGAGCGCCGAGATCGCCGCGGGATAGGCGGTGCCGGCACCGGCAAGCTCCGATTCGGTGGCGCTGGTCAGGGCCACGCGCATCTGGTAGCCCTGCCCCACCGAGAGCGGGCCAGCCGCCTGGATCCCACCCGCCAGCGGCTGCCCCGCGGGCTCGTAGACGTTGACCGGGAAATAGGCGATGTCGGCGAAGCCGGGGTAGAACACGTTGCGGCCCACGTCGCCGTCGATGTTGACGGTGATCGTCTCGGCCTCGGCGGCATCGGGGCTCGGCCGCTCGGGGCTGTCGCCGGGGAAGATGAGCTGCTCCGGCGCCACGGGACGCGTCGTGCCGTCACTGCGCGACCAACCGCTGCCGGTGTAGGTGTCGTAGGTCGTGGTGCGCAGGTAGTAGGGTCGCGTCGCGCGCAGCGTCAGCACCGGCTCATCGTTGCTGACCCATTCTCCGCGAACCGTGAACTCCGACCCGAAGCTCGTGCCGGAGAGCCGTGCCTCCGGATTGGTGAGCGAGCCAAAGACACCGTCGAGACGGCCGGCAACGCCGCTCCAGATGCCGTCGAGGTTGCGCCAGGCATCGGTCAGCGGTGCCGCGACCGCGACGCTGGTCAGCACCCATGCACCGATGATGCTGATCGCGATGAAGGTGATCCCGGCACGCATGATCGAGATCGGCACGTCGACGTTCTCGTTGACGCGCCGCGACTGCCAGCCCTCCTCGCGCTTCACGAGCGACGAGCGCAGCAGGAGCAGGAGCGCAGCCAGGACGAAGAGGACCAGGTAGAAGAACAGGTCGGCGTAGGTTGCCGACATGTTCACGAGCAGCGCGATACCGACAACCACCACCGCATCGGTCACCCGATGGTGGCGGTACATGGTGTAGGCGGCGATGAAGCCGGTGGTCCAGGTCAGGAGTCCGAGCCCGATGGCATACGGCGTCAACTCGATGGGGTAGCCGCCGATGAGGACGGTGCGCAGCCAGCCCAGCGCTTCGTCGTGGAGCGCGAGGAGGCGTCCGGCCTGGTCGAGGAGCGGAAAGTATTCGCCCGCCACGGCCCACAGCACGACGAGCCCACCGAGCAGCGCCGAGACGGGGATCACGATCGCGACCGAGATCGGCAGCAGCGCCAGCACGACGCCCAGTACGGCGCCCCACAGGGCTACGGGCATGACGAAGTCGAGCAGGTTCAGCCACGCCGCTGACTGGACCGACCAGGTCAGGCTGAGCAGCATGACGCACAGCAGGAAGAATGCGAGCCAGCCCTCGCGCGGCTTCAGGAAGCGGCGTGCCAGCTCAGCCATCCATGCGTACCCGCTCGGCACCGATGCGCACGCGAGCGCCGATCACCTGGCCCAGGTCGTCACCGGCGCGCACCAGGTGGTGCTGCACGTCGTACTCGGCCAGGATGTGGCGCACCGCGGCGAGCTGCGCGCGGCTCTCGTCGTCTTCGCGCCCAACGAATGAAGCGCGATCCACGAGCACCACGATCGTGCCCACGCCGCGCCGGCGCAGCGCGGCCAGCGCACGGACCCACTCGCGGTCCGTCGAGCCGGTCACGATGCACAGCGTCATGCCCCGGCGCAGCTGCGGCAGCGTGCCGAGCAGGATCTCCGCCAGCGGGCGGTTGCCATCGGGCTGGACGTTGGCGAGCAGGTGCAGGATCTTCTGCTCGACACGCGTCCCGCGATCGGGCTGCACGATCTGCAGGCGGCGCGAGCTGAGCGTGATGGCCACCGAGCGGTTGTCCGAGAGGGTGCGCAGCGCGATCGAGGCAGCGGCGCTGACGGCCGCCTCGACCGAGGCCGACTCCCCCACTCCGGCGTGCGCGCCCCGCTCCAGGTCGAGCACGATCCACAGATCAGCGGCCTGCTCCAGGTCGAACTCCTTGACCTGCAGCGCCCCGTGGCGCGCGCTGGAGAGCCAATGCACCCGGCTGATCGCGTCGCCATGGACATATGGCCGGATGGTGCTGACCAGCGGCGAAGTGGCCTCCCAGCGCTTGCGGCTCGGCGTCGTGCCGTCAACTGGCGCGGTCGGCATGCGCCACAGCGGCAGCGGCACGACCTTCGGGAAGACGACGATGCCGGTCGGCTGACCAACCACCATCTCCGAGGTGAAGAGGCCGAACGGATCGCCGGTGCGCACCTTGAGCGGCCCCAGGCGATACGACCCGCGCCGCAGCAGCGTGACCTTGGCCATCCACTGCCGGCTGGCGCCCGCCGCGACGCCGATCACCCGTCCGGGGAGTGGGGCGGGCAGGTTCGAGTCGTTGGAGAGCTCGACCCACGGCTTCGACCATCGCGTCTTGTTGTCGACGCGATAGACACCCTGCAGCACCTCGCCGACCTGAGCGCGCGGATTGAGCAGGTGATAGCCGGCGCGCACGCCCCGCAGCCCGTTGCGCGCATACAGCCACGAGCCCAGGACCAGGAGCGCCATGAGGTAGACGAGGAAGAAGAGGAAATCGATGCCGGTCGAGAAGGCGGCGACCACCAGCACCGTGCCGACGAAGATGAAACGCAGCTGACGGGCCATGGGCCTGCGGTCCCCGCCTGCGCCGGGTCAGCCGGCCGCGACGCGCGACGGCTCGCTGACCGGCACCTGGGCCAGGATCTCCCGCACGATCGCATCCGGATCGATCTCGCGCAGGCTCGCCTGGCTCTTGACGATGAGCCGATGGGCCAGGATCGCGACCGCCAGATGCTTCACGTCGTCGGGGATGACATAGTCGCGGCCGTCGAGCGCCGAGTAGGCCTGTGCCGCGCGATACAGGTTGATCGACCCGCGCGGCGAGGCGCCCAGGTACACGTCGGGGTGCTCGCGCGTGGCGGTGACGAGCCGCACGATGTACTCCGCCACGGCCTGGTCGACGTAGACCTCGCGGATCGCGGCCTGCATCTGACGCAGCTCCTCCACCGAGAGCACCTGCTCCACGGCCTCGATGGGATGCAGGCGCTTCTGCTCGTCCAGGATGACGATCTCCTCGACCGCCTTGGGATAGCCGAGGCGCAGGCGCAGCATGAACCGATCGAGCTGGGCCTCCGGCAGCGCGAAGGTGCCTTCGTACTCGATCGGGTTCTGGGTCGCGATGACCAGGAATGGGCTGGGCATCTCGTAGGTCACGCCGTCGATCGTCGCCTGCCGCTCCTCCATGCACTCGAGCAGCGCCGACTGAGTCTTGGGCGTGGCCCGGTTGATCTCGTCGGCCAGCACGATCTGGGCATGGATCGGTCCGGGCCGGAACTCGAACTCCTGCGTCTTCTGGTTGAAGATCGAGAGTCCGGTGACGTCCGACGGCAGCAGGTCAGGCGTGAACTGGATGCGCCGGAACGAGCATCCCAGGCTGCGGCTGAGCGCCTTGGCCAGCATCGTCTTTCCGACGCCTGGCACGTCCTCGATGAGGATGTGCCCCTCGCACATCAGCGCCACGAGCGCCATGCGCACCTCGGCGTGCTTGCCAATGATGACGCGCTCGACATTGGCGACGACGCGCTCCGCCGGCTCCTGGACGTTCTTCACCGACAACCCAACTCCTGTCCGGCACCCCTCCGGTCGGCGCGCCTGTGAACAACAATACCCGAGCAGGTAACGAACCGGTTCATCTTGCCGCCTGCAGCGTGAGCCACTGAGCCATGACGGCGCCACCGATCGGGGCGGCCGCGACCGAGCCCGCTCCGCCACCTTCGAGCAGCACGGCGACCGCGATCGCCGGCGTCGCCCCCGCCTGCGCCGGCGCGAAGCCGATGAACCAGCTGTGTGGCTCTCCCTCCGCGCGCTGGGCGGTGCCGGTCTTGCCGGCGGTCGAGCCGATTGCCCCGTACAGCGTCACCGCGCCGTTCCCGGCATAGAGCCGACCCAGCTCGCCTTCCACCGCGTCGACCATCACGCCGCGCACCTGCGCCGCCGTCGACTGACCGACGACCCGCCGCCCGGCGCTCGGCGTCGCGCGGTCCAGGACGATGTCGCCGGGCGCGCCGTCCTCGGAGTGGGACCGGACGCTGCCCACCACGTAGGGCTCGGGCATGACGCCGCCGTTGGCGATCGTCGCGGCCACACGCGCCATCTGCATCGGCGTCACGACCACCTCCGCCTGCCCGAACGCGGCCGACGCGAGATCCACGTCGCCGTTGAACGGTGAGCAGCCGCCGTCGGGCGACGAGACCGTGACGTACGACGGGGCGACCGCGAGCGCTCGCTCGCCCTCGCCGATGGTGAACCCGCGGCAGAAGCCGAACCGTTCGCCGTACTCCAGAAACCGTTCGGGTCCCAGGTCGAGACCGACGTGCGCGAAGTAGATGTTGCTCGAGACCTGCATCGCCGGCGAGAGGTTCCAGAGTGCCGGTGCCACGCCGAGATCGTGCTCGGTGATCGTGAAGCCATCGACCACGAGACCCTCGGTCTCCTCTCGGGGCTGCTCCTCGTAGGTCGTATCGGGCGTGATCACCCCGCTGTCCAGCGCCGCGGCGGCGGTGAATACCTTCATGATCGATCCGGGGGTGTAGCGGCCCTGCCGCGTGCGATCGACGAGCGGGTTGTTCGGCTGGGCGCTGATCGCGTCGAGCGCGCCCTCGCTTGACTCCGAATCGCCGGTGAGCGGCGAGGCGTCGTAGGTCGGCGTCGAGACGCTGGCCAGGATCGCCCCAGTGCGCGGATCGAGCGCCACGATGGCGCCGACGCTTGCCCCGAGCTGCTGCGCGGCGAAGTCCTGCAGCCGACGGTCGATGGTGAGCTGCAGGTCGGATGGCTCCATCGGGCGGTCGAGCAGGTCGTCGATCATGTCGCTCACCGGGTTGGGGTCCGACAGGCCCGACAGGATGTCGTCGTACGCCTCCTCCAGCCCGGTCGTGCCGTAGCGCAGGCTGGCGTAGCCGATGACGTGGCTGAAGGCAGGGTCGGCGTAGCTGCGCACGGCGACGCCATCGGTCAGTGTCGTGGAGGCCAGGACGCCGCCGCTCGCATCGAAGATGATCCCGCGCGGGGCCGATCGCCGGGCGTTGATGACCTCGGGATTGTCGGCGCGCGCGGCGAGCGTCGGGGCATCGATCACCGCCCAGTAGCCGAGCCCCAGGCTCACGATCGCGAAGCCGACGACCAGGTACGCTGAGAGGCGTCGAATGTTCGCGGCCATCATCGGTTCAGCGCCGATCTATGGCTGATCGAGAGCAGCAGCCCGATCACGATGAAGCTGGCCAGCAGGCTGCTGCCGCCGTAGCTCACGAACGGGAACGTAACGCCGGTGAGCGGGATCAGCTTCACGTTGCCGCCCACGATGATGAGCGTCTGCAGCCCCAGGCTCGTCGTCAGCCCGATGGCCAGCAGGGCGCTGAACTCATCGCGCGCGCCGATCGCGATGCGCAGACCCCGAAAGACGAGCAGCAGGGCCAGGGCCAGGAGCGCCATGGCACCCAGCACGCCGAGCTCCTCGGCGATGGCGGTGAAGATGAAATCGGTCTCGACGGCAAAGATCGTGGGGCGCCCATTCGTCGTGAGCAGCCCCTGCCCCAGGCCCTCGCCGAAGAGTCCGCCACGCGCCAGGCCGTAGAGCGCCTGCACGGTCTGGTAGCCCGTGTCGGTCGGATCGGCGAACGGGTCGATCCAGGCATTCACGCGGCGCTGCACGTGGCTGAACAGCTCGTACGCGACCCACGAGCCGGCCACGAACAGCAGCATGCCGAAGACGACGTAGATCCGACGGCCGGTGGCCACAAAGAGCATCGTCAGAAAGATGCCGAAGAAGAGCAGCGCCGTGCCCAGGTCGCGGCTGATGACGACGATCAGCATGACCGCCACGAACAACGCCAGCATCGGCGCCAGGTAGGGCAGCGGCGGCAACGAGATTGGACCGATGCGCAGGCTGGCTCCCGCCAGCAGCGACCTGGTCTCGGCCAGGTAGCCCGCGATGAACACCACCAGCACGATCTTGATGAACTCACCGGGCTGAATCCCGATGGGGCCGACGTAGATCCAGAGCCGCGCGCCGTAGATCTCGCGCCCGAAGAGGAAGGTGAAGAGCAGCAGCAGCGCACCCGCCACGGCCCAGGTGTACTTGTAGTGGCGCAGGAATCCGTCGTCGCGCAGCCCTACGGCGACCACGAGCATGGCGGCCAGACCGATGGCGAACCAGAGCAGCTGCGTCTGCGCCATGCCGAGCTCGATGCCGAAGGCGCTCATGCCCGCGATGTCCTGCGGCAGCCGGTTCAGCATCACCATGCCGAACGCGCCCAGGATGCCGACGGTCGGCAGCAGCAGCTGGTCGCCGCGATGCCCGCTGACGACCAGGATGGCGTGCGCGGCGAGGAAGAGCGCCGCATACGCGACCGCCACCTCGAGCGCCCCGGGCTCGAAGAGGCCGCTGGCCGCCACGTGCGTGATCGCGAACCCCAGCGGAACGAGGCCGAAGAGCGGCAGCAGGAAGCGCAGCTCGCGCCAGCGCGGTGCCAGGGTCAGGTGCACCGCGTCCTCACCGCTCGAGCCGCATCCGGACGCGTCCGATGGTCAGCTCGTCGCCGTAGCTGAGCGCGACCGGCCGGTCGATGCGATGCGCGTTCACGTACGTGCCGTTCGTGCTGCCCTGGTCCTCGATGAACCAGCTCCGCCCGCGAAAGGTGAGCATCGCGTGGTTGGCGCTCGCGAAGTCGTCCTCGATGAAGATCGTGTTGTTGACGTTGCGGCCCAGCGAGTTGATCGGGCCGAGCGAGATCGGGCGCCCCGACGGCGGCTCGTCCTCCGGCGATTCGAGGACCATCAGCCTCCCGATCCCCGCCTGCGAGACGAGCTGCGCGCGTTCCGCCCCGCGCAGGTCGCGCAGCAGGGCCCGCGCGAAGCCGAAGAGCACGAAATAGATGATGGCCAGGAAGCCCAGCTGGGCGCCGAGCAGCGCCAGGCGCAGGAGGTCCCCCGTCACCCGCGCACCTGGAACTCGATGAGCGTTGAGCCGATGCGGATCACGTCGCCGGGCCCAAGCGCGATCTCGCTGACCTGCTGCCCGTTGACGAACGAGCCGTTACGGCTGCCGAGGTCCGCCAGGCTGTAGGCGCCGTGCTGCAGCTTCAGCTGGCTGTGGTGCCGGCTCACCTCACCGTCGTCGACGATCACATCGTTGTCGTTCGAGCGACCAATGCTGATCACCGCGTCTCCCAGGTCGAACTGGATCGGCGGGCGGCCCGCGGTGCTGACCAGCAGATAGGCACGGATCGCCGAGTCGGGCCGCGGCCGGTCCGGGGCTGGCTGCTCGGGACGCGCAAAGACCATCGTGTCCGATGCCGGCAACGCCTCATCGCGGCGCACCCGCGACCCATGGTCGTCGATCATCGCGGCTGCGACGCGCAGGTCGCCGCGCGGAATGCCCTGGTCGGAGAGCAGGCGGACGCGGGGCCGGGCAACGAGCGTGTAGCGCTCGTGGCGCGCGCGGCTCAGCACGCCATGCGCCAAGTCGTCCTCGAGCGAGCCCCGATACGAGTCGAAGGTGGCGTAGTCAGCTGGGCTCAGGTGCAGGTCGTAGTGGTTCGGCACCAGCACGCCGTCGTTGCTGAACGACTTGTTCGTGTCCATCGCGCGCTCGATGCGTTTGGCGAGCGTCACCGGCTGCAGGCGCGCGCCGAACCTCCCGGCCGGTGCCTGAAAGAGGCGCTCGAGGAATGCTTCGATGCGCGAGAGGATGGCCATCGGGCCGCGGATCATAGCACGGAGGTACGAACGGACCCAGGTTCGGTACATCCGTCGTATTCTGCTGAGCGTTGGCCCATCGTTATACTGTGCGGCCCTAAGGCCCTTGCTGCGCGGGGCCACGTCACGAAGAGAGCCATGCCCGAGGCACTGACCGAGTCCTTCTGCGAACGCTGCGGCACGCGCTACGAATTCAAGGCGCCGACGCGCCTGAATCCGCTGCGCAAGACCCTTGGCGTCGTGTCGGGCCTGAAGAACTACATCATGAGCCAGGACGCGCTCGGCGACGCCCTTGGTGACGCGATGCGCTCCGAGCAGGACTCGCTGGCGGCCGCGCAGCTCGAGGCCTTCCACACCTCGTTTAACTTCTGCATCGACTGCCGGCAGTACACCTGCCTCAACTGCTGGAACGATGACGCCGGCCGCTGCCGCAACTGCGCACCGATAGCCGGCACCGATGATCTAGCCGAGCGCCTGGAAGCCGGGCTTACGCACGCACCCGGCGCGCACGCGACGAACGGTTCCGCTCCGCCGGCTGAGCTGGGCCAGGACGAGGTCGGACGCCGGCTGGGGGTCGACGCATGGCCGACCGCCGATCTCGACGAGCTGCGCGCGGACGTGGCTTCACTGAGCCTCGAGCCGGTGCCCACCATCGAGGCCGAAACGGCGCCAGAGGTGGTCGAGCCGAAACGATTCAGCCAGCCCTTCCTGCTCGCCGAGTTCGATGCCGACAAGGAGGCGCCCGTCCTGGCGGACGTGGAGGCGCCGCTCGTTGCCGAGGCGGAGGTCGAGGTTGAGCCAGCGCCAGCGCGGGTCGAGCCGCTCGTTGCCGGGGAGGCGGCGATGCACGAGCCGGCGCGCGAGGCGGAGCGGCTCGATGCGGCACCGCTGCCGACCCTGGGCTGGGACGCCGACGACAGCTTCGAGCTCATCCAGTTCCCGACACCCACCATCGAGGAGCCACCCTCAATCGAGTTCGCCGCCGCGCCCGAGCTGGCGACCGAGGAGCAGGCATGGAGCTACGAGGGCGACGAGCCCATCACCGAGAGCACCGTGCCGCTGCGCTGGGCCGAGGCGCCGGACTTCTCCCTGGGCGAGCCCGAGCCGGAGCCGACACCGGAGCCGGAGCCGGCGTCGGAGATCGAGGCGCCCGCTGCGTACGAGGAGCCGACGGCGCCCACTCCCCCCGCCGTATTGCCACCGCCGCAGATCACGGCCGCTCCGAAGGCACCCAGGCGACGAGAGGCGGCGCCCGCTGACCGCGTCGCGGCATCAGCGCAAACGCCTGCGCCGCCCGAGGTCATCGACCCCGTGCTGATGGCGCGCCGCGCACAGCTCGACATGCTCGGCCTTGGCGATAGCGCCTCCGGCGTGCTCTCCGATCGGACGCAGCCGCTTCCCTACCGTTCGAGTGGCGCATCGGTCCATCCGGCCGAGCTGGCCGCTCGGCTTGCCGAGCAGCAGCAGGGCGTCGGATCACCTGCGCAGGCGATACGCGCGTCGATGTGGGACGCGTCGGCGCGAGAGGTTGCCGCGGCGTCATCCGCCCAGGTTGGCGTCCAGAGCTGTGGGGGCTGTGGCCTCTCCCTCTCGGCGACAGCTCGCTTCTGCCGCCGCTGCGGCACGCGCCAGGCGCAGCCGGCCTAGCGTCCGCCTCGTCTTCGGATCAGGAGCTCCGAGACTCTCCGCCGGCACCGCGATTCTGCTCCCCGCGACGGTCGCCTGACTTGCTCCCGCCGCCCGATTCCTTCCCGCCGCCCGATTCCTTCCCGCCGCCCGATTCGCTCGAATGCCTCGGGGAGCCCCCGTTGCCGGCGGGCTTGCCGCCATCAACGGCCGAGGCGCCGGTCGATTTCGTGGATGGCGCCGCATCGGCCTGCGCATCGCCGCCGCTCGAGCCCTTGCCCGCTCGCGATCCGGTCGAACCGGAGCTGGCGCGGGAATCGGTCGAGTAGAAGCCGCTGCCCTTGAAGATGATCCCGGTCGGGTAGAAGACGCGCTTCAGCGCGCCACCGCACAGCTCGCAGGTAGTTGGTCCATCCTCGTGCATCGAGTGGATGATCTCGGTGCGGTTGCCGCAGCTGCGGCACTGGTAGTCGTAGGTCGGCACGAGCCCGATGATGCAGCATGGGCAGGTGTCGCGCAACGCGACCCCGCCCAGCGGCGGTTCAGCGACCCGCGGTGGCGGCGGCGCGGCGGCCGAACTCGAACCAGCGGCGGCGAGCGGAATCGGTCTCCGCGACGCTGTTCGGGTGCGTGATGAGCCGAGCAACGCCATGAAGATCGTGGCTGATCTTCTCCTTGGGGAACTTCGTGATGACCGGTATCCCTTCGTTCGAGGCGATGACCGCCTTGCGCCCGTCGGACACCACCGTGGCCGAGATCGGCAGGCCAAGGTTCTTGCTCATGTCCTCGGGCCGGATGCCGTGGTTGGCGCGGTTGACGATGACCTTGATGACATCGCCCAGGCCGACCTGGCGCGCGAGCTCCAGGAACTGCGAGCTGTTCTTCAGGGCGCCCATCTCGGGCGTCACGATGAGGAAGATCTCGTTGGCGGTGGCCAGCATGGCCATGGTGCGGTCGTCGTAGCCCGGATGGTTGTCGACCACGACGTACTGATGGTGCATGCGCGCCCAGCGCAGCGCCGCCAGCAGGAGGTCGACGCTGACGAGCTCGGACTGCGCAGGGCTGCTGCCCCAGGTCAGGACCCGAACACCGCTCGGCTCATGCACCGTCACGGCCTGCTCGAATGCCGCGTCCGTCGGCTCATCGCCGGCAAGGTCGGCCAGGCCGATATTTTCTTTCACGTCGAGGACAGCGGTGATGTTTCCGACCCCGACATCCGCGTCGAAGAGGAGCACGCTCGATCGCGTCTGCTCACGCAGCGCGACGGCCAGGTTGACAGAGACGGTCGTCTTGCCAACGCCGCCCTTGGGCGCGAAGACGCTGACGACGTGTCCCTCGCCGGCGACCGGCGCCTGCGAGAGCGTCTCCGACGACGCCCACGCACCTGACTCGACGGGGAGGTGCCGTCCGCTGCGGATGAGGAGCGCCTGGAGGCGGTAGAGCAGCGCATCGGCCGGGAGCGGCTTGCGCGCGTACTCGTCACGCACCTCGGGGATCGCGGCAATCCGGGGCGGCTCGTCGCTGAAGAGCACGAGCGTGGGAACGTTGCGCCCGGTGTGCAGGCGGGTATGGACCTCCTGCACCAGCTCCGGTGCGGCATCGCCGTCCACGACGGCGAGATCGGGCCCATGTGCGCCGGAGCCGCCCTCGAGCGCGCTCGGATCGGTCAGCGGTTCGAAGCCGGCAGCGTGCAACGCATCGGCATACTCGGTGGTATCGCCGAAGAGGGCGAGAAGGACAGACGGGCGCTCCATGGACTCTCCTGGCGGCGAGACGAAGGTGATGCCCGGAGCATCCGCCCGGCGCGCGCCGTCAACAATGGCCCGAGGGACTATCGGGGAGCGCCAAAGGTACCGGCGCGGTCATGGAAATGCGCCAAGCCGCGTATCAGGAGCTCGTCAGGAACGGACCATCCGCATGCCGCACTTGGGGCAGTAGAAGGCGCCGGCGCTCGACGACTCGAAGCCGCAGTGCGGACAGGTCAGTCCGCTGCGCGAGCCGGGTGCGGGCAGGCGCGCCTGCTCAGCCGCGCCGAGCGAGAATCCCGAGGCCACCACCTGCTGGTACAGGCTGCTCAACAGCTTCTGGCCGATGCGCTCGGTGTCGCCGCGCAAGCCGCGTCCGCCCCAGCCGACGACGGCGCGCACGATGAGCTCACCCGACAGCTCGTCCCAGTGGCTCGCCAGGCCGCCGACGATCGCGTTGTAGTCTGGGTAGCCGCTGGTGTCGATCTCGCCGTGGAGCAGGCCGCAGATGAACGTGTCGACGGTCATGTCCAGGGCGTCGGTGATCTCGAGCACGTACAGCCCGTGCCGCCCGATGGGACCGATCCCGCGCCGCGCCAGGACCCACTGCTGGACTTCGGTGAAGCGCTCGATCGCGGGAGCTGCGTCGCTGTACTCGAGCGGCAGTGGCTCGACGACCTCGACCGGCGTCTGGCTGAGCGGCTCCACGATCCCCGGCAGCGACGTGGCGGTCCGTGGATCCGGGGGCAGGCGCAGACCATCGCTGCTCTTGGCGATGAAGTTGAGCTTCAGCGCGTAGCTCTGCGCGCTGATGTCCTCGTACACCGCCTCGACCGGCGGTGGCGCCGCGTCGGGCGGCTTCTTACGACGTAGGAACGACATCGAGCTTGGCCGGACCCCTCTTGACAGACCGATGGCGCCGCTGAAGCGGCGCAGCGCGCCCGATTCTAGCAGGGCGCCGGCGCGGTCAGAGCTGGCCCAGCTGTGACTCGAGCTCTGCGAGCCGCGTCCGTTCCTTTTCCACGACCGCGGCTGGGGCTCGGGCGACGAAGGACTCGTTGGCGAGCAGCGCGCGCAACCGCTCGATTCCTGCCTGCAGCTCGGCGCGCTGCGCCTCGCGCCGGCGACCCCGTTCCTCGTCGACCGCAGCGTCAGTACCGAGGGCGATCGCACCCAGCGCGGTGGCCGTGACCCCGCTTCGAGCGCCGAGGTCGACCGTGATGGGGCGTACCCGCGCCAACGGCTCCAGGTAATGTCGCGCCGCCTCGATGGCGGCAGCTGCATCCGCATCGCGCGGCGCGATCGCGAGCGGCAGCCAGGATCCGGCTGCCACGCCCGACTCCATGCGCAGGTTTCGCGCGGCACGCACCAGCCCGCTCAGCTCGCCGAAGCCGGCTTCAGCCTGCACGTCGCGAGCGTCTGGTGACGGCCAGCTGGCCCGCACGAGGAGGGGCTCGGGGGCGGCGTCGGGGGCAACGTCGCGCAGCGCCTCCCAGATCTCCTCGGTGACGAAGGGCATGAGCGGATGCAGCAGCCGCAGCAGCCCGGCGAGCGTCTCAGCCGCCGTGATCCACGTGCGCGCCCGCTCGGCTTCTGAGGCGTCTGTGTCCCGCAGGTCGATCTTGGCGATCTCCAGGAACCAGTCGCAGTAGTCGCTCCACGCCACGTCGTAGACCACGCCCGCGTAGGTCGCCAGGTCGAGCGCATCGAGGGCGCGGGTCGCGCGCTCGGTGGCCTCGGCCAGCCGAGAGCGGATCCAACGTTCCGGGAGCGTCGGCTCCCCCACCGGTTCGGCGAGCGTCTCGGGTCGGGATCCGATGACGAAGCGCGCGGCATTCCACAGCTTGTTGGTGAAGTTGCGACCGCCGTCGAGCTTCGACTGCGTGAGCCGCTGATCGGTACCCGGCGCGATGCCGGCGACGAGCGCGTAGCGCAGGGCATCGGCCCCGATCTCCTCGATCACCCCGATCGGGTCGACCACGTTGCCCTTCGTCTTGCTCATCTTCACGCCGCCCTCGGCGCGGATCATCCCGTGCAGGTAGACGGTGCGGAACGGCTCGACATCGGTACAGAAGAGGCCGAGCATCATCATCCGCGCCACCCAGAAGAAGAGGATGTCGTACCCGGTCTCCATCACGCTGGTCGGGTAGAAGCGCGCGATGTCGGATGTCTCGTCCGGCCAGCCGAGCGTGCTGAACGGCCACAGGCCGGAGCTGAACCAGGTGTCGAAGATGTCGGTCTCCTGGCGCAGCTCAGACGCCGGCCGGCCGCACTCGGCACAGGCGTCAGGGCCGGCCTCCACATCGGTCACTGTGACATGCCCGTCCGGGCAGAACCATGCCGGGATGCGATGCCCCCACCACAGCTGGCGCCCGACCGCCCAGTCGTGGATGTTCTCCATCCAATGGGCATAGACCTTTTCGAAATGGCCCGGCACGATCGTGGTCCTGCCCTCGCGGACCGATGCCTGCGCGCGCTCGGCGAGTGGCTTGACCCTGATGAACCACTGCTCGGAGATGCGCGGCTCGACCACCGTGCCGCAGCGCTCGCAGTGCCCGACGACCATGGGATGCGGTTGCTCGCCTTCGAGGTCCCCCATCTCGCGCAGCCGATCGACTATCGCCTCGCGTGCCTCGTAGCGATCGCGTCTGAAGAACTCGCCACCCTCGGCATTGATGTGCGCCTCCTCGTCGAGGACATTGATGACCGGCAGGTCGTGACGCTGGCCGAGCTCGTAGTCGTTCGGGTCGTGCGCCGGCGTGATCTTCACGGCACCGGTCCCGAAGGCACGATCGACGTACGGGTCGGCCAGGATCGGCAGGCGGCGGCCCAGGAAGGGCAGGATCGCGTGTCGCCCGACGAGCTCGCGGTAGCGCTCGTCGTCGGGATGCACCGCCACCGCCGTGTCGCCCAGCAGCGTCTCGGGGCGCGTGGTGGCGACGCTGATCCAATGGCCGGGGTCCGGCGTGCCGTCGTCACGCTCCAGGTGGTAGCGGATCGTCCATAGCGTGCCGATCTCGTCGCGATGCACCGTCTCGAGATCACTGATCGTCGTGCGGCAGCGCGGGCACCATGTGATCAGTGCCTCGCCGCGATAGACGAGGCCGGCATCCCAGAGGCGCTTGAAGGCGACGCGCACCGCGCGCGCGCTGCCCTCGTCCATCGTGAAGCGCTCTCGTTCCCAGTCGAGACTGGCTCCCAGCCGCCGGTGCTGCGAACCGATGATCGGCCGTGTCTCGTCCATGAAGCGCCACATGCGTTCCAGGTAGCGCTCTCGACCCAGGGAGGCGCGCGTCTCTCCCTCCTGGGCGATGATCTTGTCGAGGACGAACTGCGCCCCGATGCTGGCGTGATCCACACCCGGCAGCCACAGCGTGTCGTGGCCGCGCATGCGGTGGTAGCGGATGAATGTGTCCTCGATCGTCACGACCAGCGCGTGCCCGATATGCAGGGCCCCGGTGACATTGGGCGGCGGTTGGATGATCACGAACCGCTCGATGCCCGGTGCAGGATCGGCAACCGGCGCGAAGGCATCGGCCGCCACCCAGCGCTCGTAGATCGCGGGCTCGACCGCCGCCGCGTCGTAGCGCGGCGGGAGCTCGCGTCTCGTCGTCATGGATCTGCCTCGCTCCATCGTGCAACACAAAGCCCGCTCGTCGAAGGACGAACGGGCTCGTCGTGGGACCACCTTCGTTTTCGCGAGCAGCTCCTCGCGGTCATCGCCGCTGGCCGAGTCTAGCACGGCCCGCGAGGCATCTAGCGCGGGCGGCCCACCGTGACGCGGAGGCTGCCATCTGCCTGGCGCTCGACCGTCGAGCCGTCCTCGATGGCTCCCAGCAAGGCCGCGAGATCCGCCCCGGCGGCGTGGGTCGCGCGATACACGAACTCCCCGGTCGGACCCAGGCTGAGCGCGACGCTGCGGATGCCGGGCGCGCGCTCGAGGGTCTGCTTGAAGCTCGTGATCGCGCCGAACGATCCGAGCCCCTTGACCACGACCGACGTGGCCGTCTCGGCGGCAGGCTCGGCCGCGGGCGCCGTGGCGACCGGAGCTGAGGCGACGACATCGGCCGGCGCCGGGACGGGCTCCGGCGCGGCGGCGCTGGTTGCAGCGACTTCGGGCGCGGCCGGTTCGGCAGCGGGCTGTTCGGCGACCGCTTCAACGGCGGCGCTGGCCTCTTCGGCGGCTGGCGCATCGGTTGCCGGCGCCGTCTCGGGCGCCGCTGCGGGCGCCTCGACCGACGGCCGCTCGACGCCGAGTGCGGCAAGCCGAGCGCTCACCGTGGTGTCGTCGGCGCTTCCCGAGGTCGGCGGCAACGGCGGCGCGGGCATGCGCTGGGCAGCCGTCACGAAGGCCGCGGGGTCACGGATCTCCGCCAGCTTGGCGAGGAAACTGTCGAGCTCGCCCTCGTAGGCGGTGGCGCGCTCCCTGGTCTGCTCGATTTCGCGCTCGGTCTGGCTCGCGTCGTCGGCGACCTCGGTGTCGAGGCGGGTGCGGCGCTCCTCGGACCGGCGCTTCGCCTCGGCGCGGACACGCTCGATCTCGGTCTCCTCCCAACTGCCGACAGCCGCGACCTCGTCCTCTGCCAGCTTGCGCATGGCTCCGGCCCGCTCCTCGCTGGCGCTGCGCAGCTCGCGGATGTGATCGTCGATGCTCGCGCGCAGCTCGACCACGCTCTTCGAGCGAGCCTCCTCGGCCACGTGGCGCATGGCGTCGACGAGATTGCGCAGGAATGGGTTGTCGGAGGCATCGGTCTGATGGTCTTCGTTCATGGCGGTCGTGGCCTCTGCATTCGTCGGCATGCCGTTCTTCTGCGCGGAGGCTGCTGGCGTCGGTGCCGGATCGGTGGCGGGCGGGGCGATGACGGCCGAAGCGACCGCGGTCGCGGATTGCGGCGTCTCGCCGGCGCGTGGCGCATCGGCCGCTACTGGCTTGCCGTTGAGCGCCTGCTCGGCGTCGTCACCTTCTTCGGCCGTCCACGGAAGCCGGAATCCCGAACGGCGGGAGCTGGACGTCATCTCGACTGATCACCCTTCCTGTGTGTAGCGAAGCAGCGACGCCACACGTTCGTGCACCCGATATCACCCCTCGGGAACGCGGCCATCCTACGTACTGGGCGCCGCAATCCTGAGGGCACCAACGTACCATCCCGATTCCGCCGGTCGTACCCCCGGCCTGCATTGCTACCATCCGCGCCATGCTCCTCTCGTCGGCTGTCGCCACTCTCTTGGCCATCGTGCTCATCGTGGCGGTCGGGCTGGTCTCGTTCCTCGTCATACGCCACGCGGTGCGCGTCTTTGCCGGCCGCTTCCTGGCGGCGAAGCCCACCGACGACCCGGCGCTGGACATCAGCGGCGCGGAGCGCGTGAAGCGGGTCGAGACCATCTCGCGGCTCGTGGTGCGCGTGGCGGCGGTCGTCATCGTGCTCGTGGTGGGGCTGATGAGCCTGTCGCAGGTCGGAATCGACATCGGTCCGGCGATTGCTGGCGTCGGCGTAGCGGGGATCGCGATCAGCCTGGGCACCCAGACCTTCGTGCGTGACGTGGTCGCGGGCATCTTCATCCTTGCCGAGAACCAGTTCAGCCGCGGCGACATCGTCCGCATCGGCGGCGTCGAGGGCGTGGTCGAGGAGTTCGGCCTGCGGCGCACCGTACTGCGTGACCTCGACGGCACGGTGCATCACGTGCCGAACGGCCAGATCGCGGTGGCCTCGAACCTGACCCGCGTATGGGCGCGCGTCAACCTGGACGTCGCCGTGGCGCGCGACGCGAACCTCGACGAGGCGTCGCGGCTGCTGGACGAGGTGGGATCCGCGATGGCGGCCGATCCGGAGTGGGGCGACCGCATCCTGGAGGCGCCCGCCGTGCTGCGTGTTGATGCCATGGGCGAGCACGCCGTGACGCTCAAGGTGCTCGGGATGGTGCGCGCGGCAGACCAGTGGTCGGTCGCCGGCGAGTTTCGGCGTCGGACGCTCGCCGCACTGGACGCGGCCGGGATCGGCCTTCGCGGCTGAACCCCGGCGGTTGAGACCGGTCAGTCAGGCGGTCAGGCGGATTCCTCTGTGCGCTCGCGTGCGCCGCGGCGCCGAGGCTCGTCCTCGGTCTCGGTCAGCAGCATCGGTGGTTGGCCGTGCTCGATCGTCTCGCCGGTGATGACGACCTTCTTCACGTCGGTGCGCTCGGGGATGTCGTACATCACGTCGAGCAGCGCCTCCTCGACGATCGTGCGCAGCGCGCGAGCGCCGGTCTTGCGCTCTAGCGCAAGCGCTGCCGTCGCCTCCAGCGCATCGGGCGTGAAGACGAGCTCCACCTTGTCGAGGCTCAGGAACTTGCTGAACTGGCGGGTGACGGCGTTGCGCGGCTCGGTCAGGACGCGCATGAGGTCGTGCTGTGCGAGCGCTGCAAGGCTGACGACGATGGGCAGGCGCCCGACGAACTCGGGGATCAGGCCGTACTTCAGCAGATCCTCCGGCATGAGCTTCTCCATCAGCCGGCGGCGCTCCTCCTTGGGGCGCTGCGACTCGCTGCCGAAGCCGATCCCGCGCCTGCCGACCCGGTCCTCGACGATCGACTCGAGGCCCTCGAACGCCCCACCACAGATGAACAGGATGTTCGTGGTGTCGATCTGGATGAAGTCCTGGTGCGGATGCTTGCGTCCGCCCTGCGGCGGCACGTTGGCGACGGTGCCTTCGAGGATCTTGAGCAGCGCCTGCTGAACGCCCTCACCGGACACGTCCCGCGTGATCGAGGGGTTGTCGGTCTTGCGCGCGATCTTGTCGATCTCGTCGATGTAGATGATGCCGCGCTGCGCCCGCTGTACGTCGAAGTCCGCCGCCTGGATGAGGCGCAGCAGGATGTTCTCAACGTCCTCGCCGACATAGCCAGCCTCGGTCAGGCTCGTCGCATCGGCGATGCAGAACGGGACGTCGATGATCTTGGCCAGGGTCTGCGCCAACAGCGTCTTGCCGGAGCCGGTGGGTCCGACGAGCAGGACGTTGCTCTTGCCGAGCTCGACCTCGTCGATGTTATTGCCGGCGTTGACCCGCTTGTAGTGGTTGTAGACCGCGACGGAGAGGACCTTCTTGGCCTGCTCCTGGCTGATGACGTACTCGTCCAGCCGCTCCTTGATCTTGCGCGGGCTCGGCAGTTCCGCCGGCGCGTTCTTCGCGCGCGGCGTCTCCATCATCTCTTCGTCGATGATCTCCTGGCACAGGTTGATGCACTCGTCGCAGATGTACACGCCCTGGCCGGCGATGAGCTTGCGAACCTGCTCCTGGCTCTTGCCGCAGAACGAGCAGCGGTACGGAACCTTCGTCTTCTGGGTCATGGGCGGGAGCGGTCACCTCGCGGTCGGATCGACACGCTCGGCAGGATAGCACGCGCTCCCACCATGCCCCATCGCACCAGTCGTCCTATCCTCGATGGACCGATGCCGCCGCTCCCCTTCGTCGAGACTCCGATCGGCCGCCTCTGGCCGCTGGCCACGGCGGCGGGGCTGGTGGCGATCCATCGCGGGCCGGCACCGGCCAACCTGCCGACGGATCTCGACCTCACCCGCTCCCGCGCCGCCGAGCGCGCCCTGCGGCGATGGTTCGACGGCTCGCTCGCGAGCCTGGGCATCACGCTGGATCTGCGCGACTCGTCGCCGTTCGATCGGGCGGTGTACGCGGCGGTCCGCTCGATCCCATACGGTGAGACGGCCTCGTACGCGGAGGTTGCGCTCATGGTCGGGCATCCCGGCGCGGCCCGCGCCGTCGGCAGCGCGCTGGCCCGCTGCGAGGTTTCGCCGGTCGTACCGTGCCATCGCGTGGTGCATGCCGACGGCAGCATCGGCGGCTGGGGATCCGACCTCTCGTCAAAGCGGTGGCTGCTCGAGCGCGAGACCGCAGCCCTCTCGCGCGGGCCGATGTTGCTGTCACGCGACGGCGCCTGACCATCGCGTGCGTGACCAGCGGATTGCCTCCCAGCGGTGCTAACGGCGAAGATGAGGCCGATTTGGGTCACTGCTTGGCCGCGCCGACCGGCGTGGGGCAAATCCCGACCACCAGATGGGCGTTTGAAGCGTCAGCTTCGCCGTTAGTCCCGCCCCGGGGCAATTCGGCGAGCGCGGCAGCCGGTCCGGGCCGTTGATAACGCCAGTTCGCGGCTACTTCTTCTTGCTGGGCTCTGGTTCGGGTGCCGCGGCATCGGCAGCGGCCGCCTCGGCGGCGGTCGGCATCTCGCCGCCCTTCGCCTGGGCCATGCTGATGAGCGACTCCGTGTTGCCCACGAAGACCTCGTCGATGAGACCGTAGGCCTTGGCCTCCTCGCCGCTCATGAAATAGTCGCGCTCGCTGTCCTTGCGAACCTTCTCGGTCGTCTGGCCGGTGTGGTCGGCGAGGATGTCCATGAGGCGGCTGGTGAGATGCATCATCTCGCGCATCTGGATCTCGACGTCGGGCGTGTTGCCGCGGAATCCGCCCGAGCCCTGGTGGATCATGATCCGGCTGTTCGGCAGCGCATAACGCTTGCCTTTCGCGCCCGCGGCGAGCAGGACGGCACCCATCGAGGCTGCCTGACCGATGCAGATCGTGCTGACCGGCGCCTTCAGGTACTGCATCGTGTCGTAGATCGCCAGTCCCGCCGTCACCACGCCGCCCGGCGAGTTGATGTAGAGCTGGATGTCCTTCTCCTGGTCCTCGGACTCCAGGAAAAGCAGCTGCGCAATGATCAGGTTGGCGATGTGGTCCTCGATCGCGTCGCCCAGGAAGATGATGCGGTCCTTGAGCAGGCGCGAGTAGATATCGAAGGCGCGCTCCCCGCGGGCGCTGCTCTCGATGACCATCGGGACGAGCATGTTCACTCCGACTTCGCTTCGGTGGATTCGGTGGCTTCGGATTCGGCGGTCGCCGGCTCGGCCTGGGTCGCCGCATCCTCCTCGGACGGGGCGCCATCGGTCCCGAGCGAACGGTCGACGAGGCTGTTGACCAGTGTACGGTTGCGCAGCGTCATGCGCAGGTACGAGCGACCTCGGCGGCTGGTGAGGTACTCGCGCAGCTGCTTGTCGTCTCCATAGCGCGCCAGCTGGTCGGCGATCTCGGCCTCGATCTCTTCGTCGCTCGCGTCGATTCCCTCCTTCTCCGCGATCGCCGAGAGCACCAGCAGCGTCTTCACGCGCTGGGTGGCAGGCTCGCGCAGATCGGTCGTCAGCTCCTCGGGCGTCTGCTTGGCAAGCGCCAGGTACTGCTCCATCCCGATCCGCTGCTGGGCGAGCCGCGTGCGCAGCTCGTCGCGCATGATCTCGACCTCGTTGACGACCATCACCTCGGGCAGCTCGACCGTCGCGTTGCTCGTGGCGAAGTCGATGACGCGGTCGCTGTAGGTGTGACGCGCCTCGGCTGCGGCGCGCTGCGTGAGGGCGTCGCGGATCTCCGCGCGCAGCTCGTCGACCGTCTGCACCTCGGCCACGCTCTTCGCGAACTCGTCGTCGACCTCGGGCAGGATGCGCTCGCGCAGATCGAGCAGCTCGACCTCGAAGTGCGCCGCCTTGCCGCGCAGCTCCTCGACGCGATAGTCGTCGGGGAAGGTGATGTCGAAGCCCGTCGACGCGCCCATCTGCATGCCGACGATGTGCTCCTCCCAGCCGGGGATCATGCGGTTCTCGCCCAGGATGAGCGGCATGCGGTCCGAGCTGCCACCCTCGAACGGCTCGCCGTCGATGGTGCCGCTGAACTTGACCGCGACCATGTCGCCGTCCTGCGCCGCGCGGCCGTCGACCGGACGCAGCGAGCCCTGCTGGTCGCGCAGCTCGGCGATCACGCCCTCGACCTGCTCATCGGTCACCTCGGGCACCTCGAGCTCGAACGAGTAGTCGGTGTATGAGCCAAGGGTCACCTCGGGACGCACCGGCACCGTGGCGGTGAACGTCACCGGGCTCCCCTCCGCCAACGCTGCGGGGTCGATGTCCACGTCCGGCTGGTCGATCGGGATGACATTAACCTGGTCCAGCGCCGACTCGTAGCTGGCGCTGACGAGATGGTCGAGCGCCTCGGCCACAATCGATGCGCGCCCCACGTAGCGGTCGACGACGGCGCGGGGCGCCTTGCCCGGTCGGAACCCGGGCACGCGGGTGCGCTCCGCGACGTGCTTGTAGGCGGTGGCGAAGTGGCGATTGACTTCGTCGGCCGGCACCTCGATCTCGAGGACGACCTTCGAGCCCGGCTCAGGGCGTGACGTGACGGTGACCAATTGCGCTCCTGTTCAGACGGGCATGCAGGCGGATGGTGGGCGAGGCGAGATTCGAACTCGCACGTCTTGCGACACCAGCTCCTAAGGCTGGCGCGTCTGCCGTTCC
>JBDTNK010000030.1:0-24067 GCA_039933775.1 Chloroflexota bacterium | reverse complement strand
GCGCGCCGCGCGGGGTGCGGCGCGCGCATAGGCCGGCGCTTCGTCTACCGCGACGTGACCGAAACGGCGCTCGGGACGCTGCTCCCCGGACGCATGGTCATCGGGTGACACGTTCGGCAGCTGAGCGCCGGCATTAGGCTCGATCCGACCGCTCACCCGCTGTTTCGGTCACCGGGTCATCAATGCGCACTGCCCCAGACACTTCCCGCGCTCGAAGCGAGGGGCGGGGAAGGAGCGTCACGCGGTCGGAGACGGCTGGCGCTCGGCAGCTCTCTCGCGCAGGTAGCATGCTCGGATGGAGGATCAGTACGTCTCGTTATCGGCTGCGTGGTTCACGCTGTCGCTCATCAATGCAGGGCTTGCGCAGACCAAGCAGCGTTCAGGGCTGAGCTGGTGGTTCCTGTCCCTCTTCCTGGGTCCGTTCGCGACGCTCCTCATCGTGGTCTGGCCGCCGGCGGAGGCTGAAGACGAGCAGCCGACAGGGCGGATGACAGGACGGCAGGCGTTGATCATCGGCGTCGGGATCCTCGTCGTCCTCGGAGCGCTCTTCGCGATCCTCCGCTTCTCGGCGAATACCTAGGCTTCGAGAACGCGAGGATGGACCGATGAACGTCTCCGGCTGCGCCAGGTGATCGGCCTGGGCCCACGTGGGCGGACGGGACGTGCGCTCCAGGACGCGCGGACGTGCGTTCCACGGCCGGTGCGTTCCACGGCCGGTGCGTTCCTTATCGCCACGTAACCGAAACAGCGCTTGGTCCGCCGCTCACCGGACACACCGGTCACCGGGTGACACGGTCGTCAGCTGAGCGCCCGCACTAGGGCAAGATCCGCCGTCTCGCCCGCTGTTTCGATCACCGGGTGATTGATGCGACGGTCCCGGGCACGGTCCGAGCTCGAAGCAAGGAGATGCGACGGACCCGGGCAAGGTCCAGGACGTGCGGGCGCTCGACATGAGCACTCCACGCCTCCTGAACCAACTGGGTGGGTCAGATCGAGCGGGAAGCGGCTCGTCTGCGCGATCTGACCCACCCAGGTGAATCAAATGCCGCCGGATGGCGGCGATCTGCGCGATCTGACCCACCCAGGTGAATCAGGTGCCGCCGGACGGCCCGGATCCGCGCGATCTGCTGCGGGGAGGACCTTCCTGGCGCTGGGCTGCTCCCTCTGCGCGATTCACCAGGTGAATGAGATGGCCGGGAAGTCGGAGCTACCCATCGTGGCATTCACCCCAGAATGAAATCGGGCCGAATTGAGGCGGAACCGATCCAAACGGCTCGGTTTCATCCAGCACCGAATGAGACGGCCGGGAAGTCGGAGCTACCGGCCATCTGATGCAGTGGTGAATCACGGAGCGCCAAAGCGTGCGTTCCGCGCTCGAAGCGGGGGGCGGGTGAAGGAGCGCCACGGGTCATGGGACGGCTGGCGCCCGGGCAATCACTCGCGCCGATAGAATTTGAGCATGAGCGAGGACGGATGCGCGATCTGCGCGGGGCCGGCGGGGGACGCGGGGCTCGGTCGCGTCGAGGTGTGGCGCGATGATCGGTGGCGGCTGAGCATGAGCACCGAGGGCCACACGCTCGGGTTCTCGTATCTCGAACCGCTGCGGCACGTGCCGCACATCGAGGATCTCGACGGCCCCGAGGCGGCGACGTTCGGTCCGACGATCGCGCGTGTGTGCCGGGCGCTCAAGGAGGCGGCGAGGGCCGAGCGCGTGTACGTCTACGTGTTCGGCGGCGGCATCGCGCATCTCCACGTGCACCTGGCGCCGCACGTGACCGGAGATGCGCTGAACAGCGCGATCATCCGCGGCGAGGTGGCCGAGGAGAAGCTGCCGAGCGGCGCGACGCGCATGACGAGCCTGGACTTCAGCGAGCTGCCGCGCACCGAGATCGAGGCCATGATCGAGCGCACGACGCGCCTGCTCGGGGATGCGTAGCCCTGCCCAGTCAGGACCCCACGCGTCGAACGTGGGATGATCCCCGCCTCGACGTCGGCGTCCCCGGGCCGTCGGCCGCACAGGAGGTACATCCCATGGCGCAGCTGACCGAGGCATTGAACGGGCTGCTCGAGGCGCAGGCGCCCCAGATCAGTCGCCGCATCGGTGCCGATCCACACAAGACCCAGGCCGCCGTGCACACCGCCATCCCGGCGCTGCTCGCAGCACTCGGCCAGAATGCGACGTCGGGCGGCGGCGAGGCGCTGAAGGGCGCGCTCGAGCGTGACCACGACGGGTCGATCCTGGACAACCTTGGTGACTACCTGGGCGGGACGGCGAAACTCAATCCCCGCGCGACGAACGGCGCCGGCATTCTCGAGCACACGCTCGGAGCGCGCCAGGAACCGATGCAGCGCGCAATCAGCGCGAAGAGCGGGCTGGACATGGGAAGCGTCGGCAGCCTGCTCGCGCTCCTCGCCCCGATCGTGATGGGCATGCTCAGCAAGCGCAGCTCCGGCAGCACCAGCGGCGGCGGCATCGGGCTCGACGACCTGACCGACATGCTTGGACGCGAGAAGGCCGATGCGCAGAGCAATCCCGACCTCGGGGACATCCTGGGCGGCGTGCTCGGTGGTGGCGGCCTGGGTGGCGCGCTCGGCGGTGTCCTGGGTGGCGACGCCGGCACCAGCGCCACGGCGAGTGGCACGGGCACGACGGCCACGACGGGCACCGAGCGGCGCAGCGGTGGCGGGCTGATGGACATCCTCGGGGGCCTCTTCGGCCGCAAGTCACGCTAGCCCCGTGGTGAGCCAGCGATGGGTTGCGCTCGACGTCGGCGAGACGCTCATCGACGAGACGCGCATCTGGTCGGTGTGGGCCGATGAGCTTGGGATCCCGCGCCTGACCTTCATGGCGGCGCTGGGCGCCGTCATCGCGCGCGGCGGCGAGCATCGGGAAGTGTTCAGCATCTTCGAGGTTGACGACTGGCCGATGCGCCTCGCGGCGATCGAGACGATCTACGGCGGTTTCACGGCCGATGACCTGTATCCCGATGCGCTTCGCGCCATCGCGCGGCTGCGCGATGGCGGCTATCGGATCGCGGTGGTGGCCAACCAGCCGGCGGTGCGCAGCGCCGAGCTGCGCGCGGCGGGGGTCGAGGCCGATGTCATGGTCATGAGCGAGGAGCTCGGCGTCGCCAAGCCGGATCCTGCCTTCTACGCGCGGATCGCCCAGCTCACCGGGGCGGCGCCATCGGACATCGCGTACGTCGGCGATCGCGTCGACAACGACATGTTGCCGTCGGTTGCCGCGGGGATGCGCGCGATCTGGATCCGTCGCGGCCCGTGGGGCGTCATCGGGACGCTGCCGCCGGGCACACCGGTCATGGTGGTGGCGACGCTCGACGAGGTGGCGGATCGCATCGGGCAGGCCTGGGACTGAACACGGCCGTGAATGCCGCGTGATCGCCGCAGCGATCACTGCAAGGCGTTGACAGCACGCACTCGTTGCATCGAGCGCGTACCGCTCGGACGGGCGGCGCAGTACGCTGTTGCCCTCCACGGCGCTGCTCGGCGCCCACCGCTTCGCACCGTGCCGCCTGCCCCGCCACGGCTGCGCCATCCGCAGGAGGAGACATTCAGACCATGGTGTCCATCCCGACTCTGCCCATGCGAGGACGCGCGACGCGATCATTCATCGCGCTCCTGTTCCTCGTCGGAACCATCTTTCTGGCAGCTGCGCCGGTCGCTGCCGCCGACCCTGGCCAAGGCAGTCCCAAGGGCCTCGCCGCGCGCACGGTCGACGTGCAGCTGCTGGCGATCAACGACTTCCACGGCAACATCGAGCCGCCCAGCGGATCATCGGCCCGCGTCCTGACCGAGGCCGGCCCGGTCGAGAACAACGGCGGCGTGGAATATCTCGCCACGCACATCCGCGATCTCGAGGCGACGAACCCGAACACGCTGACAGTGGCCGCCGGCGACCTCATCGGCGCCTCACCGCTCATCAGCGGCTACTTCCACGACGAGCCCACGATCGAGGCCATGAACGCGCTGGGCCTCGACATCAGCAGCGTCGGCAACCACGAGTTCGATGAGGGCTACCAGGAGCTGCTGCGCATGCAGAATGGCGGCTGCCATCCCATCGACGGCTGCCAGGACGGTGACGGCTTCGCCGGTGCCGATTTCCAGTATCTCTCCGCCAACGTCTTCTACGCCGGGACGAACGAGACCGTCTTCCCCGCGTATGAGGTCCGCAAGTTCGGTGGCGTCAACATCGCCTTCATCGGCCTGACGCTGGAGGGCACGCCATCCATCGTGACCCCGGCCGGCGTGGCGGGCCTGGAGTTCCGCGACGAGGCGGAGACGATCAACGCGCTCGTCCCGCAACTGCAGGCGCAGAACATCCAGTCGATCGTCATCCTGCTTCACGAGGGTCTCACCCAGACGCCGTCCACGGCGGCCTTCGTGAACACCTGCAACGGCCCGAGCGGCGCGCTGGTCGACATCGTGGCCCAGCTGGACCCGGCGGTCGACATGGTCATCAGCGGCCACACCCACCAGCAGTACAACTGCGCGCTGCCGAACTCGGTCGGTGAGAACATCGCCGTCTCCAGCGCCAGCTCGTTCGGGCGGGTGCTGACCGACGTCGACCTCAAGATCGACCGCGCCACGCGTGATATCTACGAGGTCGCGATCAACAACGTGATCGTCACCCGCGACGTCGCAAAGGACGCGGCCGAGACAGCGATCATCGCCAAATACGCGGCGATCGTGGACGTCATCCGCAACGAGGTGATCGGCAGCATCGCCGGCGATCTCGTGCGTGCGCAGGTCGTCGACGAGTCGACCCTGGGCAACGCGATCGCCGACGCGCAGCTCGCCGCGAGCGACGATGAGTTCGGGGCGCAGTTCGCGCTCATGAACCCCGGCGGCATCCGCACCGACCTCATCTGCGAGGTGGGCGAGGCACCGCCATGCGGCGTCACGTTCGGAGAGGTCTTCGCGGTCCAGCCGTTCCAGAACGACCTGGTCACCATGGATCTCACCGGTGCCCAGATCGACGACGTCCTGGAGCAGCAGTTCAACAACCCGGGTCCTGGCGAGAACCGCTTCCTCTCGGTGTCGTCGAACTTCACCTACCAGTACAACCCTGCAGCCGCGCAGGGCGACAAGGTGATCGACAGCTCGATCATGCTCGATGGCGTCACCCTCGACCCGGCGACCACGTACCGGTTCACCGTGAACTCGTTCCTGGCCACCGGTGGTGACAACTTCAGCGTGCTCGGGACTGCCACGAACCGGGTCGTTGGCCCGGTCGACACCAACGCGTTCGTTGCCTACATCGGTGCGAACTCGCCGGTGGCGATCCCGGCCCTGGACCGGGTGAACATCGCGCCGTAGACGGCGTTCGCTCTTATAGGACCGATGCGGGAGCCGGCCTCCGGGCCGGCTCCCGTGCTGTCTGCCGCTCACCGCCCCGCGTCCGCCGTTCAGCGATCAGGGGCGCCGCTCCACGATCGCGCTGATCTCGCGGTCCGAGATGCCGAAGCGCCGGAGTGCATGCCGGACGAGCTCGTTGCTCAGCTGACGCTCGGCCACGATGACGCGCTCGACGCCCATGTGCCGCAGCTCATCGGCGTCACGTTCCGATTGCGCGCGTGCCACGACGCCAAGCCTCGGGTTGCGGCGCCGCGCGTAGGCCACCGCCTGGCGGGTTGCGATCGCGTCGGGCACGCACACGAGCAGCGTGTGTGCCTCGCCGATGTTCGCCGAGTCGAGCATCGAGGGCGCGCCGATCGACCCGAACATCACCGCGCGGCCGGCCTCACGCGCCACGCGCGCCACCGTGTAATCGCCGTCGATGGCGATCCATGCGAAGCCGCGTGCCTCGAGCACGCGGGCCACGGTGCTGCCCGTCCGGCCGTAGCCCAGGATCACCGCGTGGCGCCGGAGCGGCGCATCGGGCATCGCCAGCGGCGGCATCGGCCGTCGATCGGGGAGCCGCCGGTCGAGCGCATCGGCCAGCCGCTCGCTCACGCGAAGCACCGGGCCCGCCGCGATCATGCTCAGGATCACGGCGCCCATCACCTCGCTGAAGGCATCGGGGCTGACCGCTCCCACGCCGAGCCCCGCGGTGGCGAGCACGAAGCTGAACTCGCCGGCCTGCGCGACCATGCCGCCCGCGCGAACGGCGATCGCGGGTCGATAGCCGCCCAGCCAGGCCATCGCGGCAACTACGCTGCCCTTCACGACGACGATGACTACCAGCAGCAGCAGGACCACCGCCCAGCCGTCGATGACCTCGAGCGGCTGCACCAGGATGCCGGCGGAGACAAAAAAGATGGTGCTGAACAGCTCGCGCAGCGGGACGATCTCGCCCAGCACGCTCGAAGCAAGGTCTGACTCCGACAGGGCGAGCCCGGCGACGAAGGCGCCCAGCGCGATCGAGACGCCGAGCGCGCTGGCCCCGAAGGCCGTGCCGATCGCGATGCAGCTGATTGCGACGACGAACAGCTCGCGTGAGCCGAGGCGAGCGACCCGGCTCAGCACCGGCGGCAAGACGCGCGACCCGATCGTGACCACGCCGCCGACGAAGAGCAGCGCGATGACCGTCGGCAGCACCACGCCGCGCAGCACGTCGGTCGTCTCGGCGGCGAGCTCAGAGAGGACCACGACCAGGACGACGGTGAGCAGGTCCTGCATGATCGACCAGCCCACGGCGATCTGGCCCTGGGTGGTGCTGCGCAGCACGGACTCGCCGACGACCTTGGCGAGCACCACGGTCGAGCAGATGGCTACCGCCGCCCCCACGAAGGCCGCCTCGAGCGGTGACCAGCCCACGAGCAGCCCGATGCCGAGGCCGAAGAGCATGGTGATCGCCACCTGCACCGGCACCCCGATCAGCACGAGCCGCCCCACGCTGAGCAGCTCGCGGATCTTGAACTGCAGGCCGATGCTGAACATGAGCAGCGCGACGCCGATATCGGCGAGCTGCAGGACCTGCTCGCGGTCGGCCACGAAGCCCGGCGTGAACGGCCCGACGGCCAGCCCCGCGATGATGTAGCCGATAATGGGCGGCAGCCGAAGCCGCAAGGCCAACGCGCCCAGGACGAGCGCCGCGAGCAGGGCCGCGAGCAGGGTGAGGCCCAGACTTCCCGTCATGCGTGCCGATCATACCGGGGCATCGGGTAGACTCAGCGGCCACGCAGGGCGAGGTGCCGCGCCCGTATCCCGGCATCGAGGTGGAGACTGCGCACGCGCAGTCTCTTTGTCTGTCCGGAATTTCCAACAGGACCGATAAATCATGGAACCTCGCACACCGGAATCGATCACCCAGCTCACCACGATCGCCGACGCGGACACGATCCTCCGCATGCAGCCGATCGTGGTTCGCGAGATCGACAGCCTGCAGCGCCTCGCCGATCTCGCGGTGGAGAACAGCGGCTGTCGCGTGATAGCGGTGGTCGATGACGGCGACCGCCTGCGCGGCGTCATTCCGGTCGGAACGCTCGTGAACGACATCTTCCGCAAGATCGTCCCCGAGGAGTTTCTCGGCGAGATCGAGGACATCGACGCGGTGCTCGAGTACGCGGGACATATCGGCGCCCGACTCGCGCGCGACATCATGAGCGAGCCGGTCAGCGTGCAACTCGAGGAGACCGTGCGGGATGCCTTCGCGCGCCTGCGCGGGACCGGGCTCAACGGACTTCCGATCGTCGACGCCGAGAAGCACGTCGTCGGCTACGTCGACCACCTCGAGCTGCTCGTCGTGTGGGTTCGCGCCGCAGGTCGCGAGCGGCTGCTCGAGCCGCGAGGAGAACTCGCGAGGTGACCGTGGTTGCGGTCATTGGCCTCATCGTCTTCGTCGTCACCTACGCGCTCATCGCCACCGAGCGCGTGCACAAGACGATCGCCGCCATGGCCGGCGGAATTGCCATGGTGCTCCTGGGCATCGTGACCCAGGAAGAGGCGTTCGCGGCGGTGGACTTCAACGTCATCTTCCTGCTCGCCGGGATGATGATCCTGGCCGGTATCGTCCGCAAGACCGGCGTCTTCGGCTGGCTCGCCGTCCGAGCTGCTCGTTTCGCGGGGGGTGATGGCTACCGGGTGCTCGTGGTGATGAGCGTGATCACCGCGGTTGCGAGCGCGCTGCTCGACAACGTCACGACCGTCGTCCTGGTCGGGCCGATCACGCTCTTCCTCGCGGCTCGGCTCGGCATGAGCCCGTTCCCGCTCATCGTGAGCGAGATCCTGGCGAGCAACATCGGCGGAGCGTCAACGCTCATCGGCGATCCCCCGAACCTCCTGATCGGCAGTGCCGCCGGGCTCGATTTCACGAGCTTCCTGTTCAACATGATGCCGCTCTCGATCCTGTTGCTCTTCCTCTTCCTCGTTTCGGCGCGATGGCTGTTCCGCGGCCAGCTGTCGACCGATCCGGCCCTCCGCGACGCGCTGCTGGCCCTCGACGAGCGACGGATGATCGGAAACCCGACGCTCCTGCGAAACAGCCTCATCGTGCTCGGATTGACCCTCATCGGCTTCCTCCTGCACGGCCAGCTGGGTTACGAGCCGGCGACCGTGGCACTCACCGGAGCGGTGGCGCTCATGTTCGTGGCGGGCGAGGATCCGCGCGACGTCCTGCGCGAGGTGGAATGGCCAACGCTCTTCTTCTTCATCGGTCTGTTCATGCTCGTGGCGGGCGTCATCGAGGTGGGCCTCATTCGTGCCCTGGCAGACGGCATCCTGGCGCTGACCGGTGGTGTGCTCGGCACCACATCGATCCTGGTGCTGTGGCTCTCCGCCATCCTGTCGGGCGTGATCGACAATATCCCGTACACCGCCACCATGATTCCGGTGGTGAAGGAGATCAGCAGCGGCCACGAGAGCGACGTCCTGTGGTGGGCGCTCGCCATCGGCGCCGATCTCGGCGGCAATGCCACGATCATCGGCGCGAGCGCCAACGTCATCCTGGCGGCGATGGCGGAACGCGAGGGTCACCCGATCACGTTCGGCCGATTCCTGCTGTATGGGCTCCCGGTCACCATCGGCGCGATCGTCGTCAGCACGATCTATCTCTGGCTGCGCTACCTCCTGTAGGTGCCAATGGACCACGTCGCGGACGTCCTTCGCCAGCTCTTCGTCCTGCTGCTCGCTGCCAAGGTTGGCGACGAGCTCTTCAAGCGGATCGGTCAGCCGGCCGTCATCGGCGAGATCCTGGCCGGCGCGGTGGTGGGTCCCGCGCTCCTCGGCTGGTACCGGATCGACGCGGAGACGTCGCTCTTCGCGGAGATCGGCGTGGTGCTGCTGCTCTTCCAGGTCGGCATCGAGACACGCCTCGGGGATCTGCTGCGTGTCGGGCTGAGCGCGGCATCGGTCGGGGCGCTGGGCGTGGCACTGCCGTTCGCGGGTGGATATCTCGTGGCCGGCGTGCTCGGCTCCCCGCCCGAGGTGGCCATTTTTCTCGCCGCAGCCCTGACCGCGACGAGTGTCGGCATCACGTCGGGCATCCTGCGCCAGCTCGGCGCGCTGCAGACGACGACCGGCCGAGTGATCCTGGGAGCGGCGGTGATCGACGACGTCCTCGCGATGCTCATCCTCGCCTTCGCCAGCGGCGTCGCGGCCGGCAGCGTCTCGTTCGAGCGCATCGCGGGACTGGTCATCGTCGCCGCCGCGTTCATCGGCATCGTCCTCATCGGTGGCACGCGGCTGCTGCGTCGACGCCGCTCGATCCTCACCGATCCGCAGTTCGCCGCGACGCCGTTCCTGCCGGGCATGATCATCATGCTGGGCCTCGCGGCGTTGGCGGCGCAGATCGGCCTCGCCGCCATTATCGGAGCGTTCCTCGCCGGGATGGTGGTCGGCGAGTCAGGCGAGCGGCACGCGCTCGAAACAGAGGTTGCGCCGGTGGCTGCCTTCTTCACGCCGTTTTTCTTCGGCTTCATCGGCGCGCAGGTCGACGTCGGCGCCCTGGCGGATCCCGCGACGCTCGCGCTCGTAGCGGGCATCACGCTGATCGCGGTGGTCACGAAGTTCGTCGGGGCTTTTTTGGGTGCGATCCGCAGTGGAGCCGCGCGAGCGGCCGCGATCGGATGGGGCATGGTGCCGCGCGGCGAGGTGGGGATCGTGGTGGCCGGGCTCGGATTGCAGAGCGGCGCGATCGACGGTCCGCTCTACTCGGTCGTCGTGGGCATGGCGGTGATCACCACCCTCATTGTGCCGCCGTTCCTCCCGGCTCTGGTTCGTCGTGCTGAAGGTGTGCCCCGCGGACACGAAGCGGGCCGCTCCCCGGAGTCGGGAAGCGGCCCGTGAATAGATCGGTCTCGTTGAGGCTTACTCGCCGCCCGCGGTGACCTCCACCGATCCCTTCTGGAAATCGGTGCCGTTGATGTCGCCGTCGAGTCCCTCGTGTGCCGCCTCGGCGAGGTCGGTGCGGTACGCCGCGTCAGGCGGCGCTTCGGTGATGATGCCCGCGTCGAGGCTGACGTTGACCGTCTGCTCCCACTGATCGGGATCCATGATCCCGATGCCGTCGGCCGAGGGCCAGATCAGCGGGTTGATCTCGTTCATCATCCAGGCCTGGTGGCCGGCGCCCAGCGTGGAGCCGGCATCGGTCGTGTACTGCACGCAATCGTCGGGATTGTCGCGGCAGTAGATCCAGCCCTTGAAGCTCGCGCGCAGGAAGCGGGTGGCGATATCCGCGTTTCCCTCTTCACCGAGCCATGCCTCACGCGCGAAGATCGCGTCCTGGAGCATCGCGGTCCCGACGTCGTTGTAGTCGATGACGTTGAGGTCCTCGGGCTGGTAGAGCTCACCCGTGTCGGGGTTCTCGGCCTCGAGAACCTGGGCGTACTCGTTGTAGATCATCGCCTCGGCGGCGTCGATCTCGCGCGTCAGAAGCAGCGTCATGTCGAACGGCTGGATGACCTTCTCGTAGTCGGTGCCTTCCTCCAGGCCGGCCGCCGATGCCGCCGCCGTGACCTCGAACTCGTTGCCGAAGTCCCAGACGCCGATCTTCTTGCCCTCGAAGTCGGCAGGATCGGTGATGTTCGAATCAGCCCAGCTTACGCTGAGGGTCCCCGAACGCTGGAAGATCTGCGCGATGTCGACGAGGTCCGAATCGGCCTTGCGTGCCTCGAGGACCTTCGGCACCCAGCTGATCGTGAACTCCGGCCCGTCGGCCGCCGAGCCGACCTGTTGCGGGATGACGTCGGGACCGCCGTCGAGGATCTCGACCGCGAGGCCCTCGTCCTGGTAGTAGCCCTGCTCCTCCGCGGCGAAGTAGCCCGCGAACTGCGCCTGCGGCGCCCATTGCAGCTGGAGCTGCACCGCGTCGAGATCGCCGCCGCCGCCATCGCTGGCGTCGCTGCTGGCGTCACTGCTGGCGCCCGGCGTCTGGCTGCACGCCGCGAGCGCGAGCATGAGCGACGTGCCCGCGGCAAGAAGAACCCTGGAACGCTTCATCTAATCTCCCTCAACGTGGGCCCGCGCGGGGGGCCCGTGCCCTGGTGTGTGCGGATTCTAATGACCGATGAGCGCCGGCACCATCCCCAAATGACGCGCGCTCTCGGTCGCCCGCGATGCCGGGTGCCTCGGCCGCGGGCCGGGGCGCGAGCATCGTGACAGATGCTCATGCGGTGAGCGTTACGACGGAGCACCCCTCCCGTCTGGCGTCGCGATGGCCGGGGATCTCTACAGATGCTCATGGGGTGAGCGTTACGACAGAGCTTCCCGCCAATCACGCCGGAATGCGGCAGGTTCGGGAGCCATATGGCTCATCTGGTGAACCGATGTCCGGAAGTGCGCCAGCTTCTCCTCCGGAGCGCTCACCGGATGAGCGCATGTCCCGCACGCGGCACGTCCCCCGTTGAATCGCTCGCCTCGCGTGATTCTGTGATGAATCAAATGGCCCGTGGCGCGGAGTTGTCGGCCGTCTCATTCAGGTGCGAATGAAACGAGGCCGTTTGGCCGGGTTCGGCTCCGATTCGGCCCGGATTCATTCTGGAGTGAATACCACGGGCGCTAGCTCCGACTTCCCAGCTGTTTCATTCACTCCGGAATCGCGCGAGGGAGCTCCCGGGCGCCAGCCGCCCGTGGCCGCGTGGCGCTCCTTCGCACGCCACTCGCCTCGAGCGCGTTCCGCAGCCTTCCTAAGATCAGCCGAGCTCCTCGCCGCGGACCGATGGATGCCACGGGATCAGCGCTCGCTCCAGCAAGCTGACCGAGACGTAGAAGAGGATGCCGGCGATCGCCGCGAGCAGGATCGCGGCCCAGGTCACGTCGAAGCGCAGCGCTGACGCGGACTGCACGACGACGCGCCCCAGCACGGTTGACGAGCCGCCGAAGTACTCGCCCACGATCGCCCCGATGAGCGAGAGGGTGGTCCCGAGCTTCAGCGCCGTGAGGAAGAAGGGCAACGCGTTGGGCAGTCGCAGCTTGCGCAGGACCTCCCATTCCGACGCTGCGTACGAACGCATCAGCTCGAGCGCGGCTGGCTCGACCTGCGACAGGCCGCGGGTGACGTTGATCATGACCGGGAAGAAGACGAGCATCGCGGCCAGCATCGCCTTGGAGAGCGGCGACGTGACGCCGAACCAGTTGTTCATGAGCGGCGCCGCGGCGATGATCGGGATCGCGTTGACCGCGACGGCGACCGGCAGCACGGCGTCCCGCGCGCTCCCCCAGCGCGCGACCACGAATGCCACGAGCACGCCCGCGATCGTGCCGATGACCAGGCCGCCAACCGCCTCGAGCAGCGTCGAGAGCGTCGACTCGAGGAGCGGCCAGCGCCCGCCCGACCAGTTCTCGCCCAGCGCCGCGATGATGGCCGAGGGCGCGGGCAGGATCGGGGCGCGCACGGCGAGCGCGCCCACGACAAGCTCCCAGGCGACGACGAGCACCACGAAGACCAGGACGGTGGGGGCGTACCAGACCAGTGAGTGCCGGATACGCGTGGCGCGGCCGAGCGCCGGGACCGCGGTGGTCATCGGTCCATCCTCAGGCCTTCAACCGATGCCGCCCTCGGCGGCCAGGCGTTCCGCGGAGGCCGCCCCGGCCCGCTCAGCCGCCTCGAGATGGCCGCGCAGCGCCTCGCGCACCTCGGTCACCAGCTCGAAGTAGCGGCGCTCCTCGCGCGTCTCGTCGTTGCGCGGGTGGGGGAGCGGCACCTCGACCAGGCGCGTGATGCGCCCCGGCCGCGCGCTCATGACGACGACCCGGGTGGAGAGGAAGACGGCCTCGGGGATCGAGTGTGTGACGAAGACGATCGTCGTGCCGGTCTGCTGCCAGATGCGCAGCACCTCGGCGTTCATCCGCTCGCGCGTCATCTCGTCCAGGGCGCCGAACGGCTCGTCCATGAGCAGGATGCTCGGCTCCAGGGCCAGCGCCCGCGCGATCGCCACGCGCTGCTGCATGCCGCCCGACAGCTGGTGCGGACGATGACCCCTGAAGTCGCTGAGCTCGACCAGGTCGAGCATCTCCGTCGCGCGCCGATCGCGTTCGGCGCGCCCCATGCCGAGCAGCTCGAGCGGCAGCTTGACGTTGTCCTCGACGCTTCGCCACTCGAACAGGGTCGGCGCCTGGAAGACCATCCCGTACTCGCGACCCAGCCGCGCCGCGTGCGCCGTCTTGCCGTTGACCTCGACCGTCCCGCTCGTCGGCGCGATGAGATCGCCGATGATCCGCAGCAGCGTGCTCTTGCCGCAGCCGGATGGACCGATGAGCGACACGAACTCGCCGCGGCTGATGTCCAGGTCGATCCCCGCCAGCGCGGTGGTCACGACCGTTCCGCCGGTCAGGAACGTCTTGTCCACGTCGCGGATGCGCACGATCGCATCCGTGGCGGCCTCGTGCTCCGCGCTGCTGGCCGCCTTCGCCGCCGCGACCTCGGCCGGCGTCCGGAAGGTCGGGCCCTCGCTCATGCCAGCGCCTCCCGCGCGCGGCCGCGCAGCGTCCATCGCTCGGCCAGCAGGATGACGCCGAAGAAGACGATGCCCAGCACGGCGGAGACGACGATCGTCGCCCACAGCTTCTCCGGCCCCGAGACGTACTGGTTGTTGAAGTTCACGATCGCGCGTCCCAGGCCATCGCGGATCTGCCCCGGTCCCTCGCCCACGATCGCGCCCACGATGCTCGCCGTCGCGCTGATCTTCAGCGCCGTGAACAGGTACGGAACCGATGCCGGCAGTCGCAGCTTCCAGAAGATCGCGCGCCGGCTGGCCGCGTACGAGCGCATCAGCTCCAGGGCCTGCGGATCCGGCGTGCGCAGCCCGCGAATCATGGCGATCGTGACCGGAAAGAAGGTCAGGTAGGTGGCGATGACCACCACGCTCAGCACGTTCGGCCCGAAGGCGAACACGATCATGGGTGCCAGGGCCACGATCGGGATCGTCTGGCTGGCGATCACGTAGGGCACGAAGGCGCGCTCCGCGAGGCGCGAATGGACGAAGACGGTCGCCAGCCCGATGCCCAGCGCGGCGCCGACCACGAAGCCGATCGCCGCCTCCCGCCACGTGTACAGCGCCGCGCCGACGAGGAAGGAGGCGAGCGACTGGTCGGTGCCGCGCTGCACCGGATCAGCCAGCGCACCGATGATGTCCCACACGTGCGGCAGCTTCAGGTCGCTCGCGAACGACAGCTCGAGCGGCGGCCGCCACTCCCACGCTCCCAGCCGCCACGGGTCGCCGCCGATGAACTTGGCGCCCTCCCAGACGACGACGATGAGCACCAGGAAGCCGGTCGCCAGGATGAGCGGCCGGAGTCGGCTAGCCGACCGCCGCATCGGTCACATCGAGGGCTCGGTCGATGATCGCGAAGCCCTCGTCGAGCTCCTCGTCGCTGATGATCAGCGGCGGATTCGTGAAAAACGCGTTCCAGCGCACGAAGGTGTAGAGGCCGTCGTCCCGGAAGCGCTTGCCCAGCGCCGTCATCTCGTCACTGGTCCCGTTGAAGGGCGCCATCGGTTCATTCGTCTCGCGGTTGCGGACGAGCTCGATGATGCCGAAGAGCCCGATCGACCGCGCCGCGCCGATCGACGGATGCTTCGCCGCCAGCCGCTGGTGGTGCGCGGTGAGCTTTTCGCCCATCTGCGCGGCGCGCTCGATGAGGTTCTCGTTCTCGTAGACCTCGATCGTGGCCAGCGCGGTGGCGCAGCCGAGCGGATGCGAGTTGTAGGTCAGGCCGCCGAAGAAGACGTTGTCACGGAAATGCTGCGCGATCTCGTGCCGCATGCCGACCGCGCCGAGCTGCACGTAGGCGCTCGTCAGGCCCTTGGCCATGGTGATGAGGTCGGGGACCACGTTCCAGTGATCGACCGCGAACCACTTCCCGGTGCGCCCGAAGCCGGCCATCACCTCGTCGGCGATCATCAGGATCCCGTGGCGGTCGCAGATCTCTCGGACGCCGGCCAGGTAGCCGTCCGGCGGGATGAGGATGCCGTTCGTGCCGGTCACCGTCTCCAGGATGAAGGCGGCGATGGTCTTGGGTCCCTCGAGCTGGATGATCTCCTCGATCGTGGCCAGCGCCTGCTCGGTGGTGTCCCAGCCGCGCTGGATGCCGTGGTACGGATCGGGAACGCGCACGATGCCGGGGATCCCCGGCTCCGCTGCCCAGCGGCGCGGGTCGCCGGTGAGGCTGATGGCGCCGGCGGTGCCACCGTGGTAGCTGCGGTATCGGGCCATGATCTTGTGCCGCCCGGTGAAGAAGCGCGCGATCTTGATCGCGTTCTCGTTCGCCTCCGCGCCGCCGTTCGTGAAGAAGAAGGTATCGATGTCACCCGGCGTGATCTCGGCCAGCTTGACGCCGAGCCGAGCCCGCGCCTCGGTGGCCATGAACGGGTTGGCGTAGGCCAGCGTCTCCGCCTGGCGCTTGATCGCCTCGATCACGTGCGGATGCCCATGCCCGATGTTCGTGCACATCAGCTGGCTGTTGAAGTCCAGGTACCGCTTGCCCTCCGGGGTCCAGAAGTAGCAGCCGCTGGCGCCGGCGACCGGGATCGGGTCGACCTTGGACTGGGCGCTCCACTCGAAGAGCGTGTGCCGTTTCGTGAGCTCGACCATCTCGGCGCCGGTCATTGCGCCCGCCTCGGTGCTGATCGCCATGGGTACCTCGTTGCCTGTCGCTTTCGGAGGCTCGATTACACCATATGCGGCAACCCGCCGGGAGCCCGCGCAAGGGAGCGGCCGAAGGGCCACCCGCCCCCAGCCGCATGGCGCTCCATCGCCCGCCCCTCGCTTCGAGCGCGGGAAGCGTCCCGGGCCACGCGGCCTCGGCACCCGATGACCGAAACAGCGTTCGAGCGTGGAACATGCCCGGGCCACGCGGCCTCGTCACCCGATGACCGAAACAGCGCTTGAGGCGGCCGATCCGGCCACATTCCGGCGGCTCAGCGGCCAAACGTGTCACAGCGTGGCCGTTGATCCGGTGAGCTCCGTCCGAGACGCTGTTTTGGTCACCCGGCGGTAGAGGAGGTGCACATCGGCGACAACTCGCCAGATCCCCGGGGTGAGCCGCGTCAGGTGTCGGCGAGGCAGCGCAGGATTGCGTCGGCGGTGCGGTCGGCATCGGCCTCGGTGGTCGACCAGTTGCTGACGCTGATCCGCATCGCCGCGAGGCCCTGCCAGACCGTGCCGCCCATCCACGCCGTGCCGTCGTGCTGGACCGCGGCGATGACCCGCCGGGTGCGCTCGTCGTCGTCACCAAAGCGCACCAGGACCTGGTTGAGCACCACGTCGTTGAGGATCGCGACGCCATCGGCCTGGCGCAGGCGGTCGGCGATTCGCTCGGCCAATCGGCAGCATCGGTCAACCAGGTCCTCGACGCCGGACCGGCCGAGCGACCGGATGGCTGCGTAGAGGGCGAATCCGCGGGCGCGACGCGAGCTGTCCATGATCCATTCCCAGTTCTCGCGGGCTTCGCTGCGCATGAGGTACGCGGCGCGCGCCGACATCGCCGCCTGGTGGGCGGCGGGATCGCGCACCGCCACGAAGCCGCAGTCGTAGCCGACGTTGAGCCACTTGTGGGCATCGGTCGACCAGGAGTCGGCGCGCTCGACACCGGCGACGAGGTGGCGGAGTCGGGGCAGCGTGGCGGCCCACAGGCCGAAGGCGCCGTCGACGTGCAGCCAGGCGTTCGGATGGTCGGCCAATGCATCCGCCAGCTCGTCGACCGGATCGAATGCCCCGGTGTTCACGTTACCCGCCTGCGCGGCGACGATGAGCGGGCCGGTCGCTGCCTGGATGGCGCGGCGCGCCTCGCCCGCGCGCATCCGGCCCTGCTCGTCGGTCGGCACGCGGGTGACCCGGTCACGTCCGAGCCCCAGGTACTGGAGCGAGGTCAGCAGCGTGGCATGCGCCTCGTCGCCGATGACGACGCTGATCTCCGGCGCTCCGTACAGGCCGCGCGCCTCGACGTCCCACCCGGCGCGCTCGAGCACCGCGTGCCTGGCGGCCGCAAGCCCGACGGCATTCCCGATGCCGGCGCCGGTCGGCAATCCGAAGCTCGCCTCGGCCGGCAGGCCCAGCAGCCCCAGCATCCACTCCCCGGCGACCTGTTCCGCGGCGGCGGCGGCGGGTGAGAGGGCGTGCAGCGCAGCGTTCTGGCCCCACGCGGTCGTCAGCCAGTCGGCCGCGGCCGCGGCGGGCAGCGCGCCGCCGACGACGAAGCCGTAGTAGCGCGGTCCGGCCGATCCCACGAGACCGGGGTCGACCGCCGCGGCCAGATCCTCGATCACGGTCGCGGGATCAGTCCCGGCATCGGGCAGTGGCTCAGCCAGTCGTGCGCGCAGCGTGGCGGCATCCGCGGTGGCGCCCACATGCCGCTCGCCGAGCTCGGCGAGGTAGGCGAGGCCGATCTCGGCAGCCCGACGCATCGCGGTGTCGCGTTCGTCCATGTCTGGTGGTCCTCCTAGAACCCGGCGATGAGGCCGCCGTCGACGGCGATGAGCTGCCCGGTGACGTACGAGGCGCGTGCCGAGGCGAGAAAGGCGACGAGGTCCCCGAGCTCCTCGGGTCGGCCGTAGCGGCCCGCCGGGATCGAGGCGATCTGCGTCTCGCGCACGGCCTCCTCGGTTCGTTGCTCGCGCTCGGCCCGAGCGCTGTCGAGCTCCTCGATGCGCGGCGTCGCGATGCGGCCGGGCATGACGCCGTTGAGCGTGACGCCCTCCGCCGCGATAGCCCGCGCCGTCGTCTTGAGCCATGCGGCCAGCACCGAGCGGCCGGCGTTCGAGTACACGAGGTCGGGGATCGGCTGGCGGATGCCGCTCGACAGCAGCGCCACCACGCGTCCCCAGCCGCGTTGCCGCATGCCCGGCAGCAGCCGCGTGGCGAGGTCGACCGGGGTGGTCGCCAGGAGCTGCAGCGACCGATGCCAGGCAGCGGGATCGGTGGCTGTCGGGTCCACGGTCGGCGGCCCGCCCGCGTTGAGGATGAGCACGTCGATGAGCCCGAACGACGCGGCCGCCTCGGCGACGGTCGTTGCCGCGTCCGGTGTCGCGGCATCGGCCACCACGAATTCGACTCGCACCCCGTGGCGCTCGCGCAGCTCGCCGGCGGTCGTGGCCAGCGCATCGGCGCGCCGCGACCAGATCAGCAGGTCGCAGCCGGCGGCGGCGAGCGCCTCGGCCGAGGCGCGGCCCAGGCCGGACGATGCTCCGCCCACCACCGCCGAGCGGCCGCGCAGCCCCAGGTCCATGCGCGCAGCCTAGTCGTGCTGCAGCTGGAGCGGTCGCAGGTCGCCGAGCGACTCGGCCACGACGACCGCGTCATCGCCGGATCGCAGGCGGAAATCGGTCTTTGGGTTGGTCATCGAGCGTCCGTCGCGCGTGACGGCCAGGAGCGTCGCGTGATGCTCACCACGCAGCTTGGCTGACAGCTCGTCGACCGAGATGCCCACGTATTCCTCGGGCAGGGCCACGCGGTACAGCTCGGAGCCCTCGCCGCCGGAGACGATATCGGTCACGAGCTCGCTGAGGCCCGGGTAGAGCGCCGAGCGCGCCAGCAGGTGCGAGGCGAGGCGCGAGGTGACCAGGATCTCGTCCGCGTTGGCACGGCGGAAGTGGTCGACGTGCATCGGGTTGTTGGCCTCCACCACGGTGCGCACCTGGGGCGCGATGGCCTCGATCGCCATCACCGCCAGGATCGAGCGCATATCGGACTCGTTGGACCGATCCGTGGGAAAGACGATGGCGGAGCTTGCCTCGCGGATGCCGCAGCGCTCGAGGTCGTCGGTGCTGGTGATGTCGCCGCGCACGAAGTAGACGCCATCACCGCTCGGGTTGCGCTCGCTGTCGTGGAGCAGCACGACCTTCGTGGTGAACTCGTCGCCCTTGAGCTCTTCCACCAGGTCTCGCGCGGTCGTGTTCCAGCCGCAGACGACGATGTGATCGCGGTAACCCGCAGCGCCCATGCCCTGGCCCTCCTTGAGCAGGAAATCGATGACGAATCCGACGACCGCGCCGGTCATGGCGGCCACGATGGCGACGCCGAAGAAGGCGAGCAGCCAGCCGATCACGAAGCCACCGGGCGAGCTGACGTAGCTCGCATCGCCGGAGCCGATGACCGTGGTGATCGCCCAGTAGAACGTGCTGCCGAAGCCTGCGAGGCTGCGCTTCTCCTCGTCCAGCAGCGTGACCGCGATGGCCGCGACGACCACGAAGCCGACGACCGCGATCAGCAGCGAGACGAAGAAGTGGCGGTCCATCTGGCCGCCGATGCGCTTCGCGTGAAAGCCGATCCGCCGCAGCAGCGGCGCGCTGAACAGGGCGCGGAGTGGCCCGGGCATCAGGTCTGGAATCCTCCGTGGGCGCACGACCGGCAGCGCTCGCAACCTTCACGTGCTCGGAGGCCGCATTGTGCCACTCGCCCGCGTTGCGGCGCGCCGGGAAGTTCGCAGCGCGGCGCCGGGCGGGTGCGCGCCTGGCCCTCCGTGGTCCTTCTGCGCGCCGGCTCACCCAACTAGGTGGGTCAAATCGCGCCGATCGGTGGTCTGCTGGGCGATCTGACCCAACTGGGTGGGTCAAACCTCACCGGACGGCGTCCTGATGCGCGATTCGACCCACCCAGTTGAATCACGGATCCGAGCCGGATGATCTGCGAGCGCCTTCGTCGCTGGTGCTCCGTTCAGGCCCGGTTCGCGGTCCACAGCCCATCTCCCAGCGAGGCTCACCGGACTCGACTTGTCAACGCCGCCGCCCGGAGGGCATGATGCGCGCGTTTCTGCCCACCACCGGGGATCTCCGTGCCCAGGCCGCTCTCATTCGTGCTGCCGTTCGTCGTCTTCGTACTTCTGCTCGTCGCCGTGCCGGCGGTGGCCGCGCCGTCGGTCGACCTCTGGTACGACCCTGTGGCGACCTCCGCGCCCGATGTCACCGACGCCTGTCCGCTGCTGACGACGGAGGAGGTCGAGCAGGCGACCGGCATGGTGGTCGTCGGCCCGCCGCACCATGCGACGGTCGGTACGACGACCACGTGCGCCTTCGAAACAGAGCCGTACGAGGTGCAGCTGACCGTCGCCGACGCCGGGAGCACGACGCCCGACGCGCTCGACGCGACGTTCGAATCGCCCGAGTCGGAGGCGGAGCGCGTCCCGGACCTCGGGCAGACCGCCTGGTGGAGCTTCTGCTCCGACTGCGCGTACAGCACGAACTTCCTGATGGCCATCAGCGACGAACGGCTCCTGACAATCTCGTTCGCGCCAACGACCGATGGTGCCGGGAAGCAATCGGGCCAGGCGCAGGCGGCCCATCGCCGTTGGGCCGAGGAGCTCGCGGGGTTGATCATCCCGCGGCTCTCGCCGGTGGTGGTGAACCCCAACGCCGATGGCCTGATCCGATACGCGGAAGACTACGGCCTCGACTGCGCCGACGCTGCCGGCAGGACGAGCTGTCGCCTCGAGATCAACGACGAGCAGGGCCTCGATGCCACGTACACAATGACGACCAGCCGCGATGCGACCGGAGAGCTGAACGCGATCAAAGCCGTCGTGACGTCGCTCGACGCATCGATGCCGTCGGACGCCGTCGGATTTCTGCGCGGGGTGGCCGAGGCCTCGCCACTCGACGACGCGACCGCGCTCCTCGCCTGGTTCGATGACGCCGTCGCCGGCGGTCCTGACGCGCGCGCCGACGACCCGTGGCTGGCCGGATACTCCGATTCGGTCGTCGGTGACGGACGCGCGCTGGCATTCACGCTTGCCCGCCAGGATGCGGCCCCGCTGCCGTTATCCGCACCGGCGGCCCCGACCACGGCCGCAGTTCCCTTCTCCGATGCCGTGGCGCGACCCGATCAGGTCTCGACCGATCCGATCGTGATCCTCCAGAGTGCCGCGCTGGCCGCGCTGCTCGTCTTCCTGATGCCGTTTCCCGGGCAGCTCTTCAACTCGACGCTCGAGGCGCACGAGGATGAGGTGCGACACTGGTTCCGCCTCGATCGGCTCGGCTCAGCCGCCGCCGGCTCCGCACGATTCTGGGGCAGCTGGCCCGGTGTCGCGGTATTCACGCTGCTGGCCACCCTGCTCTACGCGTTCCTCGACCCAGGCTTCGGGTTCGACGCTGCATCGGCACCCACCTTCCTGGGCATGCTCGCCGGCATCGTCCTCGTCACCGCTGCCTTCGCGGTTCCCGGCTGGCTGGCGCAGCGCCGCATCGGCGACCGCGCGAGCCTGAAGGTCGTTCCCATCTCGCTCGTCATCGGCATCGCCTGCGTGCTGCTTTCGCGCCTCACCGGCTTCCAGCCGGGGTACCTGTACGGCCTGCTCATCGGTCTGGCGTTCGCACGCGAGCTCTCGAAGGCCGATGAGGGCCGAACCACCGCCATCGGTGCGACGGTCATGCTGGTCGTGGCGCTGCTCTTCTGGGTTGCGCTGGGTGCATTGCCGGTGACCGACAATGCCGGATTCTGGCTGACCGTGCTGCGCACGGCGCTCGCGGCGCTCATGGTGGCTGGCCTCGAGGGCGTCGTTTTTGGCCTCCTGCCGCTGCGCTTCCTGCCCGGCGAGCCGCTGTATGTTTGGAACCGCATCGCATGGGGCCTGCTGCTGGCGGTCGGGGCGTTCGCCTTCTTCCACATCCTCATCAACCCGGCGAGCGGCTATCTGTCGGACACGAGCCGCACGCCGCTCATCACCGTTGTGGCGCTGCTGGTCGGCTTCTCGCTCCTCTCCGTCGCGTTCTGGGCCTGGTTCCGCTTCCGATCCGCGGCACCGGCCGAGGAGGGCACTGCCATCTGATGGGCTCGCGCGCGTGTCGTCCGTCTCGGGCGCACAGGCGCTCGAAGAGGAAGGGCTTTCGGCACTATCCGCGCCGGCCGCGGTTTGAGAGGCTGACCGCGTCAAACGTGAGGAGAAAAGCATGAGCGAGGAGCGCGGCGACGGCCGCTTACGGGCGTACAACGCGGGCATGGGGGTGCTGCACGCGGTCCAGGGAATCGCGGTGCTGCTGCTGTCGAACGACTTTGCGCTGCCGGTGACCGCGGCATTCATGGAGGGCCCGCCTGGTACCCCGGCCACGACGGAACAGCTGTTCACGCTGCCGATCGGACCGGCGGTGGCGGGCTTCCTCTTCCTGTCGGCCATTGCACACCTCGTGGTCGCGGGGCCTGGCTGGGGCAAGTACCGGCGAGACCTCGCGGCGCACCGCAACGAGCAGCGCTGGATCGAGTATTCGCTCAGCTCGTCGCTGATGATCGTGCTGATCGCCATGATCACTGGCATCGCGGATATCGCTGCGCTGGTCGCCCTGTTCGGCGTGAACGCCGCCATGATCCTGTTCGGCTGGCTGCAGGAGCGCTATGAGGAGCCCGGCGGGGGCGGCTGGTGGCCGTTCGCCTTCGGCAGCATCTCGGGCATCGTGCCCTGGATCGCGATCGGTATCTATCTCATCGGCCCCGGCGCCGATGTCCCCGGCTTCGTGTACGCGATCTTCGTGTCGCTCTTCGTGTTCTTCAACTCGTTCGCGATCAACCAGGTCCTGCAGTACCGGCAGATCGGTCCCTGGCGGAACTACCTGTTCGGTGAGCGGGTGTACGTCGGCCTCAGCCTCGTCGCCAAGTCGGCGCTGGCGTGGCAGGTCTTCGCGAACACGCTCGTCCCCACCTGACCCGCGCCATCCCTCACTCGAGCGGCGCGCTGAGCTGGCCCTCGACCAGCGGCTCGCCGACGATTCCGGCCAGCCGCTCACCGATCGCCCACCAGTCGAAGTCAGCCGTCACCTCGCTGGCGAGCACGGTGACCAGCCGCCCCTCGGGGATGTAGCCCGGCAGGATGCGATCGAGGATCGCCTCGATCTCGTCGCGAAAGGCATCGCTCGTCGAGCGGACGCCATCGGCCTGGAGGGCGACATCGGGCAGCAGGCGCACGAAGAGGTCATAGGTCAGTGACCAGGCGCGCACCAGCGGCTCGACGCTGAACGGATCGTCGCCGCCGGTCACGCGCAGGTAGTACGCGAAATTGTCGACCACGGCGCGGTCGGTGACGACCACGTCCGCTCGGCCGCGCAGCTCGAGCTCCTGCTGCACCTGCGTCATCAGCACCCACAGCTGCGCCTCGGGCGTGGCGCCCTCGTTGAGACCCAGCGGGTTGAAGCGCACGACCTCGCGGCTGACTTCGACGCTGCGCCCGGCCCGCCCGACCGTCGACGCGAAGGCGTGCACGGCGTTCGACTTGCGTACCGAGTGCGAGCCGATGAACGCGATCTTGGCCGAACGGCTCCAGGGCATCGGCCGGCAGCCTACAGGCAGGCGCCGGTTGCGACCGGCGTGGTTGAGCCGATGGATGGACCGATGCGTGCCACCGCCTCGTCAGCGCCGATGGCGTAGCCGACGTCGGGGTCCACCCGCGACGCGCCGAAGATGATGCCGCCAACCATCCCCGGCTCCACGACGAGCGGGCCGCCGCTGTCGCCGCGCCGGATCTGGCTGCGCAGCTCGAGCACGGTCCGCTCCGGCGAGCCGCCGTTGCCATAGATGTCGGGCCCACCGAACCGATGGGTGGCGGTGACGGCCGCGGGCGTGACGGCAAGGTCGTCGCCACCGGGGAAGCCCAGCGCGACGCCGGTCGAGCCGCGGCCGGGCACCGAGCCGCTCAGCGTCAGCGGCGTGACCTCGACACCGGGGACGTAGAGCAGCGCAAGATCGCCCTGCGG
>JBDTNK010000029.1:0-27303 GCA_039933775.1 Chloroflexota bacterium | reverse complement strand
ACGACGAGCAGCAGCATGGCGCCGCCCGCGCTGGCCAGCAGCGCCACGAGCTGCGACGCGACCAACCACTCGGGCAGCCTGCCCAGCACCGGCCGCACGGCGATCCACCCGACGATGCCCAGGCCCAACGCGAGCATCAGCCCGCCGGTGCCGAGGAATCGAGCGATGGCGTCGGCCCAGGCCATGAGCGGCGGCTGGCCGGGATGGAGCGCGCCGGACACCACGCCGCCCCCGGTCGGACCGGCTGGCAGCTCGATTGCCCCGACGCCGAAGACGAGGAAGCCGCTGATCGTGTGGCCGTCGGCGGCGGAGAGGGTACGCCAGACGACGGTGTAGGCGCCGTCCGCCAGTGCCGGGAGCGGCACCACCAGCACGTGCCCGTCAGACGGATCGGGCTCGCCGGACGGCGGCACGACCTGGGCACCGGAGGCATCGGTCAGCGAGGCCTTGGTGTAGCCCGCCTCGATCGCCTCGCTGAAGGTGAGACGAAGCTCGGTCGGTGGCTCCGGCACGACCTCACCCGCCGCCGGCGTGCTCGTCACGAGCTGTGCGTGCGCCGCCACCGGCGAGGCGAGCAGGAACGCCAGCGCCAGCGTCGCGGGGAGGATGGTGAGGAGCCGCCGAGGCATCGGTCTAGCTGGTACGGCGGCGTGCGCCGAGCGCCAGGCCAAGGCCAGCCAGCCCCGCGACGAGCCCAAGCCCGCCCAGGATCAGGGCGATCGTCACCTGGCCCGCGGCGTCGGCACCGCGCTGCGCGTCGTCGGCGAGCTCAGCCTGCCCGGGGAACTGGATCGGGAATTGCGCCGCGGCGAGCGCGAGCGGCCCGCCGAACGTGTCGGGCCCCGTGCTGAACGTCTCGTCCACCGCCGTGCCATTGATGTCACCGCTGATCTGGAACGAATAGGCGCCCGAGACGGTCGGAATGAAGAACGACTGGTACCAGCCCGGCTCGCCGAAGCGCGGGCTGAGCGGAAGGTCGCGCGTGGAAGCGCCCTGGGTGACGGTCGCGCTGAGCGAGGTTTCCAGGCCCTCCAGCGGCTGGTCGTCGGCGGTGGTCGTGACGCGGACCTCGAGGCCGCTCTTGCTGCCGATGTAGACCGGCTCGGCGATGAAGCCGACGGTGAACGTGTAGTCGCCGACCTGGCGCTGCTCGTGGGCGAGCGCGGCGCCGATCGAAACGGCAACGAGCGAGAGGGCGGCAATCGCGGCCACCGTCGCCCGCGCAATGCGAGTGTGCATGGGAATTCGGTTCTCCTGGTCGATCTGGCTGGCGCGGGCGGGCGCTCGCGCCGGAAACGTCAGCACATGGCCAGGGGAGGCGGTGGAGCGCGTCCGATGTCGGGCATGGCGAGCGATGAGCGGAGCCAGACGAAGCGCGGCGAGGGGGCGAAGATGCGCGTCGCCGGCCGCCGAACGGTCACCCGAGCGCTGCGGATCGCCTCCTCGAGCGCATCGATCGTGCGCCGGAAGAGAGCGGCGAGGCCGGCCACCAGGAGTGCCACCCCGGCGAAGGCGGGGAGCGCGGCGGCATAGGCGCCGCTGACGAAATCGCCGACACCCAGCACGTGCCCGCCGTGCATCAGGTAGTGCTCGGCCGCCTCCTGCGCCACGAAGACGAGGAGCGCCAGCAGGGCCAGGCGCGGCCACAGCCGCAGCACGTCGGAACCGTAGGCGCGCAGCCCGGGCAGCGGTGCGGGAGCACCGCCGGCGCGCACGGCGCGCAGCAGCCTGGCGGCGCGTAGAGCCGCGATGGCGGCGAGTGTGGCAAGTCCCGCCACCGCCACGAGCCAGGTGAATGGCCAATACGCGCCATGGCCGCTGCGCGCCAGGGCGACCCCCAACCCGTCGAAGCCGTTCGCCGCCAGGAAGGTCAGATCGTGGCCCACCACGAGCACCGTTGCGGCCAGGATCGCGACGCTCAGCGCGGCACGGCGCGAAGTGACTGCCTTTGTGGTGGGCCGCGGTCGCGAGGTGCGCTTCATGGTGTTGATACGGTCATGGTGACGCTTTGTCCGTATCCGTGCCTCAGATCGAGCGTGCGTCCCGGCAACCGCGGCAGCGTCCCACGATGGTGACGTGGCTCAGATCGACCTCGAATCCGGCCGCCTCATCGAACGCCGCGCGTACCGCCGCCGCCTCCTCGCCGTGGATCTCCCACGATCCGCCGCAGGCGGCACAGTAGCGGTGCCCGTGCTCGGCGGCGGGCTGGACATGGAACTCCTCCCGACCATCGGCCCCGTGACCGTGGCGGACCAGGCCCAGCTCCTCGAGCGCATCGAGGGTCCGATACACCGTCGACGGAATCGTGCTCGCCTCCAGCGCCCGGCAGCGGTCGACGAGCTCGGCGCTGGTGATGTGGCCGTCGGTCGCCGCCAGCACCTCCACCACCACGCGGCGCTGGGCCGTCCAGCGCAGGCCGCGGCCCCGAAATCGATCCGGGACCGCCGACCATGGCTCGGGAAGCTGCGCGCGTGAAACGGACATGGGCTGCAAGTATAGGCAGCCGCCCCGGGCTTACTGCAACGTGTTGCAATAAAGGCGGCATCGGTCCTAGACTGTCGGCTGGCTTCCGAACCGCCACGATCGGAGATGTGCGTGCTGTCCCTCGCATCCATCCTCGCGCCCCTTGGCGCGCCGCGACCCCCCGACGCGCTGCACGCGCCCGACGGCTTCCTGACCGTGCCGGTGGCGGCCGTGATGTGGGTCCTGACGGTGGGCGTGCTGGCGATCGCCGTGCGCCGCACGAACGGCGCACTGGACGAGCGTGCCGTGCCACTCATGGGGGTCATGGCGGCCTTCATCTTCGCGGCGCAGATGTTCAACTTCCCGGTCGCCGGCGGCACCTCGGGCCATCTGCTGGGCGGCGTCCTCGCGGCGATCCTGCTTGGGCCGTGGGCCGGCACGCTGGTGATGGCCTGCGTCGTGGCGGTGCAGGGGCTCCTCTTCCAGGACGGCGGGCTGGTCGTCATGGGCGCGAACATCTTCAACATGGGCATCGTCGGCACGCTGGGCGGCTACTACGTCTATCGGCTCCTGGCAGGGGTCCTCGGCGGAGAGGCTCGCGCGCGCATGCCCGCGGCCGCGATCGCGGCCTGGCTGGCGGTCGAGGCGGGCGCGCTCGCCATCTCGCTGCAGCTCATCGTCTCGGGCACCGTCCCGGCACAGACGACCTTGCCCGTGATGCTCGGGGTGCATGCGCTCATCGGCATCGGCGAGGCGCTCATCACGGTGGGCGCGCTGGCGTTTATCGCCTCGGCGCGACGCGACCTGTTCGACCTGCGCGACGCGTCGACCCACGCATGACGTCGACGCAACGGTCGCCCCGCGCTCGTGGCCTGGGCCGATGGTGGTGGCTCGTGGGCCTGGTGGTCGCCGCCCTCGTCGTCATCGTCTTCGCCCCGCTGGCATCCGGCGATCCCGACGGCCTCAACCGCGTGGCGGAGAACCTCGGCTTCGCGCAGCGCCAGAATCCCGCGCCATACGAGCTCTTGCCCGGCTACGAGGTGCCGTTCCTGACCGGCAACGCCTCGAGGATCGTGGCGGGCCTGCTCGGCGTGCTTGTCGTCTTCGCGCTGATCTGGGCCATCGGCCGCTTCCTGGCCCGCAAGCCCGACTGACGGCACGACGCTGGACCTCGATCGAGCGGTCGCCGGCCGCAGCCCGCTGCATCTCGCCGATCCGCGGCTCAAGTTCGTGCTGGCCGTCGGCGCGATCCTGGCCTTTGCGCTGCTGCCGATAGGAGCATTCGTGGCGCTCCTCATCGCCTGGGTGACATTGACCTTCGCCTCGCTGATCGCCGGGCTCGGGGCGCTGAAGCTGTCGCGCGGCGCCTTCGTGGCCGCCCCGTTCCTGCTCGCCGCGCTGCCGCTCGTCTTCATCCGCAGCGGCGATCCGCTGGGTGGCTTCTCCGTCGGTCCATTCGAGCTCACGATCTCAGGCCAGGGCCTGCGCGAATTCGCGACGATCGCGCTGAAGAGCTGGCTGAGCGTCCAGGTCGCGCTGCTGCTGACCTTCACGACCCCGTTCCACGATCTCGTCGATGCGCTGCGACGCCTGCGCCTGCCGCTCGTCATGGTCGGCATCATCAGCTTCATGTACCGATACCTCGCCGTCCTCGGCGAGGAAGGCTCGCGCATGCTGCGCGCTCGGGCGTCGCGGTCCGCGGTGGTGGGATCCGGCGGCGGTGGCTCGCTTGCATGGCGTGCGCGGACGACCGGTGGCATGGTCGGCGCGCTCTTCCTGCGATCGTATGAGCGCAGCGAGCGCATCTACGCCGCGATGCAGGCACGTGGCTTCGAGGGCACGCTGCGGCACCTGCACGGCCGCGGCATGACCGTGTCTGAGTGGGCCGTTGGCCTGGCACTGGCTGCATCACTCGTGGTCTTTGAGCTCGCTGCGCAGCTCTGGCTTCCCCGATGACCGATTCCCGGGCCGATCACGCGCACTCGCATGCCCACGCCGGCGCCGGCTCGCACGACCACCGGCACGACCACGTGGGAGCCCCTTCAGAGACCGATGCTGCCTGGATCGAGCTCGACCATGTCCACTATGCCTATCCGGACGGCTTCGAGGCGCTGCGCGGGGTGGATCTGCGCGTCACGCGCGGCGAGAAGGTGGCGCTGGTCGGGCCGAATGGCGCCGGCAAGTCGACGCTCATGCTGCACCTCAACGGGATCAACCTGCCGTCGCACGGCGTCGTGCGGGTGGGCGGCACCGTGGTCGATCGATCGTCGGTGCGGCGCATCCGCGCCGAGGTGGGACTGGTCTTCCAGGATCCCGATGACCAGCTCTTCTCACCCACTGTCTTCGACGACGTCGCCTTTGGCCCACTGCACATGGGCGTGCCGGAGGCCGAGATCCACGGTCGCGTCGACCGGGCTTTGGCATCGGTCGGCATGGCCGGTTTCGAGCGCCGCCTGCCGCATCACCTGTCGCTCGGCCAGCGCAAGCGCGTCGCGATGGCCACGGTGCTCTCGATGGAGCCCTCGGTCATGGTCTTCGACGAGCCGTCGGCGGGACTCGACCCGCGCGGGCGGCGCGAGCTCATCGGGCTGCTGCGCGAGATGCCGCAGACGATGATCGTCGCGACACACGACATGCGCCTTGTCTCCGAGGTGCTGCCGCGCACGGTCGTCATGGACGGCGGCCTCGTGGTGGCGGACGGCCCCACGGCATCGGTGCTGGCTGACACGGCGCTCCTGGAACGCCACGGGCTCGAGGCGCCGTAGCGGGTCCCGGGCGGCGGGCGGGGCCCGGGCGGCCGGCGGCGCCTCCATGACGGATGCCCACTAGGAGCACCCTTGCGACTCGGCGCGACCGCTGAATCGGCTCGAATCGGCCGACTTGGGCGACGTTCGCTCACCTGTGATGACATCCCGTGATGAATTGGGCATGGATGGCGTCGTAACGCCCACCGGATGGGCATCTGACCGGTAGTGCGGCGATTCCGAGGCGCTTCCGCGCTCGAAGCGCGGGGCGAGGAAAAAGCGCCACGCGGCTGGGGACGGCTGGCGCTCGGGCGCTCACTTGCGCAGGGAACGACGGCGGGAGGAGTGGTTCCTCCCGCCGCCATGCAGGGTCAGCTGACGGCGGCCGGCTCCTGGGCCGGCTGCGGGCTCGGGAGAGGCTCGCCGGTCTCGAGCAGGGACTTCAGCCCGGAGAGGATGAGGCTCCAGCCACCGGCGACCTGCCGGTACGTCTCCGTCTCGCCGTCGAAGTCGTCGTGGATGAGGGTGAGCTTCGTCACCTCGCCCATCGGCTCAAGCTCGTAGGTCACGCGCGACGGCCGATCGTTGGCAGTCGCCGGATCCCAGACGGCGGCAAACGTCGTGACCAGGCGGCGGGGTGGATCGGACTCGAGCACCCTGCCATCGATCATGGGGCCACCGTCGTGGTCGACGTAGTTGAAATCGCCGCCGACGGCGAGATTGCTGCGCAGCTCGCTGCCGTAGTAGTACTGCTTCGTGAGATTGCCATCGGCGATCCCCTGCCATACGCGCTCAGCGGATGCGCGGATGAAGATCTCGTAGACCTGCTTGGTTGCGGACATCGGTTGCTCTGCCTCCAGGGTTGACTTGAGATCCGCCATGGCGCTGATGAAGGGTGCCGCGTAGCGGCTGATCCATCGGTCGCTGATGAGGCGGATCGGCACAGGGTTGAGGAAGTGGAGCTTCTGCCGGCCGTCGCGCCGCGTCGTGACGAGGCCTGCGTCCTCGAGGACCCGCAGGTGCTTCATCACGCCGAACCGCGTCATATCTGGCAGCACCGTCGCCAGCTCACCAAGCGCCTGGCCATCGCGCTCCCGGAGCCGATCGAGCAGCTGGCGGCGGTTTGGGTCCGCCAGTGCCCGAAAGACGGCATCCTGCTCTTCCATGCCGGCGACTATATGTGACCGATCCGTCACATGTCAAGAGCGAGGATCGGCAAATCTCGGTCGGTGCCGTGAAGGAGAGCTGCTGGGGCAGGCGTGACACCGGCCCCAGCGCATCGGTCAGGCGCCGGCACCGCCGACTGGACTGGATGACTGGTCGTCAACGCCGTTGAAGAGGTAGGCCGGATTGCCGGGCGTCATTGGCCTGCGCTTCATGCACACGAGGTCGTTGCCGTTGTGGTTGATGGCGTCCCATTGCGCGACCCGGACGCAGTCCTTGAGGCCAGCGCAGTCGCAATACCGCGTGCCATGGTTGACCGGACATGCGTTCTCGGCGAGCCTGCGCACGATGATTCACCGATGCTTCACCGCCTGTGCGTTCGTGGCCGTCGCACTGGCACTCGCCGCCTGCACCGGCTCGCAGGACGAGGCGCTCGGAGGTCCCGGTCTCCCGCAACAACTGCGCGGTGAGACGTATCCGGGCGCACGACACGAGCTTGCCGGCGAGCTCCAGCTCCTCGACAACGGCTGCGTCAATGTCGTCATCGACGGCGTCTCGCGCCTCGTCATCTGGCCCGCCGGCTCAGATCTCGGCGACCCGGTGACACTGCCGGACAGCACGCCGCTCGCCGACGGCGACGCGATCACTGGGATCGGCACCGTCATGACGGTCAACGCGCTGCCGGGTGGCGCCGACGGCTACTGGGGCAGCGTCACCGGCTTCTGCGACACCCAGCCGCGCGAGGTGGTCGTCTTCGACGAGGTCAGTCTGGACCGATGACGAAGTCACTGCGCCGCAGCACGCGCCGCACCGCCAGGGCCTACGACGAGGCGGCCGAGAAGTACCGCGACTGGTGGGGACCGATCATCGCGCCGGGCGCCCTCCCCATCCTCGACCACGTGGCCGCGTCGATGGAGCGCGATCCGGCCACGCTCCTTGACATCGGGACCGGCAGCGGGCTGCTGGCGACGGCGGCGCTCCAGCGATGGCCGCACGCCCGCGTCATCGGCGTCGATCCGAGCCGCCGCATTCTTGAATTGGCGCACCAGCGCGCCGAGGACGCCGGCGTCGCCGATCGGCTCGAGCTGCGGCACGGTGATGCGCTCGCACTGCCACTGGACAACGACAGCGTGGACGCTGCCGTCAGCTCGTTCGTGATCCAGCTCACCGCGAGCCGCAGCCGATTCCTGCGTGAGGCCGCGCGCGCCGTGCGGCCGGGCGGGCGCGTCGGGATCGTGAACTGGCAGGACGTACATGACGGCGTCTTCGAGCCCGCCGATGCGCTCGAGGATGCCTTCGACGAGGTGAACGCGCCCGAGCCGCGCGATGGGCACGAAGTTCGGGCTTGGTTGGGTCCATCGGTCGCCAGGCGAGAGCTAGCAGCGGCGGGCCTGCGCCACACCGGCGCGGAAGTGCGGTGGATCGAACATCGGTTCACCCCGGAGTCGTACCTGGGGTTGGCCGAGCACTGGATCGCGGACGACATCTTCGAAGCCATGACCGAACCCGAACGCCTGCGGCTGCGGGAGGCCGCAATCCGACGGTTGCGGCCGCTCAGCCCGGAAACGCTGACGTGGCGGCGGCCGACGGTGCTGGCGTGGGGTCGGCGTCCGAGTGCGGACGAACCGACCTGAGGAACCAGGTTTCGATCGGTCCTTTGCCCTGGCGGGATCGGGTTTGACCCAACTGGGTGGGTCAAACCAAGCGGGAATGCGCCGCCTCGTGCGACCTGACCCACCCAGTTGGGTCAGGGTCCACCGGCCGTAGACAATGTGCGCGATCTGACCCACCCAGTTGGGTCAACAGGCCACAGACAAGGCAGGCCTGCGCGATACCATCGGATCGTCGTCGACCGCGAAGGAGCGAAGGAGCGAAGGAGCGAAGGATGGAACGATGAGAGATGCGCTGAGCGTCGCGTTCGCAGTCCTGCTCGCCGCCTGCTCGAATGTGACGCCGACGAGTTCGCCCGCAGCAACGGCGCAGGTCAGCGCGGCGTCGACCGCGACGCCGACCGCGTCAGACGATCCAAGGCCGCCGGCGACCTCGTCGCCCACCTTCGTCGCCATGCCTGCCATCACCGTCCCACCGGCTGTGGGCGACCGAACCGAGCTACCGTCGTGCGGTGACGAAGTCGTCGAACGTACCCCTCAAGGCGAGATCCGCGATCGCGCCGCGCGAGCGTGCTTCTGGGACGCCTGGCTCGCCAGCCGTCCAGCCGAGTTCACGTCGCGCAGCCTCACGCTCGAAGGAGGCAGCGTGTTCTCGATCTACCGAATCGTCGGAAGCAACGCTATCGAGATCTTCCGGGATCTGAGCGGCGACCCGTTTTCCGGACCACCGCGGTGGACACACGTCCGATGCAACAGCCTCATCCTGATACCGGTTCCCGCCGATGAGGCGACGCTGTACTTCGAGGGCGAGGGTTGCCACGAGGCCTGAGGCGGCAAGCCGCATGCCTGCCGCGAATCGCTGGGAAGGGGACTGGCCGTGACCCGACTGGGTTGGTCAAATCGAGCGGGATTGCGCCGCCTCGTGCGATCTGACCCACCCAGCTGGGTCAGGGTCCACCGGATGAGGGCGATCTGCGCGATCTGACCCACCCAGTTGGGTCAAGCGCCACCGGGCGAGGGGGAGTCCACGCGATTCACCGATCCCGATTCACCTGCGTGCATCAGATCACGCGGAAACCTCGCCAGATGCGCGCTTTGATGCACCCAGGTGAATCAACCTGCGGCACCAGCGCACGCAACGGCTACACGCACGGCTACAGGTGGCGCAGCTCGTCGGTCTCCGGCGCCTCGACGGCGCGAGCGCAGGTCGGGCAGTACCAGTGCGCCTCGACGGGCGTGCCGCAGGCCGCGTGGCGAATCGGCTCGGCATCGCGCGAGCCACGAGCGCCCCAGTCGGCGAGCAGCCGCAGCGCGGAAGCCAGCTCCGCGCCCTCCGCCGAGAGCTCGTACGTGAGCCGCAGCGGACGCTCGGAGTACGGTCGCGACAGCACGATCCGCTCGCGCTCGAGGCGTTTCAGGCGATCGGACAGGATGTTCGGCGCGATGCCGGCGACATCGGCCTGGAGCTCGTTGAAGCGGCGCGAGCCCGGGAGCAACGCCTCGACCACCAGGAGGCTCCATCGGTCCCCCACCCGCTCAAGGGCGGCGGCCAGGGGGGATTCGGGTGCGGCCATGCGGGGATCGTACGGCATCGGGCCATGCTGGCTTGACAGACGCGTCGGAAGGAGTAACTTGCGCATTGCAAGTCACATCCTACATGCGAGGCACGACCCCATGACAGCACTCGACGAGCTCGGATCCACGATCCGCGCGATTGCGGAACAGATCGGACCGGCGACGGTCGGCATCGGCAACCGATGGCGCGGCGGCTCCGGCGTCGTGATCGAGGACAGCAAGGTCCTCACCAATGCACACAACCTCCACGGCGACGAGATTCGCGTCTTCTTCGCGGATGGTCGCGAGACCGATGGCACCGTCCTCGGCGCCGACACCGACGGCGACCTGGCCGTCATCCAGGCCGATACCTCCGGCGTCACCGCGATCGCATGGGCCGATGACGCGGCGCTCGAGATGGGCACCCCGGTGATCGCGCTCGGCAATCCCGGCGGACGCGGTGCCCGCGTCACGTTCGGCTTCGTGTCAGGCGTCGGGCGCTCGTTCCGCGGTCCGCGCGGACGGCGCGTTTCGGGGGCGGTCGAGCACACCGCTCCCCTGCGCCCCGGCTCCTCGGGCGGCCCGATCGTCAACACCGCCGGGCAGCTGCTCGGCATCAACACCAACCGCATCGGCGGCGGCTTCTACCAGGCGATCGCCGCGGACAGCGCACTGCGCGAGCGCGTCGCGTCACTGGGCCGCGGCGAGTCGCCGAAGCGTCGCCACCTCGGCGTCGGGCTGGCACCGGCGCACGTCGCGCGACAGCTGCGGCGTGCGGTTGGGCTCGATGAGCGTGACGGGCTTCTCGTCCGCGAGGTCGAGGACGGCTCGCCGGCGGCAACGGCCGGCCTGGCGGAGGGCGACCTGATCGTGGCGGCCGGTGGCCGCGCGGTGAGCGGCGCCGACGACCTGTTCGAGGCGCTCGGCTCGCTGGCGTCTGGAGCGGCGTTGGAGCTGACCGTCGTGCGCGGCTCGGAGGAGCGCCAGATCTCCGCCACGCCGACCGAGGAGGATGCGGCATGACCGTCGCGTCCTCGTCGGTGGCCCGGGCACTGGAGCGCGGGCACCGCATCGACATCACCACGACCGGCCGGCACAGCGGTCTGCCGCGGCGGATCGAGCTCGTCTTCCACAACGTCGACGGACGCATCCTCATCAGCGGCAAGCCCGGCTGGCCACGCTCCTGGATCGCGAACCTGAGCGCGAACCCGGAGATGACCTTTCACCTGAAAGGACCGATCGCCGTCTCGGACCTGCCGGCCCGTGGTCGCGTGATCACCGACTTGGCGGAGCGGCGCGAAGTCCTGGCGCCGATCGCCGCGGCGTGGGGCTATCCGATCGAGACGATGGTTACCGGATCGCCGCTCATCGAGGTGACGTTCCCCGACGGGGTGTAGCCGGAATCCGGGCGCAGAAGTCCTCAACAAACGAGGCGCGTCACCATGTGGCACCCCCGCCGTGTTGGTGGGTATATCACTAACGATATAACCGCTGACACGGGAATGGAGCCACGCCGGCGGGCCGCCCAGACACGAGCCCGCCGCGCATCCGGCATGCTGCACGCATGGCTGGCCTGATGCGAACCCTGGTTGCCGTCGGCATCCTGCTCACGGCATGCGCCAGTACCCCGGCTGCGACGCCGCGGCCATCGGCCAGCGCCGATCACGCGGCACACGACCCGGCGCTCGACGCGCTCAAGGCGGAGCTCGAAGCCTTTGGCCTGACCTTCGAGCCAGCCGGGCCGCACCACGTGCTCGGCGCCGGCGCGAGTGGGATCGAGGTCGACCTCGTCGGCATCCCGCTCGAGGAGGCGGTCCTGAGCATCCCCGCAGCTGAGCCCGATGCCGTCCGCGAATCCGCGGAACCGTACCTGGAGCCAATCGAGCGCGTGCTCGAGGCACCCGCCGCGCTCGATGGCTGGCTGGGCGAACAGCTCGCAGCGTGGAACGGCACCTCGGAGCTCCACGCCGAGGATACGTTCGGCGACCTGCGCGCTCGGCTGCGCTCGACGGCCGATCCGGCGTACGTCGTGCTGACGCTCACGCGCGGCTGAGCGTTCGTGCACCATGGCTCCATGATCGAGCGCGTTTCCGTCATCGGGCGTGGGAGGGTCGGCTCGGCGATCGCCGGCCGCCTGGAGGAGCGGGGCCTGCTGGCGGAGACGGACCCTGAGCTCATCGTCCTCTGCGTTCCCGACGCCGTCATCGACGATGTCGCATCGGGATTGGAACCCGGCTCGTGGGTCGCGCACGTGAGCGGCGGCACACGCCTTGCCGCGCTCGCCCCGCACGACAAGCGCTTCAGCATGCATCCACTCCAGACATTCACCCTCGATCGCGGCCCCGAGCAGCTCGACGGGGCGTGGGCGGCCGTGAGCGGTGATGACGACACGGCGCTCGAGACCGGCGAGTGGCTCGCGACGACGCTGGGCCTGCGGCCCTTTCGCCTCGCGGATGCCGACCGGCCGCTTTACCACGCGGCAGCGGTGATCGCCGCGAACTACTTGGTGACGTTGCATGACGCGGCGGCTCGGCTCTTCGCGGCCGTGGGCGCGCCTCCAGAAGGGCTCGAGCCGCTCATGCGCCGCACGATCGAGAACGGGTTCCAGCTCACCGGACCCATCGAACGTGGCGACACCCCGACGCTGGACGCGCACCTCGCGGCGCTCCGGGAGCGCGTTCCGGATCTCGAGCCGCTGTATCGCGTGCTCGCGGACGCGACGCGGGCGTGACCGATCTCGTTCGCACTGTCGCGGACCTGCGCGCCCGGCTGGCCGATGCCACGCGCCCCATCGGCCTCGTACCGACGATGGGCGCACTCCACGACGGCCATCGCTCGCTCATCGCGGCTGCGCGCGCGGAATGCGCGACCGTGGTCGTCAGCATCTTCGTCAACCCCAGCCAGTTCGGGCGCGCCGATGACCTGGCGCGCTACCCGCGCGACGAGGAGGGCGACGCCGCGTCGGCGCGGGCGGCGGGCGCCGATGTGCTCTTCGTGCCCGAGGTCGAGGAGCTCTACCCAGCGGGATTCGCAACCTGGGTGGACGTCGAGGGATTGAGCGAGGTCCTGGAAGGTGCCGCGCGGCCCGAACATTTCCGAGGCGTCGCGACCGTCTGCCTCAAGCTTTTCACGGTGGTGGCCCCGCAGCGCGCCTACTTCGGCCAGAAGGACGCGCAGCAGGCGGCGCTGGTGCGCAGGATGATCGCCGACCTGGCACTGCCCATGGAGCTGCGCGTCATGCCCACCGTCCGCGACCATGACGGCGTGGCGCTGTCGTCGCGGAACGCCTACCTGGCTCGTGACGAGCGCGCGCGCGCCGCGGTGCTGCCGAGCGCTCTGCGCGCCGGTCTGCGCGCGCATCGGGCCGGCCAGGACCCGATCGAGGCCGCGCGCGAGGTGCTCGATGCGGCTCCGGGGATCGAGATCGATTATGTCGACATCGGTCCATGGCAACCACCCACCCTGGTCGTTGCGGTCCGGATTGGCACCACCCGGCTGATTGACAACGTCCCGCTGACCTCGGAGAGTGTCGAGCCATGACCACCAGCCACACCGCGGGCGTTGACGCGCGTGTCCCCGCCAAGCTCACCATTCCGGCCATTCAGGGCATGAAGGAGCGCGGCGAGCGCATCGCGATGGTCACCGCGTACGACGCGGCCGGCGCCCGCCTCGCCGAGGCCGCCGGCATAGACATGCTGCTCGTCGGCGATTCCGCGGCCATGGTGGTGCTGGGCCACGATTCCACGGTGCCGGTCACGATGGACGAGATGCTGATGATGACCCGCGCGGTGACGCGCTCGGTCCAGCGGCCCATCGTCGTGGGCGACCTGCCCTTCGGCGCGTTCCAGGTCTCCGACACCGACGCCACCGCCAACGCCATCCGCTTCGTGAAAGAGGCCGGTGCCGACGTCGTGAAGCTCGAGGGCGCTGGACCGATGCTGTCGCGCGCCGAGGCGATCGTGGCCGCGGGCATCCCGGTCATGGGCCATATCGGTCTCACGCCGCAATCGTCCACCGCGTTGGGCGGCTTCAAGGCTCAGGGGCGCACGGCGGCTGCGGCCCACAAGCTTCTCGAGGATGCGCTGGCGCTCCAAGCTGCCGGCTGCTTCGCAATCGTGCTCGAGGCGGTGCCCGAGGCCGTCGCCACGCACATCAGCGCGACGCTCACGATCCCGACCATCGGGATCGGCGCCGGGGCCGGCTGCGATGGCCAGGTGCTGGTCTATCACGACCTGCTGGGCCTGACCCAGGGACAGACCGCCCGCTTCGTGAAGCGCTATGCCGACCTCGACACGATCATCGGTGAGGCGCTGACCGCGTACGTGTCGGACGTGCGCAGCGGTGCGTATCCGGAGGAGCGCCACACCTACCGGATGGCGGAATCCGAGCTCGCCGAGTTCGAGGCATCACTCGAGCCATCACTCGAGGCCGCCCGGGGGATCCCGCCCCGCGACTGAGCCAGGCGCACGCTGCGCTCGATGGCCTCCACCATGACCGATGTCGCCGCCGCGCCGAGCGCGAGCAACTCGATTCCCGCGCGCGGGATCCCACTGCCGGTGGAGAGGGCGAAGACGGTATCCCCGTCGAGCATGGTGTGGACCGGACGAATCGCGATCGCCAGCGCATCGTGGCCCAGCTCCGCCAGCTTGCGGCAGCCCGCCCTGTCGAGCGGCGCGTTCGTCGCGATCACGCCCAGCGTCGTATTCGACCCGAATTGACCGATACCCTGGTCCGGCCGATGCGCGCCCAGCAGCTCGTCCGCGTCGATGAAGCCGCCGTTCGGGCTGCGGGCTCCCGCCAGGATCGTGCCGTCACGACCGACGACATTGCCGATCGCATTCGTGACCGCCAGCGCGGCCATCATCGTGCCGTCGGGCATCAAACGCGCGGCGGTGCCGACGCCGCCCTTGGAGGCCGCCTGAGGCCCGGCCAGCTTGCCCACGGTGGCGCCCGTCCCGGCACCGATGCTGCCCTCCTCGATCGGGCCGTCGCTCGCCGCCTCGGCGGCAGCGCGGCCCATCGCCGCATCGGGCGCCGCGTTGGGATCACCGATGCCGAGATCGAAGAGCGCCGCGGCCGGCACGATCGGAACGCGGCGCACGCCCGTCTCGAAGCCGATGTCCCGGTCGGCCAGCCAGCGCATCACCCCGTCCGCGGCCGCGAGCCCGAAGGCCGAGCCGCCGGTGAGGCAGATAGCGTGGATGCGCTCCACGAGCGCCGTGGGTCGCAGCAGGTCGGTCTCGCGCGTTCCGGGCGCGGAGCCGCGCACGTCGACGCCGGCAACGGCGCCATCGGTCGCCAGGATGACGGTGCAGCCGGTGAGGCCATCGGCATCGGTCGCGTGGCCGACGCGCAGGCCGGGGACATCGGTCAGTCCGCTCATGCGTCCAGCTCGAAGACGAACTCGAGGCCGTCGTCCGGATCCCACTGCTCGCCGACCCTGCGAAATCCGAGCACCTCGATGAGGTGCAGCGAGCGCTCGTTGTCGGGCGCCACGCTGGCACGGAAGTGACGGATGCCGTGCTCGTGGCGTGCCCAGTCGAAGACGGCCCGAACCGCCTCGATCGCGTAGCCCTTGCCGCGCTCCTCGGGCAGCAGGCCATAGCCGACCTCCGGCATGGCACGCTCATCGGGTGCGCCGTGGAAGTTGATGCCGCCCACCACGCGGCGCTCGTCACCGTCGGTGGCGATGATGGGACGTAGGAGCCAGGGCTCGTCCTCCGGATGCTCGTCCAGCTGCCGCAGCCGAAGGTCGATCAACCAGCGATAGCCGTCCAACCAGGCGGGCGGGATGCGCGCGCCGAACTGCCGTGCGACGCCCGCGAGGTCGCCATCGAGCAGTTGGCGCATCTGCTGCCGCGTGAGGAGCGGGAGCTCCAGACGAACGGAGCAGATCGGCGCGACATCGGTCACCCCGCGATCGTAGCCGGTCTCATTGCGGACGATGCGCTCGGTGCCGTGGTGCGGGTCCGTACTGTGGTCCGGCTGCGACCCGGTGCGTCGGTCCAGCGTGGGCCGCGACCGCGCCAGGGCAGGAAGCGGGTCGGCTCCACGCGCACCACCGCCGAATAGGTCGCAGCGTATTCGGCGGCGTCGATGCCGAGGGCGAAGAGCTGCGCGGCGTACTTGCGAGCATGTTCCCGACCGATGGCGGCGTCGCGCAGCAGCTGGGCGGTCGTGGCGGGCAGGACGGTTGCGTGGCCCTCGATCAGCTGGACGTCGAAGTCGTCGCACGGCTCGCCCAGGGCCAGCGCGACGCGGGCCTGGCGGCGGATCGCCTGCACCTTGCGCGCGTGTGGCTTCGAGAAGACGACGAACGCCTCGCCGTCCCATACGAACCAGACGGGCACGATGTGCGGGAATCCCTGCGCGTCGATCGTGCTGAGCCAGACGACCGGCTCCGTGCGCAGCCGCTTCTCGCACGTATCGTCGCAGTGAAGAGGCGTGGGGGCATCGCCGGGCACGTCTTCGCGCGCCGGTGCCGCGTTGCGCGCCGCGTTGCGCGCCGCGATCGGACGGCGGAACGGTGCCAGGATGCGATCGAACTGCAACGAGACCATGGCGGCAGCATGCGGCTGGGCCGGGGCGACGGCATCGGCCTGACGCCCATCGGCGCCATGGACGTCCAACCGGGCGTTGGGCGGGACGGATGACGTAGCGGCTCTGCGCCCCGGGTCCCAGCCCCGCGCTGCCAAACGGGCGTCTGACTGGCACCACCCGCCTGCCCAGCCCCTTGATTCAGCTGGGTGGGTCAAATCGAGCGGATCCGGGCCGCCCGGCGCGTTCTGACCCACCCAGCTGGGTCAAACATCGCGGGACGGAGGCCAGATGCACGATCTGACCCACCCAGCCGGGTCAGCGCGATGCCAGATGTCGCGACACGCGGCGAACCGGCCGGTCGCGGTGAACCGGCTGGTCGCGGTGCGGCGACCGGCCGGCATCGGTCCTTCAGGGGCGGATGTTCTGGTTGAAGTGGAACAGGTTGGATGGGTCGTAGCGGCGCTTGAGCGCCACGAGGCGTCGGAACGTGTCGCCGGGGTACGCCTCGCGGATCCGGTCGTCGCCCTCGTCCTCCAGGAAGTTGGCGTACACCCCGTTGGCCCTCGGGCGCAGGGCGGCCACTCAGCGAGCGCGAACCCGGTTGTTCCGCGGGTTGTGCTCCAGCTCAACCAGCCCGAGGGCCTCGAGCAGCGGCGGAAGGTACATCCCGAATCGGCCGCGGTAGCCCTTGCGCAGGCCGTACCACCCGCCAACCGGATTGTCGGTCGAGCGTCCCCAGGCTTCGACCGTGCCATCAGACGCGGCCTTCTGCTCGTCGGCCGCGCCGAGCGGCACCCAATCGCCCTGGGCCTTCAGCCAGGCGTGCAGATCCTCGATGGCGCGCAGCTGATACGTGAGCCGCGTGCTTCCAACCTGGCACACGAGCGTCGGTGGATCCGCGGCTTCGTCGCGGTACATCGTGTAGTCACTCGTGCCGGGAGCCGTCTTGAGCAGCCAAGGATCGTCCTTCGTGCCGCCTACGTTGGCCATGACCTGCCTCTTGTGTGTGTGAGGGCCGACGCTAGCACCGCCGCCCCGAAATGGGAACGGGCGGCGGAGCTGCGTGCGGGCAGCGGCGGTGTTCAGGCCGTCGAAGGTCCGTCGTCCTCCCGACGCACGAACGCCTCGCCGCGCTGCCAGGGCGTGCCGAGGGCCGGCAGGAGCCATCGGTCCAGACCGATCCAGCCGGCGTTGCGCCAGGCGAGCACGAGGAGGGTGCCCAGGATGATGAGGATCGGGTTGCTCGACACCGTGCCGGCGAGCAGATAGTTGGCGTTCATCACAATGCCGAAGAACGCCGCGATGCCGGTCAGCGCCCCAAGGATCAGGGCGATGGCGACGAGCAGCTCGCCATAGGCGACGAGGCGGCCGAAGATGGCGGCGTTGGGGATCACGAGATTCTCGAGGATCCAGCCGTACCAGCCGGTCACGTCGGGATGGTCGCCGCCAGTCTTGGCAAGCGCGCCCTGCGCAAAGCCGGTCACGGCGGCGCCGGCATTCGCGCCGGTCCAGGCCGCGGCTCCCTCCCCGGCGACTTTGCTCCAGCCCGCAGTGAACCACTCGTAGCCGAGGTACAGACGCACGGGGAGCCAGATCCAGGCCGCCGTGCTGGATGCGAAGAGCCAATGTGCCCACGGCGGCTCGCGGAACTGGCCCGGGTCGCGAAGGGTCGTCGATGCAGTCGTCATGAACGGAGCATCGGCATCTGGCGTGCCGTGAGCAAGGGCCGTTTGTCATACGGCGCACCTCTCGATGCCAACCAGGCAGGGGGCGTACCATTTGACCGATGCGCATCCTGGTGGTCGGCGCAAGCGGCTACATCGGTGGCCGCCTCGTGCCCGTCCTCGCCTCCCTGGGTCACGAGCTCGTGCTCATGAGCCGCGATGCGCGCCCACTGGCGGCACGCTTCGCCGACGCGAAGGTCGTCGCGGCGGATCTCCTCGAGCCTTCGTCACTGGACGCGGCGCTCCAGGGCGTTGACATCGCCTACTACCTGGCTCACTCGATGGGCTCTGGTGAGCACGGATTCGCCGACCGTGACCAACTCGCCGCGCGGAACTTTGCCTCCGCAGCCGCCACGGCGGGCGTGCGCCGAATCGTGTACCTCGGTGGGCTCGGCGACGAGGCTGCCAACCTCTCGCCGCACCTCGCGAGCCGACAGCAGACCGGACGAGAGCTGGCGAGCCACCGGGTACCCGTCACCGAGTTCCGGGCCGCGATCATCATCGGCTCCGGGAGCGCGTCCTTCGAGATCCTGCGCCACCTCACCGAGCGCCTCCCGATCATGATCACGCCGCGGTGGGTCGGCACCCGCTGCCAGCCGATCGGCATCGGGGATGCGCTGGACTACCTCGTTGGCGTGCTCGAGCATCCCGAGATCATGGGCGTGGTCGAGATCGGCGGCCCCGACATCCTCTCCTATGGCGACATGATGCGAACTTACGCTCGCCTCCGTGGCCTCCATCGGCTCATGATCCCGGTGCCGGTTCTGACACCGCGCCTCAGTTCGTACTGGGTGAGTCTCGTCACGCCGGTGCCGGCTGGAATTGCGCGACCCCTTATCGAGGGCCTGCGTAACGAGGTCATCGTCCGCGATCCGCGCCCGGCCGCTGGCTTCGGCCTTCAGCCCGCGTCATATGAGACCGCGCTCCAGGGCGCCATCGATCGGACCGATCGCTACGCCGGCGCTTCGACCTGGTTCGACTCGCTCGACGCCCCCGGTCGCGAGGAGCTCCCGACGCTGAGCTCGCGCGAGGGCATGATCATCGAGCGGCGCCGTCGCCTGGTGCCCGTGCCGCCCGACCGCCTGTTCGCGGAGGTCGAGCGGCTCGGCGGTCGCGCAGGCTGGCCATACGCCAACGTGCTGTGGCGCATCCGCGGATTCTTCGACCTTCTCGTTGGCGGCGTCGGCATGCGCCTCGGGCGTCGATCACCGACCGAGCTGCGCGTCGGCGACGCTCTCGACTTCTGGCGCGTCGAGGCCGTCGAGCGCCCCAATCTGCTGCGGCTCCGCGCAGAGATGCGCGTCCCGGGCCGCGCCTGGCTTCAATACGAGGTCACTGAGACCGCCCATGGCAGCCGCCTGGAGCAGACCGCCTTCTTCGAGCCGAAGGGCCTGCCCGGGCTGGCGTATTGGTATCTCCTCTACCCGATCCATGGCCTCATCTTCCGCGGCACGGTCCAGCGCCTCGCCAGGCTCGCGCTGCGTTCCTCCCGATGAAACCCGCGGATGAAGCTGAAGAACGCGATGGCGTGCGTCTGACGAACCTGGACCAGCCCCTCTTCGACGGGGCTGGCGCGACGAAGCGCGACCTGGTGGAGTACCTCGACGCGGTCCGGGATCGGATCCTGCCCGTGCTCTAGGGGCGGCCGCTGTCGGTCATCCGCGTTCACCGTGGCCAAGAAGCCTTCATGCAGAAGAAGGTGCCGACGTACACGCCGCGCGGCACGAAGAACTGAATGGCGCCCACCGCTCCGGAGAAGCACCTCAGTTGCTCCCAGCGTTCCTCGCCTAGCGTTGTCCCATCCGTCGACCAGAGGGTCTCATCCTGACTCGCACCGATACGTTGCCCGACCGCCTCTATGCCCGTCTTATCTCTGACCGCGGCGGCGACCCGTCGGACCTTCCCGGTGACGCCGGGGATCACGTCGCCGACAGCGCCCTACGCACCGTCGCCGCACTGACGCTGACCAAGATCGGCGACAGCGTCGTCGACGCCAAAACCGTGCTGGCCTGGTTGCTTGGGTCGATGGGCGCACCGGCCGCGCTGACCGGCCTGTTGGTCCCGATCCGCGAGTCCGGAGCCCTGCTGCCGCAGGTCGCGGTCGCGCGGGTGGTCGCCGACCACGCTCGGCGGACGCCGGCGTGGCTCGTTGGGGCTATCGGCCAGGCAGCGGCGGTCGCCGCCATGGCCGTGATCGCCGCCACCATGGAGGGCCTCGCGGGGGGGCTCGCGCTGCTGGCTGCGCTCGCCGTGTTCGCGGTGTTCCGCGCGGTGTGCTCGCTGATGATCAAGGACGTGATGGGGCGCACCATCCCAACCGGCGAACGCGGCCAGGTCACCGGCTGGTCCACTACGGCGTCCGGCATCGTCGCGATCACCGTCGGACTGGGCATCCGCGCGCTCGGTGAGGACGCCGGCACGGCCGTGTTCGCCGCGTTGCTGGCCGGCGCCGCAATGATGTGGCTCGCCTCCGCCGCCACGTTCGCCGGCATCCACGAGCCGCCAGTCGAGGAGCCCGGGGTAGCCGGCAACGGGATCTGGGCCTCGCTGCAGCTGCTGCGCACGGATCAGCCGTTTCGGCGCTTCGTGATCTCGCGCACGCTGCTGCTCGTGTCCGCCCTCACGCCACCGTTCATCGTCGCGCGTGCCGCCGCGGCCAGCGACGCATCGATCAACGACCTTGGCCCGTTCCTCGTGGCGGCCGGACTCGCCTCGCTGATCGGGGGTCGACTGTGGGGGCCGCTCGCGGACCGGTCCAGCCGTCGCCTCATCGCTGCCGCGTCCGGCGCGGCCTCGGTGATCGCGCTGGCATTCCTGGGTCTGTCGCAGGTGACCGCGCTCGCCGAGACGACCTGGTGGTACCTCGGCGTCTACCTGCTGCTGGCCCTGGTGCACCAGGGTGCGCGCCTCGGACGCGCCACCTACATCGTCGACCTCGGGGACGGCGGCGGACGCACCGACTACGTGGCGGTCTCGAACACGGCGATCGGGGTGCTGCTGTTGGCCGTCGGTGCGATCTCGTCCGCCGTGGCGCTGTTCGGCACCGGGCCGGCGATCGTGCTGCTGTCCGTCGCGGGGCTGATCGGCGTACCGGTGTCGCTGTCGATGCCGGAGGTCGGCCGCGGCGCCGCCGCCTGAGCGCGGACCGCGCGGTGACAAATCGTACCCAAGTACTGCGTCATGACCCTCCGGCTTGCGGCGCGGTGACCCTCCGCATGGCGAGGTCGAGGCCGAGCAGGATCCAGCCGATGGCCATGGTTACGATGCCGACCTGCGAAAGCGTGTTGAAGATCGTCGGCGAGGCTTCGGAGACGAGGCCCAGCCGATCGATGCCGGTGAGCGCCACCAGCGACCCGATCGCGACCGCCCAACCACCGATGCGGCTGACCACACCAATCAGGGCTGTCACGGCGCCGAAGGCCGCACTCCCCAGCCAGAGGGCCACGCCGGACCAGAACACGGTGACAGCGGGAACCCCGAGAACCAGCACTGTCACCAGGAAGAACACGACGACGGCGCCGAGGATCACGCTGACGACCAGCGACGCCCAGGGCGCGCGCGACGCCTGACGGCGATGCACCCCGATCGCAATCGCGATCACGCCGATGCTGAAGACGATCAGCCGGTCGCGGAATAGCCCTGACGGCAGATCGATCACGTAGGCGACGAGGATGGCGAGGCCGGCGACGATCCCGGCGACGCCGAGCACGCGCGAAGCGATGGATGGTGCGGACGATAAGGAGTGGGCCACGGTTCGGTACCTCCGAACGTGCTCGAGCGACGCCATTACGATGGCGTCGACGAGCAGCGCAATCCAGGCAAGGGCCGCTCCTGCAGGCGCGCGGCCGGAACGCGCATCGCGGAGTCTGTCGTGGAAGAGCTGGACCATGTCCTCCCCGAAGCGACGACGGAACTCCGCCGGATAGAGGCGGAGAATGCCCCGGTAGACACGCTCTGCGGCCCTGGGGCGGGCAGTCATCCGATCGACTCGTGCGCCCACGGGCGGGCAGCACCCACGAGCCGATCGAGCCGTGTGATTTCGGCCGCCACGACGCTGCGACCGAGCCCGGTCAGGCGGTAATAGCGGCGGCGCTGGTCGTCGAGCTGCTCATCCGGTCGCGCGTCGGACTCCTCGATGAGGCCGTCGTCGAGCAGGCGCCGAATCGTGGTGTACACGCCGCCCGGCCCGAGCCGCGTCGCACCATGCGTGATCCGCTCGACCTCCCGCATGATCCCGTAGCCGTGCCGCTCCTCCGGCCCGATGGCCACGAGGACATGGAACGCCGTGCGCGAAATCGACGGGAGGTCATCGGGGGCGGGGATCTGTCCGCTCTTCACGCCCGCAGTTATATCAGGATCTGATCTATTGTCAACCGATAGATGCGGTCTCAGCCGGCGTGGGTTGGATCCGATGCCAGGATGGGCCCTCGTTGGCTATCGTGGCCCGATGCGTGAAACAACCGAAGAGCTCAACGAGCTACCGGTTCTCCCCGACACCTCCCTGTCCCGCTATTGCGCAAGGTCGGCCACGAGCACCGGATCCGAGGTCGGTTGATCTACACGGTGCTGCTCGAGCGTGACCGCGAAGGTCGCAGCGTTGGCCACGCCACCGGCGACGTCTACGACAGAGACGTCTGTGTCGCCGGGAACGAACGTGCCGGCCGGCAGGACGGCCCCATCGGCGTCGATCAGCCACATCTCGTACAGGTGGCCCGGCGGCGGAGCATCCAGGCCGGCGAGGAGCAGCGTCGCCCGGTCGTCGGAACTACGGACCAGGTAGCCGCTGCCGGCACTGCCCATGACGGACAGCACCTGCTCGCCGCGGGACAGCGTCCGCGCGACAGCTTGCAGCGTGGCATCGCGAGCAGCCAGCTGCGACTGCAGCTGGAACGCCACGACGGCGAGCACCACGACGGCCGCGGCGGCTGTTGCCGTGATGCCGCGCGTGAGGCCCGGCCGCAGCCAGTCTCGCCAACCTGGTCGCGCTCTGCGCGCGGGCGGCACCCCAGCATCACCACGCTGCCCCTGGATCGTGGCACCCTGCGGCGTATGCGCGATCGTGGCCATCAGCCGTGACCGGAGCTGTGGACCGGGCTCGACCGGCAGGACGGCCCCCGCCAGCACACTGACGGCTGCCAGCAACTCGCGCGTCTCCGCATGGTCCTGCGGACACGTGGCGAGGTGGCGCGCAACACTGCTGCTGAGATCCGAATGGCTGCCGAGCGCGGTCGCATGCGCCAATGCGTCCACGCGTCTGCAGCTCAGCTCATTCATCGCTCGCGATCATGTTCGATGAACCGGTCCCGGCGGGCTCCGCCTCCGAGCCGCGCAGCGACGCGCGCAACTTGCCCAGGGCGAGGCGCAGTCGGCCATTTGCCGTGCCGGTCGCCACCCCCGTCAGGGCCGCAATATCGCGGTAGGTATGGCCACCGAAGTAGGCAAGCTCGATAGCCTCGCGCTGCTCGGCGGGAAGCTCCTCCACCGCGCTTCGCAGCTCGTCGTTGCCCATCCGCTCGATGGCTGCGGCCAGCGTGGGATCGGCCTCGGTACGGAGCAGCGCCTGTTCGTCCGCCTCTCCGATCTCGATGGTCGACCGCCGACCGCGCACCCGGTCGATTCCCCGGTTGCGCACGATCGTCAGCAGCCACGACCGCACGCTGCCGCGCTGCACGTCGAACGTCTCGATCCGCCGCCACGCCGCCACGAACGCATCGTGGACGACGTCCTCCGCGACATCGTGATCACGCACGATGCGCATGGCGACACCCATTGCCAGGCTGGAATAGCGGTCGTATAGCTCGCCGAGCGCATCTCGGTCTCCATTCTGGATACGGGTTACCAGCAGCCGCTCGAATGCCACATCGCGCGCCCGGGCATGGGCGGCCGTCGATGATGATACGTGGGCATGGCCGGTCGGCATCATTGTGGGTAGCGGTCCAGAACGATCACGTCCCATGCATGGCAAGCCCGCTGCCAACTCGCGGAATCGTGTCCGGCCTGCGCCATAGTCAGGGTCGGCCGATGGTGCCAATCAAGGGCGCACGCGCCGCTGCCCGTGCCTGGCGGCAATGAAGATCGAGGGTTTGGTACTGGTCGGGGCGAGAGGGCTAGCCCCTCCTTAACTCAGCAATCGCTGCGCTTCGTGATGATCAACCGCACGCCGAGCGAAAGCTTCTCGGCAGCACCGGCGCGAACGGCCTGAACGCAAGGGCGACTGAGGCGAATGCGGGGTCGGTGGTAGTGGCGCGCCCGACAGGTGTTGGACGCGCGATTACAACCGACACCCTGCCGATCGAGGGCCGCGATCAGTGGCTCGCCGCAGCCCGGCGGCTGGCATGAAAGACGGCTACTTGCGGAGCGCACTGCCGTCCACGGCGACTCCGGCCCAGATGAAGGCTCTTACCGCGTATGCGGCTACTGGAGGGTCCGTGTCGGGGGCTGCCGAGCCGTCGCAAAGCAGCGCCAGACCGAAGTCGAAGACAGCCGCCTTATCGTAGGGAACCGTCCCGTTCAAAGTCCAATAGGGGTCTCGGGCACGGACCCCACGCCGCGTCGCCACAGCGATGGCAATCCGGGGGTTGACATCCAGTGGCGAGACCCTATAGTACGGCCCACGATATATCGACCGTCGATCTATAGGAGCCCCAATGGAACCCCAGATCCCGGACCTCGGACGCTTCGCCGAGCCTGCGCTGCTCATCCTCGTCAGCCTGTCCGACGGGCCGAAGCACGGCTACGCGATCATGACCGACGTTGAAGTCGGCACGGGTCGTCCGATGGGCCCTGGAACCCTGTATGCCGCGCTCGCTCGCCTCGAGGAACGCGGCCTGATCGAGGCCATCGCCCCCGTGGATCGCCGCCGGCCCTACCGGCTGACGGCGATCGGCGAGACGATGCTCGCCGAGCAACTCCGCGACCTCGCCGAGTTCGCGGATCTCGGCCTCCGCCGGCTCGGCCGGTCCCCAGGCTGACGGGCGCGCGTCCCATGATCGCCCTGCTCCTTCGTCTGTATCCCGCGGTGTGGCGGATGCGCTACGCCGATGAGTTCGCCGCCATGCTCGAGCAGCGGCCGCTCGGCCCGTTTGACGTGGCCGACGTGCTGCTCAGCGCGCTCGACGCCCATCTCCATCTCCGCGGCCTCGGGGCCGCGTCCCAATCGCAGAAGGGATTCGCCATGTCACTTCGTATCGGGGGATACGCCGCCATCATGGCCGGCATCCACTGGTTCATCGCGCTTGCCGCCAACGCAGTCAACAACGGCGGTGATGGGGCGCCCTGGATCTTCTTCGTCATCGTGATCGCCACCATCCTCACGCTCATCGCCCTGACCGGCCTGAGTGCGTTCCAGGCGCGGCGATATCCGGCGCTTACCTGGGCGGCGTTTGCCGTGCCGGCGGTCTCAACGATCGTGGCCCTCATCGGCTTCGCTGCCATCGCGGTCACGGGCGATTCCGATCGACCGCTGGTGGCAGGGGTCAATGCTTGGGGGATCATGTCGATTGGCCTGCTCGGGCTCTTGGTGGGCTCCTGCCTGTTTGCCGTTGTGACCTGGCGAGTCCGCACGCTGTCACGCCCGGCCGCGGCCGCGCTCGGATTCGGCGCCATCTTGATGTTTCCCGTCCTCTCGGGCATCGGAGGCGGCTGGTTGCCGTCGCCACTGGAATTCCTGATCGTTCTCGTTCCGCTGGCGTTTTCGGGCGGATGGGTCTGGCTTGGCCTGAGTGCCCTCCGCGCCGGCCGTCCCGTATCCACCACCTTGGAAGGAGCGTCCCTGTGATTCGCCTCGTCCGTATCGCGTTCATGTCCGGCACGTTGCTCGCGCTGAGTGCCGCGCCTGCCCTCGCGACCCACACCCACGTCATGCAGGTCGGCAATGGTCGCTGCGTGATCCTTGCCGAGAACGGAGGCGAGAAGGACGTGGGCCTGCCGCTCTCCGTGTTCGAGCACAACCCAAACGTTGACATCGCTCCGGCCGCGGACCGAATGCACCCGCTTCACGTCCTGGTCCACAAGGGCGTCCCGGGCGAACACAACAAGCTCGAGGTCCTCGGTACCCCTGCGGGTGACGCCTTGTGCGCCGCAGGCTACGTCGGCAACAACTAACACCCACGCGACGGAGCCGCCATGAGTGCAGCCCGGCTGGTCGATGGACCACGCCTTCGATGGTCTGATCGTGGGGATCATCTGGGGAGGCACGACCGCCGTTGGCGGAATCACGTCCCATCTACCGGGCATGAATCGAGACGACGAGCCCGGGGCGAGTGTCGTGATCATCCAGGTCGGCATCGACATTGATGCGCCTGCGATGGCTGTTTTCGACGCCGTCGCCGATCCCGCCATGAGACCCATGGATCGCAAGATCGAGCCCCAGTCAGAAAGGACGACCCGATGAACCGCAACAGGCTGCTGGTCGTCCTGACCGGCTTGGGCGCTGCCTTCTTCCTCGTGTTCGGCTTGTGGCCGTTCCTCGACCCGAGATCGTTCTTTGACCAGCTCGCCCACTTCGATCCGTACAACGCTCATTTCCTGCATGACATCGGCGCCTTCCAGGTGGGGATCGGCACGACCCTGGCGATGGCGCTCTGGCGGCGGACCGATGCGATCTTCGCGGCGCTCGCTGGAGCGGGCGTCGGCGCGGCCTTCCACGTGGCCAACCATATTCGTGATGCGGAACTGGGCGGCAACGGCGGCGACACGATCGGGCTTGCGATCATCGCAGCAGTGCTGCTGCTTGGGGCCGCATGGAAGGGATCGGCCGACCGGGCGTAGGCGCCAGTGAGCGCGCCGGCCGGGCGGTCGTACTCGGTGCTGCACGACCGGTCCCACCCGCCAACGGTAGGGCTCACCGATGTGGGCTGAGCGTTGGTCCCCGATGCCCTCACCGGCGGTCCCCACTTCGGCGCGTACTGCGAGCGCTACATCCGCCACACCAAGGGCCGCTGGGCCGGACGACCCCTCATCTTCGATCGCGTCCAGGCGATCCGGGCCGAACGACGGACCCGCCATCCGGGGATGGCGATGCTCCGCCGCCCGTACCCGCTCGTCCGCCTCATGCGCTGCGTTCACTGTGAGAGCACCTTCCACGGTGACGCGGGCATACCGGCCAGCATCTTCGGCATAGTCGCAGCGTGACGATCCGCGACCAACCTTGTCGGCCACGTCGGCCGTTCCGGGCGCGCCAGCCAGGTCGACCTAGCCTGCGAGCTGTGGCGGAACCGAGGCGAGGGACCAGGATCGAACTGCGGCCACTGACAGCCGGCTCATTGTAGGATGGGCGCACCGAACAGGTGTCTTGCGGCTGAGGGGCCAGGTGGGTCTTCACCCATTCTCAGCTCGGCATAGACGCCTGTTCCGCTTTCTCGGCAGAGGCTCAGCCGGTCAGGATCCAGGGCGGCTCAGTCGGACCTACGGCAAGAAGGAGGTCCTTCAGAATGCAGACGTCCCGGCTCGTGGTGCTTGCCGCCGGGGTTGGATCGCGCCTCCAGCCCAAGGTGAGCGCGAAGG
>JBDTNK010000028.1:0-27503 GCA_039933775.1 Chloroflexota bacterium | reverse complement strand
CCGAGCGCAGCCACGCGCTCGCGACCGCGCTGCTGGAGCGCTACGGGGTCGTGACACGCGAGGCGGTGCTGGCCGAGGGACCGTCGGGTGGTTTCGCGGGCGTCTACCCGGTGCTCAAGGCGATGGAGGAGTCGGGCCGCGCACGTCGCGGCTACTTCGTGGCGGGCCTCGGGGCGGCGCAGTTCTCGCTGCCCGGAGCGATCGACCGGCTGCGCGCCGACCGCGACGAGTCGGACGAGCGTCGCGTGCTCGTCCTGGCCGCGGCGGACCCGGCGAACGCATATGGCGCGGCGCTGCCCTGGCCGCGCCGCGAGGATGGCGACCGACAAGCCCTGGCCCGCGTCGCCGGCGCGTACGTCATCCTCGTCGACGGCGAGGCGGTGCTCTACCTCGAGCGCGCCGGCAAGGGGCTGCTCACGCTCCCAGCCGCGGACGACGTGGAGCTGCGCGACGCGGCACTCGGCGCACTGATGGGACTCATCGGTCCTGGACGACCCTTCAGCGAGATGCGGATCGAGCGGGTCGACCGCGAACCGGTGGCGAAATCAGCGCTCGCTGAGCCACTGCAGGCGCTGGGCTTTCGTCCCAGCTACCGCGGCTATCTCCTCCGCCCCACGGAAAGCGCGCTGCGCACGCGAACCTAGCTTTGGCCCAGCGCGGCACACAAAAATGCCCCGAAGGAACCCGTACGATCCATTGATGCAATCTCTGGATCTAACCGGCTCCTCCGGGACGCCTTTCATACTGACCGATTTCGACCGATCCCACCAAGCCCTCTTGTCCACGACTTGACGGGAACTTTGGCGGGTTATCCACATGTCGTCCACATGTGGACCAATCGGTGCGTACCAGCACCATGCCGCTCGTCTGCGAGTCAGGTCCGCTCACGGCGGTGGCGAGGTCCAACGACACGGGCCGGCCGGAAACGGCTCTCAGCCCGCTCACACGCCGCGACCCGCGCCTTGATCACGGGGTGACCAAAACAGCGGGTGAGCGGGCCGATAAAGGTCACTTTGCGACGCTTGTCGGCTGAACGGATCGCGCGCTGACCGAAACATCCGGTGAGCTCCGTCCCGAGCGCTGATTTGATCACGTGGTTAGCACGGGGCAATTCGCCGATCACGGGGCTAACTCGCCACGGTGCGCGGGTGATTCACCTGGGTGACTCAGATCGCGCGGAGGCAGGCCCAGCCGCGTCGCTTGAACCAGCTGGGTGACTCAGGCCGCGCCGGGCGGCGCTGATTCGCGCGATCCGAGCCACCCAGTGGAATCACGGCAGCGAATCATGGCAGCGGTGCCGCACCGGGCAGGCGGGACGGTGCCTCAGTCGAGGGCGACCTGCTCCTTCCACTCGGGCAGATGCGGGTCCATGTGCAGCTCGTCGCGGATGCGCTTGCCGAAGGCCTGCGCGGCATCGGGGTCGCCGTGGACCACGAAGACGCGCCGCGGCTTGGCGTTCTTGCCGCTCTCGGAGCCGAAGGCGCCGAGCCATCGGGCCAATTCGTTCTCATCGGCGTGGGCCGAGAATCCGCTGATCGTCTTGACCCGGCAGCGAACGTCCCATTCCTGGTGATCGATGCGTGCGGTCTTGCCGCCGTTCTGCAGGTGGCGTCCCAGCGTGCCCTCGCCCTGGTAGCCGATGAACAGGAGCGTGCACTTCGGATCGGGCAGGAAGTCCTTGAGGTGATGCATGATCCGGCCGCCGGTGAGCATGCCAGATGCGGCGACCACCATCATCGGTCGCGGATGCGTGCGAATCGCCTTCGACTGCTCGACCGAGTCGGTGAACTCCTGGCCCGGATACTCGAGCGGGGAATCGCCGGAGTTCAACAGCTTCGAGGTCTCCTCGTCATACGTCTCCGGATGATCCAGGTACACCTTCGTCGCGCGCGACGCCATGGGTGAGTCCAGGTAGAGGGGCAGGCGCGGAATGCGACCCTCGCGCACGAGGTGATCCAGCATCCAGATCACCTCCTGCGTGCGGCCGATGGCGAAGGCGGGCACGAGCAGCACGCCCTCGTCGTTCGCCACCTCGCCGATTGCGGTCACGAGCGCCTCGACGGCCTCCTCCTGCGGGGCGTGCTCGCGGTCGCCGTAGGTCGACTCGACCAGAACGTAGTCGGCGTGCGAGAGGCGCGTCGGGTCGCGCAGGATCGGCGTGCTGTCGCGGCCCAGGTCGCCGGAGAAGACGACGGTCGTGCTGCGGTCACCATTGGTCAGGCGAAGCTCGATGATCGCCGAGCCCAGGATGTGCCCCGCGTCGTGGAAGATTGCCGTCACACCATCGGTGATCTGGACCTCGTCGTCATAGCGCAGGCCGCGGAACTGGCGCATCGTCTGCTCGACGTCCTCGATCGTGTACAGCGCCTCGCGCGTCGTCGTGCGGCCCTCGGGCTTCGCCTCGCGCAGCCGCTTTGGAACGTCCGTATCGGTCTCCTCGGCGGCGGCCTCCTCGCTCCCGGCGCTGGCGGCGGCGGCGACCTCTTCGGGGTGCTTACGCTGGTAGCGCTCGGCGGCCTCCATCTGCAGCTTCGCGGAGTCGAGCAGCACGATCTCCGCGAGGTCGAGCGTGGCCAGCGTGGCGTGGATGGGCCCTCGAAAGCCGCTTTTGACCAGCGCCGGGATGCGGCCGCAGTGATCCAGGTGGGCGTGGGTCAGGAGCAGGGCATCGAGCCCATCGGCCTCGAAGGCGAACGGGATCCGGTTGCGCGACACCTCCTCGGGCGAGCCCTGGAACATGCCGCAGTCGACGAGGACGCGACGCTCGCCAACGGTGACGAGAAACTGCGACCCGGTGACGGTCCCCACCGCGCCGAGGAACTGGATGCTGATGCTCATTGCGTCTCCTCCTGGTCCGGGACGGCGATCAGCCCCTCGATCGCGTTGTCCCGCACGCGACCGATGTAGAGGCCCGGCAGATCGTGCGGGCCAACGCTGAAGTACGCAGGGTTGATGCCGCTCACCGTCGCGGACGTTGCGCAGGCGGCGGCCGGCGCGTCGCACAGCAGCGTGGAGCCGTCGCCCTGCAGCGCCAGCCTGCCGTCGAGCCAGACCCAGCCGAGCGGCTCCTGGTCGATCGCGACCGAGGGGTCGAAGACCTCGTCCGGCACAGGCTCGTGAATGACCCACGGCTCGGCGCAGCCGGCCCCCGCTCGCGGGCCAGATGCGGTTCCGTCAACCCTCGAGGAGGCGGTCGTGACGGCGATGAGATCGGTCCGATCGGGGAGGGCCTGGATCCCGTAGCTGAGCAGCCCGCTCGGGGCCGGCCCATCGATGCGCGCACCATCGGGCGCGAACGTGGAGCCGCCGAACAGATCCTCGAAATGGCCGTCGGCCGGACACCAGGCCAGGAGCCGCCCCATCCCCGACGGCACGTGGCTGCTCTGCGCGTCGAGGACCGCGCCGTTGCTGTCGTCGCTATTCACCACGAAGACCGGCCGGCCATCGTCCAGGAACGCGGCGGACACCTGGCCGGGGGCGGGCAGCGGCAGCGTCGCGCGGCGTGTGGCGTTCTGGTTGGCGATCCCCGGCGCGATCTGCGCGTAACCGAACGCGACCAGCCCGGCGATGAGCACGCCAATGGCCAGGGGCGCCCATCGGCGCACGAGCTTCATGGGCCCGATGATGCCATGCGGGGCCGTATCATCGGTCGATGGCCTATCCGATCGAGCCGCCCATTGCCCCGATGCTGGCGAAGCCACAGCCCGCCATCCCGACCGGCGACGACTGGCGCTACGAGCCGAAGTGGGACGGCTTCCGCGCCCTTGTCTTCCGCGACGGAGCCGATGTCCACATCCAGTCGCGCGACCTCAAGCCACTGAACCGATACTTTCCCGAGCTCGAGGCGCCGCTCTTGGCGATTGGCGGCCCGGATGCCCGCTTCGTGCTCGACGGCGAGATCGTCATCGCGACCGATGACGGCCTGCAATTTGAGTCGCTCCTGCTGCGCATCCACCCCGCGGCGTCGCGCGTGGCGATGCTCGCCGAGCAGTCGCCGTCCTCGTTCGTGGCATTCGACTGCCTGGCCGATGGCGCCGCTGACCTGCGGGACGCGCCGTTCACCGAGCGCCGGGCGGCCCTCGAGCGACTGGTGGCCGGGCCGCCGTCATCGGTCCTGCTCACGCCGGCGACGTCCGATCCCGCGCTCGCCGAGCGCTGGTTCACCGAGTTCGAGGGGGCCGGTCTCGACGGCGTCGTCGCGAAGCGCGCCGAGGGCCCGTACCTGCCGAACAAGCGCGAGATGGTGAAAATCAAGCACGCCCGCACCGCCGATTGCGCCGTCGCCGGATTCCGCTGGCACAAGAACGGCCCGGGCACGCTGGTCGGATCGCTGCTGCTTGGGTTGTACAACGACGCCGGCCAGCTCCAGCACGTGGGGGTGACGTCATCGTTCACCGCGGCCCGGCGCGCCGAGCTGGTCGAGGAGCTGGCGCCGTACCGCGAGGGCGCGCTCGACGGGCACCCGTGGCGCGACTGGGCGGAGTGGCAGGAAGCCGCGGGCGCGGACGGTCGGCGCCTGCCCGGCGCGACGTCACGCTGGAACCGCGGCAAGGACCTGTCGTGGGTTCCGCTGCGGGTGGAGCTGGTATGCGAGGTCGCCTACGACCATCTGCAGGGCGACCGGTTCCGGCACGGCACCACGTTCCGTCGCTGGCGGCCCGATCGCCAGCCCGCCGACTGCCGCTACGACCAGCTTGAAGAAACCGCCGCCGCACTGCTGACCGACCTCTTCGGCGGGTAGGCCGCGCATCTCACCGAAAACGGCCGCGTACATGGACAAATGCGCGCGTGCCGAGCATCTGACCGAAACGGCGGCGTGCATGGACAAATGCGCTCGTGGCGTGCATTAGCGACACAGTTGGGCCACTTCGCAACGATCCTGAGCGTGGATGTGAGCCGTATCCGCCTCGATGCACGTCGGTTTGCCTGCTAATGCGCAGGTGGCGTGCGTATGACCATGCGTCGCAGCATTGGGCCGGCGAAGGGATCGCAGATCGTTGGTGTAGCGTCGCGTTCATGACAATGCTCCCCTCCGAGCGCCGCGGGCACGGCGTTGTGGACAGATTGTCAGTTCGGCGCCCCACGTTTCCCGCCACACCGGCGCCCCACGCGTCGCGCGGCTTCCCGCGCTTGAAGCGAGCGGCGTCCAACCGGAGGGCACGTGGCCTGGGACGGCTGGCGCTCGGTTGCTCACCTGCGCAGGAGGAATCGCTAGACTCCGAAATGCAGTCATGCGCCGCCAGTCAGGAGATTGTCCGTGCCCACCGAGGGAATTTCGCAGGACCCCAACGCCGCCGTCACCGACCTCGCCGACCGATTCTGGGAGGGCGTGCTCGAGCGCGACCCGCTCTACGCGACGCTGCTCGGTGACGAGCGCTACGACGACCAGTTGCCGGACCTTGGCCCGGCGGGCCGCGACGCCGACGCCACCGCCTACCGCGACGTGCTGCAGGCGATCGAGGCGATGGGCGACGCGCAGCTCGACACCGAGTCGCGCATCACGCGCGACATGCTCGCGCTCGTGGCGCGCAACGGGCTCGAGGCGCTCGACGCGAAGATGTACCAGCTCTCGCTGGATCACATCAGCGGGCCGCAGACCAGCCCGGCGCAGATCGCGCAGTACCAGCGCGTCGACACCGACGCTCGGCTCGACACGCTGCTGACGAGGTTCGCGGCGTATCCGCGCATGATCGAGGAGCACCTCGCCACGCTGGCGGAGGGCGTGGCGGATGGCCGGACCCAGGCCGTGGTGCCGGTCACGCGGGCGATCGAGCAGATCGAGCGCATGCTTGCGACGCCCGTCGCCGAATCGCCGGCGGTGGTCCTGGCCGGCGTGCAGACCGATGTCGCACGCGAGCGCGTGCGGTCCGCCGTGGAGCAGCACGTCTATCCCGCACTGCAATCGCTGCGCGATTACCTGGTCGAGACGTACCGCGCCAAGGCCCGGCCGGAGCCCGGGCTTTCGGCGACGCCGGATGGCGAGGCGGCCTATGCGCTGTCGATTCGTCTGCAGACGACCGTCGCGGCGAGCCCGCCGGAGGTCCACGACTTCGGCCTCGCCGACCTCGAGCGGATCGAGGCGGAGAAGGATGAGATCGCGCGCCGCCTGGGACACGCCGACCGACACGAGCTTGCGGCGGCGCTGCTGGCCGACCCCGCGAACCACACCGATGACCCGAACCGGATCGTGGAGCTCGCGCAGGAGCAGACGGCGCGCGCCTTCGCCACGGCGCCGCGCTACTTCGGCCGGCTTCCGACGGCGGACTGCGTGGTCATGGCGGTGGAGAGCTACCGCGAGCGCGAGTCGCCGCCCGCGTTCTACATGCCGCCGCGGCTGGATGGCGGCCGGCCGGGCCAGTACTACCTCAACACGTTCGAGCCGCACGAGCGGCAGCTGCACAAGATCGCGGCGATCACCTTCCACGAGGCGACGCCGGGCCACCACTTCCAGATCGGGATCGAGCAGGAGCTCACCGGGCTTCCCGCGTTCCGGACCCTCGGCTCGCGCCTGGTTGGGGCCGCGTACGCCGAGGGCTGGGGCCTCTACACCGAGCGCCTGGCGGACGAGATGGGGCTGTACGAGAGCGACCAGGAGCGGCTCGGAATGCTGGAGGCGCAGTCGTTCCGCGCGGCGCGACTGGTCGTCGACTCGGGCATCCACGCCTTCGGCTGGTCGCGCGAACGGGCGATCACGTTCATGCACGAGCGCGGCTCGTTGCCGATGGTCGACGCGGCGATCGAGGTCGACCGATACACGATCTGGCCCGGCCAGGCGCTGTCGTACAAGATGGGCCAGCGCGAGATCGAGCGCGCCCGAGACGAGGTGCGCGCGGCGATGGGCGATCGGTTCGATCTGCGCGCCTTCCACGACGAGGTGCTCGGTCACGGGTCGCTGCCGCTGGAGACGCTGCGGCGCGAGATTCCCGGCTGGGTCGAGGCGGCGGTGGCCCAGGCGTGATCCGCGGCTGATGCGCGCCCCCGAGTCGCTCGTCCTGGCTGGGAGCTTCGTGCGGCTCGAGCCGCTGGCGGAGTCGCATCGGGCCGATCTGGAGGCAGCGGTGGGCGAAGATGCGGAGGCGGTGCGGCTTGGTGCCGGGCTCTTCGTGCAGTCCGGCTGGGATGCCTGGTACGACGAAGCGGCGGCCGGCACGGCGGAGGGCCGCTACGTGACCTGGGCCACGATCGCGCTGGATTCCGGCCGCGCGGTCGGGTCGACGCGCTTCGGTGACATCGACGTGCCGTCCGAGCGCCTCGAGATCGGCTGGACCTTCCTCGCCGCATCGCGCTGGCGGACGGCGCTCAACTCAGAGGCGAAGCTGCTGCAGCTGCGGTACGCCTTCGACGATCTCGGCGCGGGCCGGGTCGCCCTGAAGACCGATGGACGGAATGAGCGCTCCCAGCTCGCGATCGAACGCCTGGGCGGGGTGCGCGAGGGCGTCCTGCGGCGTCACATGCGCCTGCCCGATGGCTTCATCCGCGACACCGTCTACTACTCGATCCTGCGCGACGAGTGGCCCGCGGTGCGCGCGCGGCTGGAGGAGCGCATCGCGCGCGGGTGAACGTCGCTGCGACGCGGGCGCGGGCGGGCGCGGGCGCGGGGGACGGCCGGAGTTGCGCGCGGGCGGGAGTATCGGACACTTCTTCGCCGTTCGTCCCGCCCATGGACGAGGAACGGCGAAGATCGGCCCCGATCTGTCGGTGTGCCTTGTCGTTCGTCCCGCCGGTGCTCGAGTTCGGCCAACCCTTGTCCGTTACTCCCGCCGGTGCGCGAGTGCCAACCCCGGCGAAGACGCGGGTCAGCGGTAGTCGGCCCAGGGGTCATAGTCCGGGTCCGGCGGCTCGTCGGCGGGGCGCAGCTCGACTGGGACGTTGCGCAGGTTCACTCGCACTCGCCACCACAGTGACGAGGTCCCGCGCATCCCGTCGACCAGCACGTCCTCTTCCGCCACGTGCGCGGCGGCTTCGGGGTGGCGTGCGCGCCAACGGTCCAGGCCGGCGAGAGCATCGGGCTTGTCCGCGGCCTGCGCGATGACGGTGAGTGGCTGCGTCGAGCGGCGTCGCCCGGTGGGGGAGACGGTGCCATCAGCGCGACGTGCCGGTGGCGAGGGCATCGCCCGGGGCACGGAGCCGGCTCGCCCGCGCGGCGCCGAAGGATCCGACGGCGGCGCTTCGGCGATGCGTCGGCGGGCATCGGGCACTACGTCGACCCCAGGCTCCACGTCGGCCCCGGCCCCGGCCCCGGCCGCGCGGCGGGCCTTCGAAGGTTGGACGCGCGGCGGCTCGCCTGGCTGCTTCGCGTAGTTGGGTGGCCACGGCGCGTCGCCCTCGCCCTCGGCCTCCTGCCGAGCGACGAGCTCGAGCAGCGGCTCCAGCGAGAACGCCTCGTCGTCGATGCCGGCGCCCACATCACCCAGCGCCGCATAGCGCGGCGGTACGGACCGCAGCGTGAAATCGCCCAGCTCGGCAGTTGGCACCTCGTTCCAGGTCAGCGGCGTTGAGACCTGCGCGGATGGCACGGGGCGCACCGAGTAGGCCGACGCCACCGTGCGGTCCTTGGCGTTCTGGTTGTAGTCCAGAAAGACGCCGTGCCGCTCCTCCTTCCACCACTTCGAGGTGGCGATCTCGGGTGCCCGCCGCTCCACTTCCCGGGCGAGCGCCAGCGCGCAGCGGCGCACCTCGCCGAACTCCCAGCGCGGCTCGATCCGGATGTAAACGTGGATGCCACGCGAGCCCGATGTCTTCGGCCATGCGGTCATGCCGTGATCAACCAGCACCTCCCGCACGACAAGCGCGACGCGGCGCACGTCCTCCCACGAAACGCCCGGGCCGGGATCGAGATCGACTCGCAGCTCATCGGGATGCCCGAGGTCGGCCGCGCGCACCGGGTGCGGGTTGAGATCGATGCAGCCCAGGTTGACAACCCACGCCAGCGCGGCGGCATTCGAGACGACGACCTCGTCCGCGGTGCGCCCCGACGGAAACGACAGCTCGACGGTCGAGATATACGGCGGCGTGTTCTTGGGCGCTCGCTTCTGGAAGAACGGCGTGCCGGCGGCTCCGTCGACGAAGCGCTTCAGCGCCATCGGTCTGTCCCGGACGCCCCGCAGGGCGCCATCGGCCACCGCGAGGTAATAGGTGACGAGGTCCAGCTTGGTGATGCCGGCCCGCTCGAAATAGACCTTCGAGGGGTTCGAAATCGTCACCTCGCCGCCATCCAGGTCGAGCGTCACCGATTCGTCGCGCGGCATTGGCACAGGGTACTCACCCGGCGCGGCATAGTGCTTGCGAAGATTTGATGGACCGATGGATCAGATCAAGGCTCGCCTGCACGCCATCGACCGATGGCTCAAGGCTCACCGCACCACACGCATCATGCGCTCGGCCGTCCTGGGCTTCTTTCAGCACGACGCGTTGCAGAGCGCTGGAAGCATGGCCTACTTCTCGGTGCTCTCAATGTTCCAGCTGCTGGTGCTCGGCGTGGTGGTGCTGAGCTTCGTCGTCGACCAGGGCGAGGCCCGCCGCTTCATCATCGACCAGATCCAGAGCGGCACGCCGCTCGACGCGGACGCGATCGGCGGCGTGATCGACGCGGTCATCGACTCGCGCGGCGGCATCACCATCGTCGGCTTCGTGCTCCTGCTGTGGAGCGCGCTCGGCGTCTTCTCGGCGCTCTCGACCGGCGTCTCGCGCGCATTCAGCGATGCGCCGAAGCGAGGCTTTCTGGCCGACAAGCTCGTCGGGCTCCTGCTGCTGGGCGTGACCGGCGTACTCGCGATCGGCTCGGTTGCCACCGGGGTCGTGACAGGGATCCTGCAGGAGCAGGCGGCATCGGTCCTTGCCGCCATTCCCGGCGGTGGCTGGGCGCTCGCAGGCATCGGCCTGGTCGTGCCACTGGTCCTCATCTTCATCGCGTTTCTGCTCGTCTATCGCGTCGTGCCCAATCGAAAGGTGACGTTTGCCGAGGTCTGGCCGGGAGCGCTGGCCGCGACACTGCTGTGGACGGTGCTGCGCTTCGGGTTTACGTACTACGCGACCGGTGTCGCGCGCTACGACTCCGCCTTCGGCCCTATCTCCACCGCCATCACTCTGCTCGCCTTCTTGTACTTCGCCAGCGTCGTGGTGCTGCTGGGCGCCGAGTTCGCGCGCGCCAGCGCGGTCGATGATGAGGCCCTCGCGGCGGAGGCCCGGGAAGCCGCGCTCGCCCGAGCGGGTGGCATGCCGGCGCCGGCGCTGGCTCCATCCGGTCTGGCGGTGCCGGTCAGCCGCCGGCCGTGGAAGCCTCGAACGTGGGCGCTGATGGCGGCGGCGGCGATCGCGGGGGCCGCGCTGGGTCGACGCTCGAAGCGGCCGCCGGGCAGCCGCTGACGAGCAGCTGACCGGGGGTGGCGGGCGCGAGCTGGCTCCATCGGGCCATGCATGCCCGGTTGCATGAGGGCCATACCGGTGTAGTACTCTCGTCGCCTCGTCGCCCGAGGATGGTGCCAATAGCATCCTCTGGTGCGCTTGTACCGAGGCTCCACAGATGCATATCGGACGGAACCCCGCCGGATGAGGCGGCGCTCCATCCTTGCCGTCACGCTGATTGCCCTGGTGACGGCCGGGATGAGCATCGTCACAACCACCGATCGCGGCCCGGCCCTTGCCGCCGATCCGATCTCTGAAGCCAAGGCGCGTCAGTCTGAGCTCCAGGCGACGCTTGCTGCCCAGCGCCAGCAGCTGGCCGACCTCGAGAGCGCGGCGCACCAGCTCGACGTGTCGCTCGACGTCGCCACCGCTGAGCTGGCCGATGTCAGCGCCGAGTACGACCGCGTCGCCGGGCTGCTGGTCCAGGTGCGCAATCAGATCGCCGTCATCGTCGACCGCATCGCGCAGCTGCGTGCCCAGGTCGCCGAGCTCGATGCGCAGCTGACCGCCGTGGCGGCCGATATCGATGCCCAGGACCGCGAGCTGGGTGAGCGCGAGGACCTGCTGCAGGACCACCTGCGTTCCGCGTATGAGCAGAGCCAGACCTCGTTGCTCGAAATCATCCTCTCCGCCGATTCGTTCGACACGGCGTCGGCGCAGGTCGGCTACCTGATGACGATCAGCGAACAGGACGAACAGCTCGCCGCCGACATCCGCACCATGCGCGAGGAGCTGCGCATCAAGCGCCGGACGCTGACCGAGGGACGCCTGGAGCTGACCAAGGCACGCCATGCCGCCCAGACTGAACAGGAGAACCTCGAGGCGCGGCAGGCAGAGCTGGCCACGATGGAGACGCGGCTGGCAGAGCTGAAGGCGGCGGCCGACAAGAAGCGCGTCCAGCAGGCAGCGGTCCTCAACGCGATGCTCGCGGCGCAGGCTGACGTCGAGGAGAGCTACGCGGCCAATACCAGGGCGGCGCAGGCCCAGGAGGCGCTCGTCCAGCAACTGGTCGCCGCCGAGGCGGAACGCCAGCGCCAGGTCGAGGAGGCGCGCAGGCGCGAGGCCGAGCGCCGCGCGCAGGAACAGCTCCAGCAGCAGAACGCGAATGCCACGTCGGCGAACGGCTTCCGCTGGCCGGAGGCGGCCACGCAGATCACCCAGGAGTGGGGCCCGACGAGCTTCGGCCTCGAGCCGTCCTATACCTACGGCGGAACCAACTACGCCCACTTCCACGCCGGACTCGACATGTCCGGCGGCTGCGGAACGCCGATCCTCGCCGCCAAGGAGGGCGTCGTCGCGGCGTCAGGCCAGCCGCTCGCACCATTCGATTCGGGCTACGGCGTGGTGGTGGATCACGGCGGCGGAACGCTGACGTGGTATTGGCACATTTCGCCGCAGGTCGTGGTCTACCCGGGGCAGATCGTGCTCAGCGGGCAGGTGATCGGCTACGAGGCGAGCACCGGCTTCTCGACCGGCTGCCATCTCCACTTCGCGGTCAACGATCGTGGCACCTGGGAGAATCCGCGCAACTACCTGCCGTAGGGGCGCGGACCGTCAGGGCGGGGCGCCGTCAGGGCGGGGCGCCGTCAGGGCGGGGCGCCGTCAGGCGGGTGCCGTCAGGCGGGGCGCCGTCAGGGCGGGGCGCCGTCAGGCGGGTGCCGTCAGGCGGGTGCCGGCTGCAGTGCGCGCGCCGTGGGCACGTAAAGCTCATCCACGTACTGGCTGAGCATGCGGGCCGTGCTGAACGGCCAGATCGCACCTTCGATCGAGGCACGCATGACCTCGATCCAACCCGCCGGGACTCCCTGGTCGTCGCGGCCGAAGAAGAGCGGGCTGATCGTCTCCTCGAGCAGCCGGTACAGCTCCTGCGCGTCGGCCTCGTCCTGCGCGTTCTCGTCGTCGAGGGACTCCCGGCCGCCGATGGCCCAGCCGTTCTCGCCGTTGAAGCCCTCGTCCCACCAGCCGTCAAGGACCGAGAGTGATGGGATGCCGTTCATCGCGGCCTTCATGCCGGAGGTGCCCGATGCCTCCATCGGCCTGCGCGGGTTGTTGAGCCAGACGTCCACGCCGCCGACCAGGAAGCGCGCGACGCGCATGTCGTAGTCCTCGATCACGAAGACGTGGCCGCGCAGCCGCGGCGAGCGTGAGAGCTCGAAGATGTGCTGGATGACCTGCTGGCCGGGACGGTCCGCGGGATGCGCCTTGCCGGCGATCAGGATCTGCACCGGGCGCTCGCTGTTCGACAGGAGGCTCGCCAGCCGCTCCTCGTCGCGGAAGAGCAGTGTCGCGCGCTTGTACGTCGCGAAGCGGCGCGCGAAGCCGATCGTCAGGGCCTGCGAGCTGAGCGCGCCGTGCAGCTCGCGCAGCATGTCGGGTGACTCGCCGTGACGCGCGAACTGGCGTGCCAGGCGCCCCTCGACGAAGGCGATCAGCTCCTTCTTCTGCTGCTGGTGCGCCCCCCACAGGTCGCGATCGTTGACCGATCCGAGCCGCTCGAACTGCGCCGCACCCGACGGATCAGTGCCCAGCGAGGCGCCGATGGCGCGTTCGTAGAGCCGCCGGATCGGCCGTCCCAGCCACGTTGGCACGTGGACGCCGTTCGTGATCGCCTTGATCGGGTGGCCGGCGATGTCCTGCCAGGTGCCCGTCGCGGTCGCCGCGTGCAACTTGCTCACGGCGTTGGCGTCGGCCGCGTGGCGGAGGACGAAGGCCGTCATGTCGAACTGCGCGTTCGGGTCGTCGGTGTGGCTCCGTCCCAGCTCGAAGAGCTGCTCGGCGGGGAGCTTCGTGGCCTCCAGCAGCGGAGCCAGGTTCTTCGCCACCAGCGCGCGATCGAACGTCTCGTTGCCCGCCGGCACCGGGGTGTGAATCGTGAACACGGATGAGCGCCCGACGCGCTGCAGCGCCTGCGGGATGTCGCACTCCGGATCGTCGGCGCACAGCTCGCGGGCACGCTCGAGGAGCAGGAACGCGGAGTGGCCCTCGTTGAGGTGCCACACGGCCGGATCGATGCGGAGCGCGCGCAGCGCGCGGACGCCGCCGATGCCCAGGACGATCTCCTGGCAGAGCCGCATCTCGCGCCCGCGGACGTAGAGGATGTGGCTGATCGGCCGGTCCTCGCCCTGGTTGGCGGGCGTGTCGGTGTCGAGCAGCAAAAGCGGCACGCGGCCGACCTGCGCCACCCAGACGGCCGCGAAGACGCGCCGGCCGGGGAAGTCGATGCTCACCGTGACGGCCGACCCATCGCGGCCGCGCGCGCGCCGCAGCGGCAGCTGGCGCGGATCGAGATCGGGCTGCGCGTGCTCCTGGTGCCCATCGGCGTCGATCTGCTGCCGGAAATAGCCGCGACGGTAGAAGAGGCCGACGCCGATGAACGGCAGAGCGGCATCGGACGCTGACTTCAGGTGGTCGCCGGCCAGGATGCCCAGGCCGCCGGAGTAGATCTGCATCGACTCGTGAATGCCGTACTCGGCGCAGAAGTAGCCGATGGGTCCGGGGAGCTCACGCTCGGGGGCCGACCGATACCATCCTGGGGCGCCATCGGCCATGTAGTTGTCGAACTCGTCGATCAGGCGCGAGGCGTCGACCATGAAGTCCTCATCGGCGGTCAGCTCAGCCCAGCGCGTGGCATCGAGCGCGGCGAGGACGGGGACTGGGTTGCGATAGCGGGCCCACCCCGCGTTGTCGATGCGACTGAAGAGCGAACCGGCGCGGGCGGTCCATGTCCACCACAGGTTGTAGGCGAGGTCGCCGAGGCGCTCGAGGCCGGGTGGCAGGTTGAAGTCATGACCCGGCATGGTGGGAACGGTGACGGGGGTGCTCACGCGGGAGGATGCTAGCAGCGTGGGCGCGGCGACGTGGCCCGCGCCACGCGCTCGCGGCTTGGTCCGGCCGCGTACCATTCATCCGATGACCACCCCCGTCGCCCGTCGCGGACTGGACGTTGCCGCGGTGCGAGACCACTTTCCGTCCCTGTCCCGCACGATCGACGGCCGATCGGTGGCCTATCTCGACGGTCCGGGCGGGACGCAGGTGCCACGCGAGACGATCGATGCGATGCGCGACTATCTCGCGACCAGCAACGCCAACTCGCACGGCGCCTTCGCAGCCAGCCGCGAGACGGATCTTGTGTTGACCGATGTCCACGCCGCGGCGGCTGATTTCCTGGGCGCGCACGATCCAGACGAGATCGTCGTGGGCCCGAACATGACGACCCTCACCTTCGCGCTGAGCCGCGCCATCGGCCGCGACCTGGCGCCTGGCGACGAGATCGTCGTCACGCGGCTCGATCACGACGCGAACGTCGCCCCGTGGCTGACCGTTGCGGAGGATCGGGGCGCCGTGGTGCGCTGGATCGACATCGACGAGACGGACTGCACGCTGCGCTACGACCAGCTCGAGGCCGCCGTTGGGCCACGCACCCGGCTCGTGGCCGTCGGGCTCGCGTCGAACGCGGTGGGCACGGTCAGCGACGTCGGACGCATCGCCCAGATCGCCCACGCTGCCGGCGCGCTCGTCTTCGTCGATGCGGTGCACGGTGCGCCCCACCTGCCCATCGATGTGCGCTCGATGCAGGTCGACTTCCTGGCGTGCTCGCCGTACAAGTTTTTCGCGCCACACGTCGGCTTGCTGTACGGGCGCCGCGAGCATCTCGAACGGCTGGTGGCATATCGCGTCCGCCCAGCCGGCGACGAGCTCCCCGAAAAGTGGGAGACCGGGACGCAGAACCACGAGGGGCTGGCCGGCCTGCTCGGCACGTTCGGCTACCTGGAGGCGCTCGGGCGTGCGTATGGCGGCGCAGCGGCCGATGCCGACCGGCGCACCTCGCTTCGCGCGGCGATGGGCGCGATCCGGGAACACGAACGAGGTCTCATCGGTCCGCTGCTGGAAGGGCTGGCGAGTGTGCCCGGCCTTCGCATCCGCGGCATCACCGATTCGGCGCGGCTCGACGAGCGCGTGCCGACCGTGGCGTTTACGCTGGACGGCCACACGCCGCGCCAGGTGGCGGAGCATCTCGCGGGGCGCGCCATTTCGACGTGGGATGGGGACTACTACGCCTACGAGCTCATCCGTCGCCTGGGCCTGGCCGATGCCGGCGGCATGCTGCGGGTCGGGCTCGTGCACTACAACACCGGTGAGGAGATCGATCGACTCGTGGACGCGCTTCGGGACCTGGCGGCATGATTCGGGGCTACAGCGTGGAGGAGGCGGCCCGCGTTCTCGGTATCCCCATCGAGCGCGTCTGGGATCTCGTGGCACGCGGCGTCTTCTCCGGCGCGCGCGGAGAGGACGGCGCGTGGCGTGTCAACCTCGGCGGCTCGACCACCGAGGGCGCCGATACCCAGCCGCCAGCGCCCGATGGCTCCGGGCCTATGCCTGATGCGCGTCCGGCCAGCTCCGGCGTCGAGCTCAGTCCGTTTCGCGAGCTGCTGACCGAGTTCCGTCACCTGACCGAGCGTTACGGCCAGGCCCTGCTCGCCCTGGGAGAAGCCCGCGGCGAAGTGGCGAGCCTCAACGCGCGCGTCGATGCGCTCGAGACGCGAATCGACCTGCGGCTGCCATATGCCGGCGCGGCGGCCACCGATCCCGCCGTCAGCGTCCCGCCGGTCGAGGTGCCTCGTACCGATGAACCGCCGGCGGTCATCGCCACGCCGCTGCCTGTCGAGCCCGACGTGCGCGACGCCGAACAGGCACCAGCCGCCGGGTCCGACGCCGCCGCGCCCGACGAACCCGTGACGGCCTTCCTGGCCGAGGACGACGCAGCTGACGCCGGGACGGGCTCGGACGGCGGGGCGCGGGCCATCGACGCTGAAGAGATGCCAGGGGCCGTGGCCGACGAGGTCGCGCCGCACGAGGCGGACGAGGGACGCGCCGGGGACGCGTCGGTCGCTGTGCAGCAGGCCGGTCCGGAGGAATCCGAAGCGATCGCCGCCGTGGCCGAGACGGTCGAAGAGGTTGCCGTGAGCGGCGAGGGGGTCGAGGCGGTCGAGGCGGAGCGCCGAGCGGATGAGGAATCGGGCGCGCCGGAAGAGCCCGCGCCGGAAGAGACGGAGACCGCGAGCGCGCCGGACGAGACGGAGACCGCGAGCGAGCCGGACGCGACGACGTTCGACGCTGAACCGACGCTGCCTGACGTGGACCTGCCCCAGGGAGAGCTGCCGTCCAACGACGATGAATTCGAGACCATCGACGACCTGCTCGTCCTTGCGGAGGGCGATGCCGCGCAGGACGGAGAGCCGGCAGCCGCAGATGTGACCGCACTGGGACAGGAACCGGCGGCCGAGGAGGAGCTCAAGGAAGAGCCGGCAGCCGAGGACGCGACTGGAGACCCAGAAGAAGCGGCCGCCGTGCAAGAGTCCGAACCTGAGGAAGAGCCGGCCGCCGAGGAGGCTCCCGAGGAGGAGCCGGCCGCCGAGCCCACGGGGCAGGGAGAAGAACCTGCGGCACCGGACGAAGCAGAGACCGCCGAGTCGGAGCCGGCCGCCGAGGAGGCTCCCGAGGAAGAGCCCGCCGCCGAGCCCGCGGCGCAGGAATCCGAGGAGGCTCCCGAGGGAGAGCCGGCAGCCGAGCAGCCGGCGCAGGAAGAGCCTGCGGCACCGGACGAAGCAGATACCGCCGAGCCGGAGCCGCCCGCCGAGCCCGCAGAGGGTGCGAAGCCGGAGCCGCCCGTGGAGCACGCCGAACCCGCAGAGGAAGCTGACGCGATCGAGGTTCCATCGGGCGCGGATACAGAGCCAGCCCTGGACTCGGAACCAGCGCAGGAATCCGAGCTGGCGCAGGAATCCGAGCCGGCCACCGAATCCGGGCTGCCCGATGATGGCGCATTCGCGATCGAGGAGGACCGGACCCAACGCCGCCGCAACAACCGCTTGAGCGAGGAGATCGCCGCTGCCCTGGCCCGCGCGGATGACCCCAGTCCGCCGGAGCTCCCGAATGGGACCGACCAGACCCAGCACGCCCCGCACGGCGACGCGACCGAGCCCGCCGCGCCAACGCAAGTAGAACGTGCGCCTGCGCCGCTCGAGCCCTCGCGGCAGTGGCCGCCGTTTGCACGTCGAACCGAGGCCGGCGAGGAGCCACTGCTCTGGATCGGACGACAACCGGACGACGAGCCCGACTACGCGGCGGAGATGGAGGTCGGCAGTGCGGGTTGGCAGACCGATGCCTCCAGCACGCCAGCCCCTCACCAGAACGCGGCCGCCATGGCGGCCGATGATCTCGGCTCCGATCCGTACCCGGACCAGGCGGAGCTGATCGACGCGCTGGGCTGGGAGCAGGACGAGGTCGAGGCGATCCGCTCTCTGCTCGCAGGTCGGACGCCGCAGGCGCGCGAGACCTGGCCTCCGTCGGATCCCGATGTGCGTCAGCCCACGGCGGAGGAGTCGATGACGGCGCAGGAGCCACCGGCCGAAGAGGAGCCGATGACGGCGCAGGAACCACCGGCCGAAGAGGAGCCGATGACGGCGCAGGAGCCGGAAGCCCAAGAGGAGCCGATGACGGCGGACGAGCCGCCCGACCGCTCGAGCTGGCCCTCCGCCGATCGCCCGCCGGATGCCGACACAGCCAGTCCCACTGCCGCGCCGGAGGGGCGTCGCTTCGAGCTGCCGGGCGCGGCTGATCTCGATGAGGCGCTCGCCGCGCTGCGCCGCCGCTCGTCGGAGGAGGCAGCGGCCGAGGAGGGCACGACACCAACGGACCGGAGCAGGACGGAGCCACCCGCCGCGGATGGAGAGTCCGATGCCCCCGGTGACGGTTCCGAACGGCCGGCGGCTGAGCCAGCCGACACCGCGCAACGGCCACCGACGCGCCCCGGGTCGGGACTCGAGGACCCGGCCTGGAGCCGGCGAAGTCCGGCCGCGAACGCTTATCGGCGCCTGCGGCGTTTCCTGGGCGGTTGAGCCGGCGCCGGCACGCGTGAGCCAGCTGCACGCGTGGAGTGCGGTCGCGGTGGTCGTGGTCTTTGCGGTGTTCGCGGTCGCCGGCGCCTCCTCGGCGCTCGTCGGTCGTGCCTTCACCGCGGTCGAATGGCTTCGGCGCGCCGCAATCGGCGTTGCGCTGATCGCCGTGCTGGCGGGCGGGCTGGCGTACCTGGCCGGGGCGCGGCCAAGCGAGCTCCTGCATCTGCTCTACGCGGTCGCGTTGCTTGGGATCGTGCCGCTGGGCGTGACGTTTGCCACGGAGGCGCCGCCGACGGCGCGGGCTGGCGTGCTGAGCGGCGCCGCCGCCATCGGTCTGATCCTGGCCTGGAGGCTCTTCGCCACCGGCTGAGGCAGCGCGGGGGTTGGCAGGCGGCTCGCTATCATGGGCTGACCGATGCGCAGACTCACGGCGTTCATTGCCAGTCTCGCCGCCGCCACGGCCGTGCTCGCGCTGTCGCCCGCCCCGGCGCCCGCCAGCGAGGCGCTCGGGCCGCAGCCGGTGGTGCCCACGCTGGTATTGGACCTCGCCGATGAGGGCGAACGGCTCTTCGCGCAGTCTTGCGCGAGCTGTCACGGCGCCGAGGGTCGCGGCACGTCGCATGGGCCGTCTCTGCTCGAAGCCGGGGCGGCGAGCGCCGATTTCCAACTCCGGACCGGACGCATGCCGTTCACCGGTCAGCCGGGGGAGCAGACAAAACGGAAGCCGCCGGCATTCGACGATGCCTTAATCCAGGCGCTCGTGGCTTACGTGGCGTCGATCGGGGAGGGTCCCGCCATCCCCAGCGTGACGGTGGACGATGCGCTCCTCCCCAGAGGCAGCCAGCTCTTCGTCGCCGACTGCGCGGCATGCCACGGAGCCACGGGGAACGGAGGCGCCGTGGGTGGCGGGTCGATCGCGCCGGCACTCGGCGAGGCGACGCCGTTGCAGGTCGCGGAGGCCATGCTGACCGGTCCCGGACAGATGCCGGTCTTCGACCTGCCCGACGAGGACGTCGGTGCCATCGCGACGTACGTCGCACACCTGCAGGACGCGGCACAGCCGGGTGGCTTCGAGATCGGCGGCATCGGTCCGGTGCCGGAAGGCTTCGTGGCCTGGATCGCGGGCATGGGCGCCCTGCTGCTCATCGTCGTGCTCATCGGCCGGGAATGGCGCGGGCGCGGGGTGCCGGATGCGTAGCGCTGGCGAGCGAGCGGTCGCGATCGCGTTCGGTGTCTCGCTGCTTGCCTCGCTCGGGCTGGTCGCGACGTTCATCTTCCTGGAGACGCAGCCGCAGCTCGAGGGCGTGCTGCTGGCGCTGGCGCTGGGTGGCATCGGCGTCGGGGTCGTGGTGTGGGCCAACGGGCTGCTCGACGCGCCGTCACGCAGCGAGGCGCAGCATCCGCTTGCTTCGAGCGAGGAGGAGCGGCGTGACGCGGAGGCGGCCCTGGAGCTCGACGGCATCACCCGCCGCTCGTTCCTGGTGAAGCTGCTGGGCGGCGCCGGCGCCGCGCTGGTTGCGGCGCTCGCCCTGCCGGCGCTGGCCCTGGGTCCGCGCCCGGGCCGCTCCCTGTTCCGGACCGCCTGGACCGCCGGGGCGCGGGTCGTGGACGCCTCGGGGGCCCCGATACGTCCGGGCGACCTGGCGTTCGACTCGGTGCGCACCGTCTTCCCCGATGGTCACGTCGGCGCACCTGATGCCCAGACCCTCCTCATCCGGGTGCGACCCGAGGACCTGCGCCTGGCCCCGGAGCGCAGCGCGTGGGCGCCCGATGGGGTGGTCGGGTATTCGAAGATCTGCACCCATGCCGGCTGTCCGGTCGGGCTGTATCGCGCCGAGCAGCACGTGCTGCTGTGCCCGTGCCATCAATCGACCTTTGACGTGCGCGAGGGCGCCAGACCCATCTTCGGACCGGCGGCGCGGCCGCTTCCGCAGCTGCCGATGGACGTCGACGCGGACGGCTACCTCGTGGCGACCGGCGACTTCCCGGAGCCGGTCGGCCCATCCTTCTGGAACCTGACCCACACCGATGGCGAGGCATCGTGATCCTGCACTGGGTCGACGAGCGGCTCGGTACGACTGCCTGGGCGCGCCACGGGCTGCGCAAGGTGTTCCCCGATCACTGGTCGTTCCTGCTCGGCGAGGTGGCGCTCTTCTGCCTCGTCGTGCTCGTCGCCACGGGCGTCTTCCTGACGCTCTTTTACGTCCCCGACGCGACGCCGGTGACGTACGAGGGGCCGTACGCGCCGCTGGTCGGGCGCACCGTCTCGGCGGCCTTCGAGTCGGTGATGCGCCTCTCGTTCGAGATCCGATCGGGCCTCGTCATGCGTCAGATCCATCACTGGGCCGCGCTCGTCTTCGTTGCCGCGATCACGCTGCACGTGATGCGCATCTTCTTCACCGGTGCGTTCCGGCGGCCGCGGGAGATCAACTGGCTCATCGGCATCGGCCTGCTGCTGCTCGCGATCGCGATGGGCATCACGGGCTACTCCCTGCCCGACGACCTGCTCTCGGGGACGGGGCTGCGGATCATCTACTCGGCCGTGATCGGGATCCCGTTCATCGGTCCATACCTGGCCTTCCTGGCCTTCGGCGGCGAGTTCCCGACCGAGACCATCATCAGCCGCCTCTTCGTGTTCCACATCATGCTGCTGCCCGCCTTGCTCATCGGCGGCGTGGTGACGCACCTGCTCGTGCTGTGGGTCCAGAAGCACTCGCAGTTTCCCGGCGAGGGGCGTACGGAGCACAACGTGGTCGGCAGGTCGTTCTGGCCGACGCAGGTCTTCAAGTCAACCGGGCTCCTCTTCCTGACCGCCGCGGTCCTGGCGCTCATGGGCGGCATCTTCCAGATCAACGCCATCTGGGCCTACGGACCGTTCGACGCGACCACCGTCTCCGCCCCCGCGCAGCCAGATTGGTACGTCGGCTGGCTCGACGGAGCGCTGCGTCTCTGGCCGCCCATCGAGTTCACGCTGCTTGGCATCACGGTGCCGGCGCCGTTCGTCCCTGGCATCCTGATTCCCGGCTTCCTGTTCACCGTGCTCGCGCTGTGGCCGTTCTTCGAGGCGCGCGTGACCCACGACCATTCGGCGCACCAGCTGCTCGACCGGCCGCGCGACCGCCCGGTACGCACCGGGCTCGGCGTCGCCGGGCTGCTCGTCTTCGTGATGCTCACGCTCGCCGCCGGCAACGATGTCGCAGCCATCATCTTTGACATCCCGGTGGAGCTCATGACCGATCTCCTGCGGATCGCCCTGCTCGCCGTCCCGCTACTGGGGGGCCTGCTCGCCTGGCGCATCTGCATCGAGCTGGCGCGCAGCGAACACGGCCTCCTGTCGCCGCCCAGCGTGCGGCTCGAGCGCAATGCGGACGGCGGCTTCGACGAGACCGATTCGTGACGGCACGCCGCCAGGCGCTGTCGCCGCGAGGACACCCGCCGCGCCGCTCGGCCGCCACGCACCCGCTGCAGGCGGGGTACATCGAGACCGCTGTCGGCGCCGTCCTGGGCTCGGTCGCCGGCGGCTGGGTGGGGGAGTGGGCAGGTTCGCTCATCGCGGCGAGGGGCGATCCGGAGAGCCTGAGCGCCGTGCCCCTGCTGATCGGCATCGCGGTCGGGCTATGGGTCGGCGCGATCCTTGGTGGCACGCTCCTGCTCTTCGTGCGGCGCCGGCTGCTGGTGTGGCCGACGGCGATCGGCCTGGCAGTTGCCTGGCCGGCGCTGGCGAGCGCCGTCGGTGCACTGCAGACGATGCTCGGCATGGGCCCCTCGTTCGCGCCGTACCTGGTCTCGACACTCATCGCCGGGCTCGCGGCCAGGTTCGTGGTCCTCCGCGTCCTCGGCCCGGACTGAGGCGCGGCGCGGACTGAGCCGCGCTCCAACTCACCCGCCGCGCGGCTTTCGGCGCTATTCGGGCCCGAGGCGATAGCCGAGCCGGCGCGGGACACGGGTCAGCTCGCGCAGCCACCACGGGGCGGGCCGGCCGCGCTCCTCGCCGTCCTCGCGGCGGATCATCGCCTCGCGCATCACGCGCGCCCCGAGGTAGCGCAGCGGCTCGGGCGGGAAGGGGCGGGCGCGCGAGTGCACGACCGGCAGCCGCGTGACCGGCTCATCGGAGCCAAGAGCGAGCGCTGCCAGGATGCGCCCGCCGAGGTGCGACGGGCCGACGCCGTTGCCCGAGTAGCCGAAGCCGAAGTGGATGCGGCCGCCGCGCAGCGTTCCGAAGCGCGGCACGTGGTCCGGACTGACGTCGATGGGGCCGCCCCACATGTCGGTCAGTGCGACCTGCTCGAGCGAGGGGAAGAGGTGCCGGAAGCCGGCCACGGCACGCCGTCCGGCCGAAATGTCGTTGACGAAGGAGCGACCGATCCTGCCGCCGTAGCCGGGTCGTCCGCCGCCAGCACCGAGCGCGATGCGTCCGTCGCGCGTGGTGCGCAGGTAGTGGACGCTGAACCGCGCATCGACGATCGACGTGCCGTCGCTCCAGCCGAGGACGTTTTCGAGGAGATCGGGGATCGGCTCGCTGCGCACCATCCACGAGCTCCAGGCGAGGAGCTTGTTGCGGAATGGCCGCCAGCCGGCGGACCACGCGTTCATGGCCAGCACGACCTGCGGCGCGCGCAGCTCGCCGTCGGCGGTCCGCAGGCGGACGAGCGGCCCATCGGCCGCGTCGATGCCAGTCAGCCGCGTGCCTTCGTGGATCACGGTGCCGCGTTCCAGCGCTACGCGACGCAGGCCGCGCGCCAGGAGCGCCGGCTGGACCGTGGCGCCGTCCGCCATCCGCGCGCCACCGCGGAAGCGCGGCGAGGCACAGATCTCCTGGACGCGGTCCGCGGACAGCTCGACGTACGCCTCCGGCACCCCGAGACTGCGGCAGGCCGCCACGCACGCGTCCCACGCGCCGTCGTGGAGCGGCGTCGTCGACGCCATCAGCATCCCGCCGTGCCGGAAGTGGGCGTCGACCCCGTTTGCTTCGCACCACGCGCGGATGGCGTAGACCGAGGCAGCGGCCTCGCGCGCGGCGTCGAGCGCGGCCTCGGGGCCAAAGAGCGCGACCAGCGTGGCGATCTCGTCCCACCAGGCGTTCACGAAGCCGCCGTTGCGCCCCGACGGCCCGCCCCCGCAGATGTCCTGCTCGAGCACGACGACGCGCAGCTCCGGGCTGCGCTCGGCGAGCTGCAGCGCGGTCCACAGGCCGGTGTATCCGCCGCCCACGATCGCCACATCGGCTTGCTGCACGCCACGCAGCGGCGCTGCCGGCGGGGGATCGCCCTCGAACTCCAGCGCCTCGCGCAGCCATGGATTTCGCCGCGATCCGGCCGGTTGCAGCGCGGCGTCGGCATAGGTCAATCCAGGTGTTTGCGCTAATAGTTCAGACATGTATAATCATCCGGTTGTGGTGAACCATTTCGGCGTTATGAACAACCAATGACCGCGGACCACGCGGCGAGCATCGCTCAGATCGTTGCCGAGCTGAGCCCGATCATGAGCGGCCAGCGCCGGTCATGGGCCATGCGCTGCCAGGCCCGCGGCGTGTCGATGATGCACTTTCAGCTCATCAGCGTGCTGAACGGCGAAGGGCCGATGCCGATGAGCCGCCTGGCCGAGCTGCTCGACATCACGTACCCCAACGCCAGCGGCCTCGTGTCGCGGCTCGAGGAGCGTGGCCTCGTGGAACGCGAGCATGGCCTCGACGATCGGCGCGTCGTCCTCGCCCAAGCGACCGATGCGGCACGCAGTCTGCTCGACGATCTGGAGACGGACCGCGTCGAGCGGCTGACCGGCCTCATCGAAGCCATGACCCCCGAGGAGCGCGACACGGTGCACCGCAGCGTCGCCGCATTCCGGGCCGCAAAGGAGCGGCTACCCGACACGCATCCCGCCCACGCGCTGGAACCATCCGCATGACCGCTGAACGGACGTTTGGTCCGATGACGCAGGAGATTGAGCACGTCGATCCGCGTGCTCGTTTCGAGATCCTGGCCGCCATCCTGCTCACCCTCTTCCTCTCGGCCCTCGACCAGACGATCGTCGGCACCGCGCTACCGGTCATCGTGACCGATCTCGGCGGCAACGAGCTGTACACCTGGGTCGTGACGGTGTACCTGCTGACGAGCACGGTGACCGGACCGATGTACGGCAAGCTCTCCGACCAGTTCGGCCGGCGGCCGTTGATGATGGTCGGCGTGGGCCTCTTCCTGCTGGGCTCGCTCCTCTCGAGCCTCTCCGGCTCGATGTGGCAGCTGATCCTGTTCCGCGGCATCCAGGGCCTGGGCGCGGGAGCCATCTTCCCGATCAGCCTCGCCGTCATCGGCGACCTCTTCAGCCCGCGCGAGCGCGGCAAGTACCAGGGCCTCTTCGGCGGCGTGTTCGGGATCTCGATGATCATCGGTCCTGCGCTTGGTGGCTTCCTGACCGACAGCATCAGCTGGCACTGGATCTTCATCGTCAACATCCCGATCGGCCTGACCGCGCTCGTGGTGCTGTGGCGCCTGCTGCCGCACACCAGCCATCCCGAGCGACGCCATTCGGTCGATTATCTCGGCGCCTTCGTCTTCACCGCGGCCGTGGTTCCCATCATGCTCGGGCTGACGAACAAGCAATCGGCTGACTGGACCGATCCGCTCGTCGGCGGCCTGATCGCGCTGGGCGTGATCCTGACCGGCGTCTTCATCTGGATCGAATCGCGCGCCAAGGAGCCCATCATCCCGCTGGGGCTCTTCCGCAACCGCACGGTGACCGCATCGATCATCGCCACGACGCTCATGTCGTTCGGCTTCTTCGGCGCGATCATCTTCATCCCGCGCTGGTTCCAGTTCGTGCAGGGCTCCAGCGCAACCCTCTCCGGCTACCAGATGATGCCGATGTTCGTGGGCGTCATCGGCAGCTCGATCGCGTCGGGCATCCTCGTCAGCAAGACCGGCCACTACAAGGTGCTGATCTCCGTTGCCCTGGGACTTGCCGCCATCGGCCTGTTCCTGATGACCGGGCTCTCCGCTGAGACTCCGGTGCCGGTGCTGTGGATCGGGATGTTCGTGGCCGGGCTGGGCATCGGTCCGTCCATGGCGGTCTTCACGATCGTGGTCCAGAGCGCCGTCTCGCAGGCAGCCCTGGGAGTCGCCACGAGCGCCCTCACCTTCTTCCGCCAGGTCGGTGGCACGATCGGCCTGGCATTGGCCGGCACGATCTTCGGATCGAGCCTGGTCGACCAGCTGCCGAGCCAGCTTCGCGCTGCCGGCGTGCCGGAGCAGCTTGCCACCGCCTTCGGGCAGCAGGGCAATGCCGCGCTCGGCGCGGTCACCGGCGTCGGTGTCAACCTGGGCCAGGAGATCCTCAAGAACGTCCCGGCGCCGGCGCGGCCGCAGGTCGAGCCGTTCATCCCGAACATCGTGGACGGCATCTACAGCGCCTTCTCGATCGCCATCGGTCACGCCGTGTGGCTCGGGGTCGGGGCCGCCGCGCTGGCGACCGTCGTCCTCGTCCTGTTCCTGCCGGAGCTGCCGCTGCGACGCCACGTGGGTGATGCCCCGCCGCTTATGGCGGAGTAGCCGCGGCGGGCGACTCGAGCACGGCCGCTGTCACGAAGCGGGACCCCGAGGCCGCACGGGCGAGTTGCATGGCCGCTCGTCTTCGCCGCACGTCGGCCGCACGCTTCGCCGCGTTGTCACCTGGTGACCGAAACAGCGGTTGAGCCGCTCCACGGCGCCGCAAGCGCCAGGCTCAGGCGCTGAACCTGTCACCACGTGATCAAACGACCGGTGAGCCCCGCTCCGAGCGCTGTTTCGGTCACCCAATGGTCGATGACGACGTCACGAGCTGCCGCGCACATCCCGCACTGCTCCGGCCGTCAGGTGCGCCGCGACTCCTGCGCGATCCAGCCGATGACGGTCCCGATCGCCAGCGCGATGCCCGGCAACAGCAGCCACGGTCCGTAGACCAGCCCCAAGCCGATGAGCAGCGCGGCTGCCCCGCCGATGATCGGCCACGGGCTCGCGCTCGGGAACAGCTCGGGACCGCCGTCGAGCGGGTGACGTGCGACGGTGTCGGGATCCTCGGCCATGCCGAAGGCGCGGTACAGCGTCCCGCCGACCCCACCCCGGACCGTGCTCCGCCACGCGCTCGGCACGTGGATGCCGGTGACGAAGACGAACGCGCCGGCCGAGAAGACGACGAAGGCGAGGAGCACCGTGCCCGCCCACTCGTAGGCGCCGGTCTCGGCGTAGCTCGCGAACCAGTAGATCGCCGCGATGACGATCGAGTACACCGCGGTGCGCAGGAAGAAGCGCAGCTCTTCAGCCATCGCGCGCCTCGGACGCGCTGCCGGACGCGCTCTCGGCCGCGCGCTCGGCCGCGCGCGCAACGGCCGCCTGGCGCGCGTCGAAGACCGGCCGCTCCGACCGGATCGGCGGCAGATGCGTGAAGTTGTGATGCGGCGGCGGTGAGCTCGTCGCCCACTCCAGCGAATAGCCGCCCCATGGATCATCGCCGGCGGGCCGGCCGCGACTCAGCACGACCGACGCGATCACGTTCACGATGAACACGCCCACCGAGGCCGCGATCAACACCGACCCGCCGCTCACCAGCAGGTTGATCGGCTGCCAGCCGGTCTCGGCGCCGTAGTCGGCGATGCGGCGTGGCATGCCGTCCAGGCCCAGCTGGTGCATCGGGAAGAAGGTGAGGTTCATGCCCGCGAACATGAGCCAGAAGTGCACCTTGCCCCAGCCCTCCGAGAGCATGCGCCCGGTCATTTTGGGGATCCAGAAGTAGAAGCCGGCGAACGCCGCGAAGACCGAGCCGCCGAACATGACGTAGTGCATGTGCGCCACGACGAAGTAGGTGTCGTGCGTGGCGTAGTCGATCGGCGGCGCCGCCAGGAACGGCCCCGTGATGCCGCCGATGAGGAACATCAGCATGAACCCGATGGTGAAGAGCATCGGCGTGGCCAGCCAGATCCGGCCGCGCCACATCGTGGCGATCCAGGTGAAGAATTTGACGCCGGTCGGGATCGCGATGGTCATCGAGGTCACCGCGAAGAAGAGGTTGCTCACCACGCCGGTCGTGAACATGTGGTGCGCCCAGACGCTGAAGCTCAGGACGCCGATCAGCAGCGTGGCGAAGACGATGGCGCGGTAGCCGAAGAGCGGCTTGCGGCTGAAGACCGGGATGATCTCGGTCACGATCCCGAAGAAGGGCAGGATCAGGATG
>JBDTNK010000027.1:0-29100 GCA_039933775.1 Chloroflexota bacterium | reverse complement strand
CTCGTGGTCGACCGCCTTGCCGATGTCGTGCAGCAGGCCGCCCTTCTTCGACTCGGGGATGTTCGCGCCGATCTCCGCCGCGAGGAGTCCGGAGAGGCGGGCCGTCTCCACGCAGTGGTCGAGCACGTTCTGCCCGTAGCTGGTGCGGTACTTCAGCCGGCCGATGAGCTTGATGAGCTCCGGATGCAACCCAGGCACGGCGGCGTCGTAGGCGGCCTGCTCTCCTGCCTGGCGCATCACGACCTCGATCTCCTGGCGGCACTTGGCGACCGTCTCCTCGATGCGTCCGGGATGGATGCGCCCATCGCTGATGAGCTTGGTGAGCGCCATGCGCGCTACCTCGCGCCGGACCGGATCAAACCCCGACAGCACGACCGCCTCGGGCGTGTCGTCGATGATGAGATCGACGCCGGTCGCCTGTTCCAGCGCCCGGATGTTGCGCCCCTCGCGGCCGATGATCCGTCCCTTCATCTCCTCGCTCGGCAGGTTCACGACGGTCACGGTGGCCTCGCTGGTGTGGTCGGCGGCGATGCGCTGCATGACCGTCGTCAGCACCCGCCGGGCGCGCTCCTCGCCGTCCTCCTGGGCGTGGCGCTCGATCTCCCGAACGCGATGCGACGCCTCTGCCTGGGCCTCGTCCACGATCTGCTGGATCAGCGATTGGCGCGCCTCGGCGATCGAGAGGCCGCTGATCCGCTCGAGCTCGAGCAGCTGTCGCTGATGTCCCGCCTCGAGCGCGGCGCGCTGTGATTCGACCTGCTGCCTGAGCTCCTCGATGGTCAGCTCGCGCCGCTCGACCGTCTCGATCTTGCGGTCAAGTGACTCCTCGCGGTCGTGCACGCGACGCTCTTGGCGGCTCACGTCGGCGCGCTTCTCGCGCACCTCGTCCTCGGCAAGGCGCTGCAGCTTGAGCGCCTCGTCCTTGCCCTCCAGGACGAGCTCCTTCTGCTTGGCCCGTGCCTCGGCGACGACGCGCTCGGCGTAGCTCTCCGCGTGCCTCACGGCGTTGCCGGCCATCACGCGCCGCGCGAAGTAGCCCGCCACGAGGCCGATCGCGGCGGCGATCACCGCCACCACGGCGATGAGAAGGATGTCTGGCATCGGCTCCTCCCACGGTTGGAGCCCGTCTGGGCGAATACGCGCTCGGCTGTGGCTGAGCGCGTGCGTATTGGCGATTTGGTCGTTCGGCCCCGTGTTGCTGGCGCCGGGGGCACTATCGGGCGAGTGTAGCGCAGATCGGCGTACGGCTCTGAAGCCCGGATTGGCGGGCTGCACTCACGCGATGAGGCGCCCGATGGTGGCGACGTGATCGAGGTCGCGCGGCAGGAAGTCCTGCAACATGATGCGCTCGACGCCCGCCCGCTCGAGCTCGCGGATGCGCTCCCACGCCTGCTCGGGCGTGCCCATCACCCAACGCGTGCGGCGCTCGGCGAGCCATGCGTCGGCGTCACCTTCGTCGGTCTCGCCGGTGAATGCCAGCTGCGCAGCGACGCGCTCGCGCAGCTCGGATTCGGTCTCCGCCACCAGGACCCCGGTCATGGCGGAGTAGGTCAGCGCATCGGGGTCGCGACCGATGCGAGCGCAGGCCGCGCGAGCTGCCGCGAATCCGTTCCGCGCGCGCTCCGGGGTGGCGGACACGATATTGATCTCATCGGCGTAGGTCGCGGCCAGGCGCGCCATCTTTGGGCCGCCCTCGCCGCCGAGGATGATCGGAGGATGACGCCGGCCGTTGCGTGCCGGCTTCGTCACGAATTGCGCGTTGAGCACGGTGACGCGGCGCCCCGCGTACGACCAGCCATCCGGCTCGGTCCACAGGCCGTGGATCACGGCGAGCGACTCCTCGAGCAGCTCGTAGCGCTCCTTCAGCGAGGGGAAGCCGAAGCCATACGCCTCGTGCTCACGTCGGTGCCAGCCAGCCCCGATGCCGACCTCGACCCGCCCGCCGCTCATCTCGTCAACCGTGGCCACCAGCTTGGCCACGTTGCCCGGCTGCCGGAAGGTGACCGGCGAGACGAGCGCGCCGAGCGTGATGCGAGACGTCTCGCGCGCGAGGCCAGCCAGCGTGGCCCAGGCATCGGTCGTCGGCAGGCCGGCCTCGCCCGGAAAGCTGGCGTAATGATCCGAGCGCAGGAAGCTCTCGATTCCGGCGGCCTCGGCGGCGTGCACGAGCGCCAGCAGCTCGTCGTAGGTGAGCCCCTGCTGCGGCTCGGTCATGAGCGCGAATCGCATGGGTGGCTACGCCTGCCGGCGCGTGGCGCGCGATGAGCCGCGCGTCGCCTGGTAGTGCTGCAGGTACCGGTCTGCCGACACCTCGGCAATCGTCTTGCCGATGACGTCGAGCGGCAGGTCCTGGATGCGCCGGAAGCGCACGCATGACTTGCCCATGTCGAGCTTCTTGCCGCTGGCTGCGTAGCGTTCCCGGAAGCGGGTCTCGGTCGCGACGTCGCCGTACACGTTGTTGAGGTAGAGCGCCATGTGGTGCTTCTGGCTGGCGATGGCGGCGAGCCCCAACGGCTGACCGTTATAGGTGTCGGGGAAGCGCTCGAGCGGGATGAAGTAGCCGATCATGCCGAACTGCATGCCCTCCTCGAATCCAACCGGCAGGTTGTCGAGGATCACCCTGCGCAGCGCGCTGAGTGCTTCGCGACGATCGTCCGGCAGCGCGGCGAGGTACTGCTCGGGACTCTGCGCGTCGCTCGAAACCATGGCCTGTCTCCTCAGCTGTCGGTGATCTGGTCAGCGCCGGCGTGGCGCAGCGTGCTGCGCACCGTCTCCGCGTCGAAGCCGCGGCGCATGAGGAACATCCCCAGCCGCTGCAGGGCGCGCGCCTCGGTCGGTAGGGGCCGGCCGCGCAGGTGCCGGCCGAGCGCGATCCGTGCCCGCTCAGCCTCGGTCTCGGGCAAGATCTCGTCGGTCGGCGGCCGTCCGATGTCCTCGTCGAGGGCGCCGAGCGTCTCGCGCGTCACGCCGCGTTGCCGAAGCTCGGCCTCGACGAGGCGGCGTCCGCGCGGCGCGTGGCGGTCGCGTTGCTCCTGCCAGTAGCGCGCAAATGCCACGTCATCGACATACCCCAGGCCCGTCAGGCGCTCGAGCGTGGCCTCGATCACCTCGGCCGAGGCGCCGGCACGCCGGAGCCTGCGATCGAGCTCCCAGCGTGTCCGCGGCCGGGTGCCGAGAAAGCGGGCGGCGATCTCCATCGCGGCGTTGGCGTCAGGCGCTGGACGATCGTCGTCCCGGCTGCTGCGAACCATGGCCCGGGCGTGCTACTCCGCCTCCGGGATGCCGTTGACGCCGACCTCGATCGAGGCGACCTTGCCGCGGATCTCATCCTCGACCCGCAGGGCGACCTCCGGATTCTGCTTGAGGAACTCGCGCGAGTTCTCGCGGCCCTGGCCCAGGCGCGTCTCGCCGTAGTTGAACCAGGCTCCCGTCTTGGAGAGCACGCCCGCCGCGATGCCGACATCGAGCAGGCCGCCCTCGCGGCTGATGCCCTCGTTGTACATGATGTCGAACTCGGCGGTCCGGAACGGGCTGGCGACCTTGTTCTTGACGACCTTGACGCGGGTCCGGCTGCCGATGGCATCGGTCCCCGTCTTGAGCGTCTCGATGCGGCGGATGTCGAGGCGCACGCTGGCATAGAACTTCAGCGCCTTGCCGCCGGTCGTCGTCTCGGGGCTGCCGAACATGACGCCGATCTTCTCGCGCAGCTGGTTGGTGAAGATGAGCGCGGTATTGCTGCGGTTGATGGCCCCGGTCAGCTTGCGCAGCGCCTGGCTCATGAGCCGCGCCTGGAGGCCGACGAAGCTGTCCCCCATCTCGCCTTCGATTTCGGCGCGCGGCACGAGCGCCGCGACCGAGTCGATGATCACCAGGTCGACGCCACTCGAGCGGATCAGCGTCTCGGCGATCTCGAGCGCCTGCTCGCCGGTGTCCGGCTGGCTCACGAGCAGCTCGTCGACGTCCACGCCCACGTTGCGCGCGTATCCGGGGTCGAGGGCGTGCTCCGCGTCGATGAAGGCGACGATGCCGCCGGCGCGCTGCGCGTTGGCGGCGACGTGGTAGCAGAGGGTCGTCTTGCCGCTCGACTCGGGGCCGTAGATCTCGGTGATCCGGCCACGCGGGATGCCGCCCACGCCGAGCGCCAGATCGAGGGCCACCGAGCCTGTCGAAATGACGTCGACGGGCATCGCGGCACGGTCGCCGAGACGCATGATCGCCCCGCGTCCGAACTGCTTCTCGATCTGCAGAATGGCCGCGTCGACCGCCTTGCCGCGGTCTCCGCTGCGCTGAATCGCCACCGGCGCTTCCATGACCTGGTCTCGCTCCCTTTCTCTTCGCCCCGGCGGCGTGGCGTCAGGCCTCGTCCGATCCGGGCTCGCTGCGCGGCTTGCGCTTTCGCTTGATCACCTCGACCGATTGCGGTGGCTGATACGCAGGTGCCTGGGGCGCGAGCTTCGGAGCCTTCTCCTTTGGCTTGCGCTTGGGTTCCTTGCGTGGTCGGTCCCGGCTCCCCATGGCTGCATCCTCCTCCATCCGAGCCGGTCGAGGTGCGGCGAGTGTGCCGGATGGCCCTTACCAGGCCGTTATCCGGTACTTACCGCGCTCGTTCCGGTGCCTGCATAGTGCGCTGCGACGGCTTCGTGCAGCGCCTGAAATCGGCCCTCGACGAGCGAGGATCGAAGGCGCCGCATCAGGTCCAGAGTATAGGTGACGTTATGCAGCGAGGCGAGGCGATACGCCAGCAGCTCCTCGGCCCGGAACAGGTGCGCGAGGTACGCGCGGCTGAAGGTACGGCACGTTTCGCAGGCGCAGGCCGGATCGAGCGGGTCGGGGTCATCCAGGAAGCGCGCGTTGCGCAGGTTCAGCTTGCCGAGGCTGGTCCACAGCTGCCCGTTGCGCGCCACGCGGGTCGGCAGCACGCAGTCGAACAGGTCGATGCCCCGCTTGACGGCGCCGAAGAAGTCGAGCGGCGAGCCGACGCCCATCAGGTAGCGCGGCCGAGGGTCGTCGCCGAGCGCTTCGGCCACGACATCGAGCGTGTCCGCCATCTGGCGCTTCGACTCCCCGACCGAGAGCCCGCCGACGGCGATGCCCTCGAAGGGCAGCGCGGCGATGGCGGCGGCGGACTGGCGGCGCAGCGTGGCATCCACACCGCCCTGGATGATGCCGAAGAGCGCCTGGTCGGGGCGCGTGCGCGCGGCGAGGCAGCGCGCGGCCCAGCGGTGCGTGCGCTGCATGGCATCGGCCACCTCCGCGTCGGGCAGGGTCGCGTCCACGAGCTGGTCGAAGGCCATGGCGATATCGCTGCCGAGGGCCTCCTGGATCTCGATCGCGCGTTCCGGCGTCAGCCGCTGCGGCGAGCCATCGAGATGGGACGCAAACGTCACGCCGTCTTCGTCCACGCGGCGCAGATGGGCGAGGCTGAAGACCTGGAAGCCGCCTGAATCGGTCAAAATCGGGCCATCCCAGGCCATGAACCGATGCAGCCCACCCAGGCGCGCGATGCGCTCATGCCCGGGGCGCAGGCTGAGGTGGTAGGTGTTGCCGAGGAGCACCTGCGTTCCGGCGGCGCGCAGGTCGCCGGGGGTGAGGCTCTTGACCGTGCCCTGCGTGCCGACCGGCATGAACTGCGGCGTGTCGATGGTGCCGTGCGGCGTGGCCAGGGTGCCGAGCCGCGCACGGCCGATTCCCGTCGCGCGAGAGCTGAAGGAGAGCGGACCGGCCATTCGCAGAGCGTAGCGGCTGGGGGGCGACGAGATGGGGTTCGAGGGGCTAGGCTATCGGTCCTGACAATCGGCGGAGGATTTCGATGGTGCGTCTGGCCGACTGGCCACGGATGCCGTATCTCAACGACGAGGTGCGTGAATGGGCCGCGCAGCAGCTAGTGACGCTGGGCGTCGACGAGATCGCGGTCTATGCGCACGAGGCTGGCTCGGAGTCCGAGCAGCGGCGGCTGCTGGTGGCCACCGAGATCGGTCTGCTGGACCTGCTCTACGGGCCGCGCGGATCGAGTGCCCGCTATGGCCTGGCGGGGAGGCTCTATCCATGGCAGTCCGTCCGCGGCGTCGATCTGCGCGTCGACACGTACCGCGTGTGGGCCCACGAGCATCGCACGCGCTGGTCGCTGACCATGCTGCGGCCGCGATTCCGGCAGGAGACCGATTCGCCCGAGCTGGGCACGGCGGTGTGCGACTTCGCCAAAGTCTGCGCGATCATGGCCGAGCCGTCCGGGTGGCCGCCACCGGAGGACCAGTCGGTCGCCAACCTGCCGCGTGACCGTGCGCCGGGGACGCCCAGCGGCGCGCCGGCTGGCCCTCCGAGCGTTCAGCCTCCGGGATCGCGTCCGACCGGGCCCGGAGCCCCGGCGTCGAGCGGGCCGGACCAGCAGCCGGGCTCGGCGGCGGTCAGCGCCCCGCCGCGGCCGCGCGACCAGGCCGACCTGCGGCGGCAGCTGGGTCTTCCGGCGCGCAACGGCGACGACAAGGCGGACGGCGACGGGGAGAAGTCGCGAAAGCCCGACGCCGCCGGCTGAGGCCGCGCCTCACACGATCAGCATCGCGTCGCCGAAGCTGAAGAACCGATACCCCGAATCGAGCGCCGCGCGGTAAGACGCCAGCAGGACGTCGCGCCCCGTCATCGCGCTCGCCGCTGGCATGCCGCGCTCCACGAACGCCGTCACGAGCAGGAGGAGCGAGCTGCGCGGCAGGTGGAAGTTCGTGATGAGCGCGCCGACCGTCTCGAACCGAGCGCCTGGGGTGATGTACAGGTCGCTCCAGCCGCTGGCGGCCCCGGAGCGTGCCGCGGTTTCCAGGACCCGCACGCTGGTGGTCCCGACAGCGACGACCCGGCTGCCACGCGCACGAGCGGCGGCGATCGCCTGCGTCGTCGCGGACGGAATCTCGAACCACTCGCGGTGGATGTGGTGCTCGTCGATGTAGTCGCCCTCGAGCGGGCGAAAGGTGTCGAGCCCGACATGCAGCGTGACCGAGGCGCGCTCGACGCCGGCGGCGTCCAGGCTTGCGAGCAGCTCCGGCGTGAAATGCAGCCCCGCCGTCGGGGCCGCCGCGGATCCGAGCGGTCGCGCGTAGACGGTCTGGTAGCGAGCGGCGGGAGCGCTGCGGTCATGGATGTAGGGCGGCAGCGGCAGCTCCCCGGCGTCGCGCATCACGTCTTGCGGATCGCGGTCGAAGCGCACGGCCCGCGTACCGTCGCCCATCCGCTCCCCCACCTCGACGCGGTCACCGCTACGCAGCGTAAGCCGGCCGCCAACCGCAACGCGGCGTGACGGTCGCACCAGCGCCTCCCAGCGCCCATCGTCGAGCGCTCGCAGCAGGAGCAGCTCCGCGCGCCCGCCGCGCGCACGCGTTGCGGGCAGCCGCGCCGGGATCACCCGGCTGTCGTTCACGACGAGCAGATCCCCCGGGCGCAGCCAGGCGCCGATCTCCGAGAAGCGAGCATGGTCGAGCGCCGGGCGGTCCGGCCGCGACGCGCCTCGATCGAGCACGAGAAGCCGGCTCGCGTCGCGCGGCTCCGCGGGAGTCTGCGCGATCGCGCCGTCGGGCAGGTCGTAGTCGAAGTCGTCGACGCGCAGTCGCGGCGGCTCGTCAGATGTGGACATGAGGCGGGAGACAGCGTAGCGCCCGGCCGGAAGGTCCGGCCGGGCGCCATCGGTCCAAGGGCAGGACGGATCAAGTCGCGATGCTGGTGATCCAGTCCTGGGCGAAGAAAACGAGGAACGCGATGGCCACCAGCCACATCAGCCAATGGATCTGCTCCATCTTGCCGCGTACCGCCTTGATCAGCACCCAGCTGATGAAGCCGGCTCCGATGCCCACGGTGATGTCGTAGGTCAGCGGCATGAGGATCATGGTCAGCAGCGCCGGCAGCCCCTCCTCGACGTCGGCGACCGGAATGTCCTTGATCAGCGTGAACATGAGGTAGCCGACCAGGACCAGTGCCGGCGCCGTGGCGGCCGCCGGGACGATGAGCGCGATCGGCGCGAGCAGGATCGCGAGCAGGAAGAGAACGCCGGTCACGACCGAGGTCATGCCGGTGCGCCCGCCGTCGGCCACGCCGGCCGCGCTCTCGATATACGTCGTGTTCGAGCTGACCCCGCCGGCACCACCGGCCACCGCGGCCAGCGAGTCGACGAGCAGCGGGCGTCCGACGTCCGGCACCGAGCCATCCTCGCGCGTCAGGCCGGCCTCGGCGGCGACGCCGGTGATCGTTCCCATCGTGTCGAAGAAGTCGGTGAGCAGGATGGCGAAGATGACGAGCAGGGCGGTGACCAGCGGCAGCACGCTGAAGACCTGCCCCAGGTCGAATCTGCCGAGCGTATCGAAGCTCGGCGTGACGATGAGCTCGCTGCTCGGCGGGATGCTGGCCACGCCCACGATCAGGGCCAGCACGGTGGTCAGCAGGATGCTGATCACGAGCGCCGCCTTCACGCGCAGGACGTAGAGGACCACGGTGATGAGCAGGCCGGCCAGGAAGACCCACTGCGCCGGCTCGGTCGGGAACGAGACGGTGACCAGGGTCCCCGGCACGTTCGACTTGATGAGCCCGCCATTGGCAAACCCGATGAACAGGATGAACAGACCGATGCCGACACCGATCGCCCGCTTCAGCGAGACCGGCACCGCGTTCATGATCGCCTCGCGCAGACCCACCAGGACGAGCAGCGTGACGAGCAGTCCCTCGATGACGATCACGCCCATCGCGCCGGCCGGGCTCAGGCCCCTACCGGTGAGCGAGAAGGCAACGATCGCGTTGATCCCCAGTCCGGCGGCGAGCGCGAACGGGTAGTTCGCGACGAGGCCCATGGCGATCGTCATCACGCCGGCGATGAGCGCGGTTCCGGCCGCGATCGTGGCCAACGTGAAGGCCGGGTCCGTCTGCCCGGTGGCCTCGAAGCCCCCGGTCAAAATGGAGCCGTTGAGAAACAGGATGTAGGCCATGACCATGAACGTGGTCACGCCAGCTCGGATCTCCGTTCCGAGATTGGTCCCCCGCTCTCTGAAGTGGAAGAAGCGCGCGAGTCCGGTCTCTTCCGGGTCCTCGCTGCGCTCGCGTGGTTGGGCGGTCGCCTCCAACGATTTCCTCCGATCCTCCGTACGGCCCGCTGCGGAAACCGGACCCGAGCGGCACCAGCGCGGATCGTAGTACGCAAATCGGCGGCACGACGCCCTGTTTTCGCACGATACGGTTGGTCAGCGGCGGAAGAAGAGGTTCGCGAGGATGGTGACCACGATCGAGAGGATGATCATCGTGGCGATGGGGATGTAGAGACCCCCGTGCTCGCCCTCGATCGCAATGTCCCCGGGGAGCCGTCCGAAGGGCAGGCGGATGCCGAGCAGCGCCAGCCCGCCGACGACGACGAGCACGATTCCGATGATAAGCACGATGCGGCCGAGCTCAGGCGACATGGGCAGCTCCCCTCAGCGGTCGAAGAGTCCGGGCTGGACCGATGCCTCCGCCGCGCTGCCCGCCGGCGGTGCGAGGCCCAGGTGACGCCATCCGGAGGCGGTCAGCTGCCTGCCGCGCGGCGTCCGAGCCAGCAGCCCGATCTGCATCAGGTAGGGCTCGATGACGTCCTCCAGCGTCTCGACTGGCTCGCTGATCGTGGCCGCCATGGTGGCGAGGCCAACCGGACCGCCACCGTGGTGCTGTGCGATGCCGCGCAGCAGCTGTCGATCCAGCGCGTCGAGGCCGAGGGTGTCGATCTCGAGCAGGTCGAGCGCCCCGTTGGCCAGCTCCGCGGTCACGGCGCCGTCGCCGCCGCCCCGCACCTGGGCAAAGTCGCGCACGCGTTTGAGGAGGCGGTTGGCGATGCGCGGCGTCCCGCGCGAGCGACGCGCCACGGTCGTGGCCGCCTCCGGCGCGAGACTGATCCCCAGGATCTCGGCCGAGCGGCGCAGGATGTGCTCGAGCTCGTCCTGGGTGTAGTAGTCGAGGCGATAGGTCACGCCGAATCGGTCGCGCAGCGGGCCGGTGATGGAACCGACCCGCGTCGTGGCGCCGATCACGGTCATGTGCTCGATCTGCAGCCGCACGGAGCGCGCGCCGGGCCCTTTGCCGAGCACCACGTCCAGCGCGAAGTCCTCCATCGCCGGATACAGAATCTCCTCGACCACGTGGCTCAGCCGATGAATCTCGTCGATGAACAGCACGTCGCCCTTGCCGAGGCTGGTGAGCACCGCCGCCAGGTCGCCGGCACGCTCGATCGCAGGTCCCGAGGTGGTCCGGATCTGCGCGCCCATCTCGGCCGCCACGATGTTGGCCAGCGTCGTCTTGCCGAGCCCCGGCGGCCCGTACAGCAGCACGTGGTCGACCGGCTCGGAGCGATGCTGGGCGGCGTCGATCAGGATCGCCAGGTTCTCCTTGACGCGAGCCTGCCCGGCGAACTCGTCGAGGCGTCGCGGCCGGACCGTTGACTCGAGGCTGCGCTCCTCTTCGGCGATCTCCGCAGCCGTGACGCGGTCGATCGTCATGCGCGGCGTCCTCGGGACGTGGCCGAATCGAACATGTGAGCGATTGTAGCGGCCGCCCCGCGTCGAGCCGTGGCGATCATCTCAGGGCCGCGAGGTCGTCGGGCGTGTCGATGTCGGGGGCGTGTGCGGGCACCTCGACGGCGCACACCAGCTCGGGGCGCGCCGCGAGGACAGCCCGCAGCCCGACATCGCCACGCGCCTCGGTCACCAGGCGGAAGTGGCTGCGCTCGAGCAGGACCGGCGGCCCGTCGTGGCCGTCCGCCCGCGCGACGGTGACCGGCCGCTCGCCCCGGCCCGCCAGCACGGCACGGATCGTGGCGAGCGGCACCGTCGGCTGATCGCCGAGCAGGATGAGCGCGGCCTGCGTGTCGTCAGAAAGCGCTTCGACGGCAAGCGCCAGCGAGTAGCTCATCCCGCGCTCGGGACGGGGATTGCGCACCCAGCGCAGGTGCTCGGCGTCCATCGAGCGCGGGCGCGTGAGCCAGACCGGCACGACCGCCACGATCGGCGACAGGCCCGCCTCGTCGGCACGCCCCAGCACATGCTCGAGCAGGGTCCGGCCCTCGTGGACCGCCAGCTGCTTCGGGCCTCCGTAGCGGCGCGATTCACCGGCGGCGAGGACGATCGCGGCGATACCGCTGATCGCGGCGTGATGGGTCATGGCGGTTCCTATACTCGCGCGATGGAGATCGATCTGCTCATCGTCGGCGGCACGCTCATCGACGGCAGCGGGGCGTCCGGCCGGCGCGGCACCGTCGCGATCAGCGGCGATCGGATGCGGATCCTGGAGCCGGAGGCACGGCCCGCGGCGCGAGACCTGATCGATGCCAGCGATCGCGTGGTAACGCCCGGCTTCATCGACCTGCACTCGCACTCGGGGTTGCAGCTGCTGGCCGAGCCGACCCACGAGCCGAAGGTGCGGCAGGGCGTGACGACCGAGATCATCGGCGTCGATGGGCTCTCGTACGCGCCGCTGCGGGAGCAGCGCGACCTGGACGCGCTGATCGATATGAACGCCGGGCTCGACGGGCGCCCGGAGATTCGCGCCGACTGGGACAGCGTGGCTTCCTACCTTGGCCGCCTCGACCAAGCGACATCGGTCAACGTGGGCATGCTGGTCGGGAACAGCGCGCTGCGCATCTGCGCCATCGGCTGGGAGGATGAGCCGGCCACGCCTGCCAGCCTCGCCGACATGCGCGCCATGCTGCGCGAGGCGATGGCGGAGGGCGCGCTGGGTGTTTCGAGTGGTCTCGACTACCCGCCCGGCGGCTATGCCTCGACCGACGAGCTGGCGGCCCTCACCGACGAAGCTGCGCGGAACGGCGGCTTCTACCACACGCACGTGCGCTACGCGCTGGGTGACCGCTTCCTGGACCCATTCCGCGAGGCGATCGAGATCGGTCACCGCGGCTCCGGCCCGGTGCACATCACCCACTTCTACCATCGCGAGACGCATCCGGGCGGCCCGGAGCGGCTCATCGGCCTGGTGGAGGAGGCGCGCGCCGGCGGCGCCGACGTGACCTGGGACACCTATCCGTCCGAGTGGGCCAGCACCCGGCTCCTGATTCAGCTTCCCCTCTGGATCCAGGCGGGTGGACCGATGTCGACCAAGGAGCGCCTCGCGGATTCGGCAGTGCGCACCCGGCTTCGCGCCGAGCTGCGCGAGCGGGGCGCGGCATACACCTCGCCCGCCGGCTGGGCCGATGTCCGCCTGGGCGCCTTCACGCGTCCGGAGAACCTGCGCTGGGAGTCGATGACCGTGGCCGACGTGATGCGTGAGCGCGGCGTGGATGCCGTCGACGTCATCTGCGACCTGCTCCTCGACGAGAACCTCGGCGTCAACCAGGTCACCGCCGGCCCGTGGGGCAGGACGCTGGCGCCGTTCATCGCACATCCGTTCGGGATGGTCGGGACCGACTCGACCTTTGTCGCGGCCAAGCCGTCGCCGCGCACGTACGGCTCGTTCCCGCGCATCCTCGGCCAGTTCGTGCGCGACGAGGCGCTGTTCAGCCTGCCCGAGGCGGTGCGCAAGATGACATCGGCGCCCGCCGCGCGGCTCGGCCTGCGCGATCGCGGCACGCTGCGCGATGGTGCCCATGCCGACATCGTGGTCCTGGACCCGGCGACCGTCCGCTCGAACGCCACGTACGACGAGCCGCGGCGCTACCCCACCGGCATCGACCACGTCATCGTCAATGGCGTGCCGGTGGTGCGCGGCGGACGCCACACCGGCGCGCTGCCGGGTCGGGTCGTCCGCCGTTGATCAGGCGTTCGAGCCGATCACCATCAGGACCACGATCGCCACGAGCAGGGCCGCGAGGAGCATCCCGCCGCGCTGCAGCTTGGCGCCCAGCTCGGCCACGCGCGGCGGTGGACCCGAGATGACGGCCGCCTCGCCGGACCCCGCCGCGCCCGGAGACATGGCGCCCAGGATGTGCGCCAGCTCGCGGCCAGCCGGCCCCTGCACGACGACCGAGTAGCTGATCGCGACCAGGTAGATGGCGATTGCCGCGAGCAGCCACGGCTGGAAGAGGTTGACGTCGCCGGTGATGATCAGCAGTGCGCCGGTGACCGGCATTGACAGGGCCAGCGGCAGCACCACCTTGCTCTCGATGCGTTCGCTGAGCTCAGCGGCAAAGGCGGCGTGCTGCGGGTTCTTCTGCCCCGCTGCCGCGATGAGCGGGAAGGCGAAGGTCGGCCCGAAGGCGACGATCGCGGCACCGATGTGCAGGAAGAGGAAGACAAGGAAAAGCGGGTTCACGCGGACCTCCGTACTCGGGATGGCCAACCGGCCGTAGCGAGCCTACGCCCACGAGTCAAGCCGCCGGCGAGCGCCGCGCGGCGCTAGGATTGCGCGATGGACTCGCCAGGCACGGCCGCCATTGCGCCCACCTCGACTGAAGCGGCCGTCATCGTGCCGCCAGGCGGCAGCACACGCGGCGCGGCGCGCGCCTATCCACTGCGGCGCGAGGGACCAGCCAAGCTGACCGGCACGGCGCTGTATACCGATGACATCGTGGTCCCCGGCGCCTGGTACGGCGCCACGCTGCGCTCCACCGAGCCGCATGCGCGGCTGCTCGGCATCGAGCTCGACCCAGCCTTCGACTGGTCGAGCATCACCCTGGTGACCGCGGACGACATCCCGGGGCCGAACATCGTCAGCCTGATCAGCGACGACCAGCCGGTGCTCGTGCCGATCGGCGGCGAGATCCGGCACCAGGCCGAGCCGGTCGCGCTGCTGGCGGCCGCGGATCGCTCGACGCTCATCGCCGCGCGGCACCACGTCAGTCTTCGCACCGAGCGTCTGCCCGCGGTCTTCGATCCGCTCGAGGCGACGCAGGAGTTCGCGCACTTCGCGATCGGCCGCGATGACGTCTCCGACGCGCTGGCATCGGCCGATCTGGTGGTCGAGGGCACGTATCGCGTCGGGCACCAGGAACAGCTCTACATCGAGAACAACGCGTTCATCGCCACGCCCCGCGAGGATGGCGGAGTGACGGTCACCGGCTCGTGCCAGTGCCCGTACTACATCCACAAGGCGATGAAGCGTGCGCTCAATCTGGACGATCGGCAGGCGATCGTGGTGCAGGCCGAGACCGGTGGCGGCTTTGGCGGCAAAGAGGAGTTCCCGTCGGTCATCGCGCTGCACGCCGCCCTGCTGGCGTTGAAGGCGGGCCGTCCGGTGCGCATGATCTACGACCGTCACGAGGACCTGGCGGCGACTACGAAGCGCCATCCAGCGCTGATTCGGCACCGCACCGGGGTGAACCGCGACGGGACGCTGGTGGCGCAGGACATCGAGGTCATCATGGACGGCGGCGCGTACTGCACGCTGACCCCGGTCGTGCTCAGCCGCGGGATCCTGCACGCCGCCGGACCGTATCGCTGCGACCAGGTTCGGGTGCGCGGCCGGGCAATGGCGACCAATACGCCGCCGAACGGCGCCTTCAGGGGCTTCGGCGCTCCGCAGACCGAATTCGCGGCCGAGATGCAGGTCAATCGCATCGCCGAGCAGCTGGGCATCGATCCGCTCGAGCTGCGTCGGCGCTGGGCGTACGTCGAGGGCGACGTCACGCCGACCGGGCAGGAGCTGCGCGAGAGCGTCGCCGCGCTCGAGGTCCTGGATCGCGCGGCGAGCGCATCGGGCTATGCGGAGCGACGCGAACGTACGGCCCACGAGCGCGCCACGCGGCGACCCGACGCGCGCACGGCGCGAGGCATCGGCCTGGCCATGGCCTGGCACGGCGCCGGCTTCACCGGCTCGGGCGAAGTCCAGCTGGCGAGCGTCGCATCAATCGAGCTGACCGATGACGGCCGGATCCGGGTGCTGACCGCCAGCACCGAGATGGGCCAGGGGACGAAGACGATCTTCCCGCAGATGGTCGCGGCGGAGCTGGGCGTGCCATACGAGGCGGTCGAGATCGCGCCGCAGGACACCTCGATCGTGCCCGACTCGGGGCCGACCGTGGCCAGTCGCACCGCCATGGTCGTCGGCCGGCTGCTGATCGGCGCCGCGCGACGCCTGCGCGCACAGGTCGAGGAGCGTACGGGGCGCCCATTCGCCGATGCGTACGAGTTCGCCGGGCCGATGCGCGTTGACGAGCAGTTCGTGCCGTACCCGAACATCAATTTTGATGACGAGACCTACACCGGCGATGCCTACCCGTGCTTCGGCTGGGCCGCCGCCACCGCTGAAGTCGAGGTCGACCTGGACACCGGCGAGGTCACCGTGCGCGACGTGGTCAGCGCCGATGACGTGGGCCGCGCGATCCACCCGGTCCTGGCCGAGGGCCAGGTGGAGGGCGGCTCGTTGCAGGCGGTCGGGTACGCCACGATCGAGGAGATCAAGCTCGTCGACGGGCGCTATCTCAATGATCGCCTGGCGACCTACATCATCCCCACCGCGCTGGATGCGCCGCGCATCACCTCGATCCTGGTCGAGGCGCCGTACTCCGGCTCGCCGCACGGCGCGAAGGGCATCGGTGAGCTGCCCATGGACGTCGCCGCGCCGGCGGTGATCGCCGCCATCCACGACGCGATCGGGGTCTGGATCCACGACCTGCCCGCCACCTCCGAGCGCGTGCTGGCGGCGCTGACCAACGGCCCCATGCCGGGCGCGCCCGGTGTCAGCATCGCACTCGCCCCCGAATCGGATCGAGCCAACCTTGCCGAGCCAGCGGCCGGGGTCGATCCGGCTCCCGACGCACGCACCGATCCACAGCCGTTGCGGGCACCGCAGGATGACGGCGGCGACTGGGAGCGTCGCGAATGAGCTTCAGCCTCACCGTCAACGGCGCCGCCGCCGAGGTCGATGTGCCCGGCATGCGCCGCCTCATCGACGTGCTGCGGGAGGACCTGGCGCTGACGGGCACCAAGGAAGGCTGCGGCGAGGGCGAGTGCGGCGCCTGCTCGGTGCTCGTCGATGGCGCTGTCGTGGACGCCTGCCTCGTGCCGGTGTGCCAGGTCGACGGTGCCACTGTCCTGACGGTCGAGGGACTGGCCGATGACGGCGAGATGAACGATCTGCAGACCGCCTTCCTCGAGACCGGCGGCGCGCAGTGCGGGATCTGTACGCCGGGCATGCTGCTGGCCGCTGAGGCGTTCCTGGCCTCCGGCGCCGCGCCGAGCGACGACAACATCCGTGAGGCGATCGCCGGCAACCTGTGTCGCTGCACCGGCTACACCAAGATCATCGAGGCCATCGCGCTGGCCGCCGAACGCCGGCGCCCGGCAGCCTAGACCGATGCCACCGGTCGCCGAGCCCGCCGTCTCCTCCCCCACCTCGCTCGACGAGGCGTATGCACTCCTGGCCGATGGCGCGCCGTGGCGCCCGATGGCCGGCGGGACCGACCTCCTGGTCCAGATCACCGGGGAGCTCGGCGAGCCGCCGGATCGTGTCCTGGACCTGTGGCGCCTCGACGACCTGCGTGGCATCGAGCGCGAGGGTGGCGCCATGCTGCTTGGCGCGCTGACGACGTACAGCGACCTGCGCGCCTCGAGGCTCGTCGCCGCGGTGCTGCCCGCGCTGGCGGAGGCGGCGGCCACGATCGGCGCGGCGCAGATCCAGAACCGCGGCACGATCGGCGGCAACATCGCGAATGCCTCGCCGGCAGGCGACACCCTCCCGCTGCTGCTGGCCACCGACGCTGAGATCGTGCTGGGTGGGCCCCGTGGCGAACGTACCGTCGCTGCTTCCGATTTCTTCACCGCGTACCGTCGCACCGCGCGCGCGGAGGATGAGCTCGTGCTGCGGGTGCGGATTCCGCTGCCCGGTGGCCGCGCCGTCCGCTTCCGCAAGGTCGGCACGCGGCGCGCGCAGGCCATCAGCAAGGTCGTGATGGCGCTCGCCTGGCGCGCAGACGCCGGCACCTGGCGCGACGTTCGGGTCGCGATCGGCTCGGTGGCTGCCACCCCGGTGCGTGCCCCGGCGACCGAAGCTGCGCTCGAGGGGATGGATGCCTCGGCGGATGTCGCCGACCGCGCGAGCGCGGCGCTGGGTGCGGAGATCCATCCCATCGACGACGTGCGCTCGACCGCCGACTATCGCCGCGCGGTGGCCACGCGGGTGCTGCATCGGCTGATCCGTACCGAAGGCGGCTGGTGAGCGACGCGCCCCTCCCGCGGGTCACCATCTTTCTCGACGCCGCGGCCTTTCGCGCGTGGCTCGAGGCGAATCACGACCGCGCCGATGAGCTCTGGATCGGCTACTACAAGAAGGGTGTGCCGAAGGCGGCGATGACCTACGCCGAGGCGGTCGAGGAGGCGCTCTGCTTCGGCTGGATCGACGGCAAGGCGCGCCGCATCGACGACGAGGTGACGGGCCAGCGCTTCACTCCGCGTCGGAAGACCTCGAATTGGAGCGCGATCAACATCGCCAAGATCGCCGGGCTGACCGCCGCGGGGCGCATGCATCCCGCCGGGCTGCGGGCATTCGAGGAGCGCGACCGGCGCAAGGACGCGAGCTACTCGTACGAGCAGCCGCCCGCCGCGTTTCCGCCCGAATGGGAGGCGCGCCTGAGGGCGGATCCCGCGGCGTGGCGCCAGTGGGTGGGCGAAACCCCCTCGTACCGGCGCACTGCGACGCACTGGGTCATCTCCGCCAAGCGCGAGGAGACGCGCGAGCGGCGGCTGGCCACGCTCATCGCCGACTCGGCAGGCGGGCGCCGCGTTAAGCCGTTTATCGCTTCATGAACAGCCTTGTGGCCGAGTGCGGCGAGCTGCTCAAGGACACGCAGGACTTCCGCCCGTTGCTCCTCTCGATGCTCACCGACGAGGATCTGCGATTCTCGCTGCCGGGCAACGTGACGCTCGGCGAGCTGTGCCGCGAGATGGGCGAGACCGAGCATGGCTACGTCGCCTCGTTCACGAGGTTCGAGCACGAGTGGGGCTACCGGCACCCGAACGCGGCCGTCACGATAGATCTCGCGGCACTCGAGGCGTGGTATGGCGAGCTCGACCGGCAGTTGGGCGCGGCGCTCTCCGCACTCACCGCGGACCAGATCGCCGACCGTCGCGTGCGCGGCGGGGGCTGGGCCAGCCTCGAGAAGGAGCTCCACCTGTACCGCGAGGCGCTGCTCATCTTCTACGCCAAGGCCGGGGTCTACCTTCGCACCCTCGGCAAGCCGCTGCCCGAGGCCTGGCTGGACTGGATGGGGTGACCAGCGTCCGAGCTGACCGATGAACCGCGAGCATCGCGGCCGTCCAACCATCGACGACACAGGAGAATTTCCATGCTGCGCCACAATCGCGCCTTCAGCGGCTTCTCCTCGAACGACATCGAGGCCGCCAAACGCTTCTACGGCGAAATCCTGGGCGTGGACGTCGAGGAGGCCAATGGCATGCTGACGCTCAAGCTCGGCGGCGGCCAGACGGTGCTCATCTATCCCAAGCCGGACCATGCACCGGCGACGTACACGGCGCTGAACTTCGAGGTCGAAGACATCGAAGTGTCAGTCGACGACCTGCTCGCCAGCGGGATCAGCTTTGAGCGCTACGGTGCCGAGTCCGGCCAGGACGAGCGTGGCATCGCGCGCGGATGGGGACCACCGATCGCCTGGTTCAAGGACCCCGCCGGCAACATCGTGTCGGTAATCCAGTCCGGCGGCGAGGAAGCATGATCGCGGCAGCCGAGCGGTGAGTATCCTCAAGTCATGACCGATGCGGCCCTCGGAGTCCAGGTCACTGATCCCGTGGCAGCGGACGGCATCCTGACGCCCGCAGCGCTGGCCTTCGTCGCGCGGCTGCATCGGTCCTTCAACCCGATGCGCATGGCCTGCCTCCAGGCAAGGTCAGATCGCCAGGCGGCGATCAGCGGCGGTGCGATGCCCGACTTCCTGCCCGAGACCGCCGCGATCCGCGCTGACGGCAGCTGGAGCGTGGCAGTTGCACCCGCCGATCTCGAAAATCGTCGGGTGGAGATCACCGGGCCAGCCGAGCCAAAGATGATGATCAACGCGCTGAACTCGGGGGCATCGGTCTTCATGGCCGACCTGGAGGATGCGCTGAGCCCGACCTGGGCCAACGTGATCATCGGGCAGCAGGCATTGCGCGATGCCGTACGCCGCGAGCTCGCCTTCACGAGCCCCGAAGGCAAGAGCTACCGGCTCAACGACCAGGTCGCGACCCTCGTCGTCCGGCCGCGCGGCTGGCACCTCGAGGAGCGGCACGTGCTCGTCGACGGAGAGCCGATCAGCGCCTCGCTTTTCGACGCGGGCCTCTTCCTGTTCCACAACGCCGCCGAGCTGCTGCAGCGTGGCTCCGGGCCGTACCTGTATCTGCCCAAGCTCGAGTCGCATCGCGAGGCACGGCTCTGGAACGATGTCTTCATTGCCGCGCAGGAGTCGCTCGGCATCGCGCGCGGCTCGATTCGCGCAACCGTGCTGGTCGAGACGATCCTGGCCGCATTCGAGATGGACGAGATCCTGTACGAGCTGCGCGAGCACGCGGCGGGGCTGAACGCGGGCCGCTGGGATTACATCTTCAGCCTGATCAAGAAGTTCCGAGATGCGCCGGAGCACGTGCTGCCCGACCGGGCCCAGGTGACGATGGCGGTGCCCTTCATGCGCGCCTACACGCAGCTCCTGGTGCGCACCTGCCACCGCCGCGGGGCGCACGCCATCGGGGGCATGAGCGCCTTCATCCCCAACCGGCGCGAGCCCGAGGTCACCGCCAACGCGCTGGAGCAGGTGCGGATCGACAAGGAGCGTGAGTCGGGCGATGGCTTCGACGGCACGTGGGTGGCGCACCCGGACCTGGTGCCGGTGGCGCGTGAGATCTTCGACGTGCGACTGGGTGAGCGACCGAACCAGAAGCAGGTCCTGCGCGAGGACGTCAACGTCACCGCGCGCCAGGTGCTCGACACGCACATCGACGGCGGCAGGGTGACCGATGCGGGGGTGCGCGCCAATGTCAGCGTCGCACTGCAGTACCTCGCCGCCTGGCTCGCCGGCAACGGCGCGGCGGCCATCAACAACCTGATGGAGGATGCGGCGACCGCGGAGATCAGCCGCTCACAGCTCTGGCAGTGGCGGGTGAACGGCGTGACACTCGACGACGGACAGCCGATGGACGCCGAGCGCTACCGTGCCGCTCGTTACGCCGAGCTCAGCACGTTGCGTGCGACCGTACCCGACGCCCGCTGGGCCGATGCCGCGGACCTGCTCGACGACCTCGTCCTCGCCGATGATTTCGCCGAGTTCCTGACCCTGGAGGCATACCGGCTCCTCGACTGAGCGTCAGCCATCAGGCTCCTTGACGAGATCATCGATCGTGCGTCCGTCCCAGGCGGCCAGATAGGTCGTGAAGAGGGGTCGCAGGTCGGCATCGGTCGCGTCGGCCAACTGCTTCAGAAGCTCGCGCGTGGTGATCATCCCGAATCGCCGCTCCTCGAACAGCGAGCGCAGCACGTCGAAGAAGGCGGCGCTGCCCATCGTGGCGCGGACCGCGTTGAGGAACTCGGAGCCGCGGTAGAAGACCGCGTGGAAGTAGCCGTCGCAGCTCGTCCAGTCGCCGCCGCTCGTCGCCTCGGCGGGCCAGGCGAAGACCGGGCTGTCGACATCGCGGGTCGAGCAGGCATCGGTCCCGATGCCCATCAGCTGGCGCGCGCTGAAGTCGGCGAACGCCTCGTCGAGCCATGGGGCGGCCATCTGGTCGTTGCCGAGCTGCGCGTAGAACCACTGGTGGGCGACTTCGTGGAAGACGACGTAGACATCGGTCAGCTTCGAGCGCGTCAGGTGGATCTGCCGCGGGAACTCGATGCTGAAACCGTTATCCGTTCCGGCCTCGGCCAGGACCAGGTCGGACCATGGGTAGGCGCCATAGGCTGCCTCCAGGCCGATGAGCGCCTGCCGCGCCAGGTCCGCCGTCCCCTCGCCGCCGGCCGTCTGGGTGTAAACGCGGATCTGCACGTCATCGGCGCTGCGCGTCGTGAGCTGATACGCCGGATTGACGGCGAAGGCAAAGTCTCTGACCTGCTCCACCTGGCACGTCCATTCCGTACCGGTCGCGGCGGGCGCGCTCTCCAGTCCCGCACAGGCCACGGCGTCGCGTGGCAGTGGCGTCGTCGTCGTCAGGTCCAGCCGGATCGCGTCCGCCGTGAAGCTGATCTGCGGATCACCGATGCCGTAGACGTCGTGCTCGCGCGACAGGATCGGGAACCACTGGCCGAAGCTCAGGACGCCGTTCTCGGCGCTGAGCCGCGCGCGGAAGGCCTCCGGGCTCAATCCGAGGTCGAGCGCGAAGGAGAGCCCGATGGTCGTGCCGTCGTCGCGATGGAGCGGCTTCGGAAGCGGGACCCGCAGGTTCGTGCCCGTGGTCCAGCTGATCTCGACCGGAGCGCCGTCCACCGTGACCAGGCCGAGCATCGTGAAGTAGCCGAAGGCGCGCGGGATGACGGACAGATTGACGTGATCGACCACCTGGCTGGACCGATTCGTCAGCGTCAGCTCTTCGACGACGTCGAGGTGAGCGGCGGCGTGGTCCAGCGTCGCGCGCAGGTCGTAGCGCTGCTCGAAGAGCGTCGTCGTCGCCGCGCGCGCCGGCTCGACGGCGACCAGCGGCAGCGTGGCGACCACGACAAGGGCCGCCAACATCGGCACCGAAGCGCGGCGGAGGCTCATGGGTCCATGTTGCCGCAGGCCGCGCAGGGTGTCATCCTCGCTCGAAGTCATGACCACTCACAGCCGGAGCGCGCTGCGCAGTCCCTGGCGCCTCGTCCTCGTCGCGATGCTCGTCCTGGGCCTGCTGGCCATGGGCGGTATCACGTCGAACGCCTTCGGCGTTGGCGACAGGTGGGAGAGGCTTGTCACGCGCGTCGAGCGATTCATCGATCCCCCACCGCTGCAGGCGACCGTGCCGACGGTGGTCGTCACCCGGCAGCCCGAGCCGACCGCGGCGTCGGCTGCCGTCACGAGCGCGTCGCCGATTCCCGCCACGCCGGCGCCGGCGCGGCTGCCGGTCGACCTGGACCTGGTCGACGATCACGAGGCGATCTTCACCTCGCAGAACACGAACGAGATGTGCGCCGTGGCAGCCACGCAGATCATGCTCACGATCATGGACAAGGGGGCGCCCGGCGCCGACTTCCAGAACGAGATCGGCGGCCGCATCGGCGAGTGGACTTCGTGGGAGGACAGCCATGACGGTGGCTGGGGCCCCGCCGCCATCGCGGCCGCACTGGCGGCGTACGGCGCCGACGGGTACACGGTCGTCGCCTACGAGTCGCACGAGGACGCCATCCGCAGTGCCGCGATCGCGATCAGCGAGACCGGCAAGCCCGCCGCCCTCCTCACGTGGTGGGGTGCCCACACCTGGGTCATGACGGGCTATCGGGCCGATGCCGACCCGAAGGTCTTCCCCGACGCCACGATCAGCGGTGCGTATATCGACGACCCGTGGTACCCGCGCGTCTCGACGATCTGGGGTGCTTCCGACGCACCGGGCAACTTCGAGGACGCCGCGGAGCTGGCGCGGAATTGGCCGTTCGGCACGAACGACGACGGTTGGTCGCGCTTCGAGGGCGCCTACCCTGACCGCGATGACAGGTTCGTGGTGGTGCTGCCCAGCGCCTGAGCCGCATCCCAGCGCCGCAGCCGCCAGGCGAGCGAGGCGCTCAGCAGGATGACGCGGACCACCATGCCGGCCGCGAAGCCCATCGGGATGGCGGCCACGCCGACGTCCGGCGCCAGGATCAGCGTCACGCCGATCGTGACGCCGAACCCGCCCAGTGAGGAGAGCACCTGCAGCAGCGTGTGCTTCGTTGCGTAGATCGCGCGACTGAGCAGATGCGTGGCACTCTCGAACGGGATCGAGACGGCGAAGACGCCGAGCACGCCGGCGGTCAGCGCCACGTCCTGGGCATCGAAGGCCCCGCCGCCGAGGAGGACCTCGATGGCCACCGCTCCGACCACGAACAGGAAGATCGCGGCGCCGGTGGTCAGCACGCTCACCACGAGCAGATTTGTGAGAAGCGTGCTGCCAAAGGCGCGTCGGTCACCGCCCGCGTACGCAGCGGCCAGCGTTGGAAACGCCGCGGTGGCGAACGAGATGCCGATGATGCTGACCGGCACGCTCTGGAAGTTGCGCGCGAAGCTGACCGCCGTGACACTCCCCGCCGCCAGCGTCGTGGCGACCGCGGTGAAGAAGAGGAAGGTCAGCGGCTCCACCGGATGGCTCGCCATCTTGGGCAGCATGAGGCGCACGAAGTCGCGCACGGCGCGGGTGTGGATCGCCCAGCGTGGCCGGATCCGAAAGTCCGTGCCGCGCAGCCCCCACAGCCGCACGCCAAGATGCAGCAGCGCCCCGATGACGGCGCCGATCGCCGGACCGAAGATTCCCCACGGCCCGCTCAGCGCGACCGTGCCGATGACGATCCCGCCGTTGTAGAGGAGCGGCGCGGAGCCGTACGGCAGGAAGCGTCGGTCGGCCAGCAGCACCTCCCCGAGGCTCAGCGACGCGGCGAAGATGATCGGCGTCAGGAGCATGACGCGAAAGAGGGCGACGTACAGGTCGCGCTGCTCGCCACTGAAGCCGGGGGCGATGAGCGCGGTGGTCTGCGGCGCGAAGATGAACATCAGCACTGCCGCGATCGTCATGATTCCGACCGCGCCGGTCAGGATCGTCTGGGCGAACGCGTCGGCATCCTTTCCCTCCGCGCGCAGTCCCAGGAAGATGGGGATGAATGGCGCCGCGAGACCGCTCGCCACGAGCACGTCGAGGGTCAGCTCGGGCAGGATGAAGGCGGCGTTGTACGCGTCGAGCTCGTTTCCGGCGCCGAACGTACGCGCGAACATCCGATCGCGCACCAGCCCCAGCAGATAGCTGCCGAAGACCAGGACCGACAGCAGGACCGCACCGCTTGGCAGGAACCGCGCGACGAGACGCTGGATCATCCAGCGAAGGTGTCGCGCTGCCAGAGGTGGCGTTCGAGGAAGCGGCCGGACGGATGCGCCACCGCATCCGCGAGGCGACGCCCGCGCACGAGCACCTCGGCGATCGCGCCGCGCACCTCCAGCCCTTCGAATGGCGTGAAGTCACTGGTGTGGTGCAGGTCCGCCTGCCGCAGCGTCCGCCGCGCCTGCGGGTCGAAGAGGACGAGGTCGGCATCGGCGCCGACCTCGATCGCGCCTTTGCCGCGCAGGCCGAAGAGGCTCGCCGGCGTCGTCGACAGCACGTCGACGAGCCGCTCGGCGCTGATGCGTCCGGTAGCGACGCCCTCCGACCAGGTGACCGAGAGCAGCGTCTCGATGCCGGGCGCGCCGTTGCTGATCTGCGGAAAGGGCGGCGCCGGCAGGCGCTTCTCGATCGCGATGCGATCGGGCACGTGGTCCGACGCGACGACGTCAAGGATCCCGTCGCCGAGTCCGGCCCACAGGGCGTCGACATCGGTCCGTGCGCGAAGCGGAGGGGAGATCACGCGCTGGATGACGTGCGACTCGTCGGGGTCGTCATACAGGTCGCGGGTGTAGGTGAGGTAGTGCGGGCACGTCTCCGCGTAAACCGGCTCGCCACGCGCCTTGGCCGCCGCCACCGCGTCGAGGGCGCCCTCGCATGAGAGGTGGACGATGTACAGCGGCGCCTCCGCCCGTCGCGCCATCTCGATCGCCTTGCGGGTGGCCGATGCCTCCGCCTCCGGGGGTCGGCACAGCGCGTGGTGACGGCACGCCACGTCGCCTCGCTCCAGGGCCGCCGCCACGAGCGGCTCGATGATCGAAGGCTCCTCGCAGTGCACCAGCAGCATCCCGCCGTGTCGCGCCGCGATGCCCATGGCCCGCTCCAGGGCGTCATCGGGCAGGCGGAAGTCATAGACCATGAACGCCTTGGCGGTCGGCACACCGAACGCGATGAGCCCGGGGAGCTCCGCCAGCGGGTCCTCCTGCAGGCCGCTGATGACCGAGGAGAGCCCGAAGTCGACCGCCGATTGCCCCGCCGTCCGCTCGCGGAACTCCGCATTGCCCGCCAACAGTGAGCGAGCGCCCGCGTCGCTGATGCCAGTGCCGGGGTTGTTGAAGGCGAGAAACGTCGTCGTGCCGCCGTGCGCCGCCGCGATCGAGTCGGTCAGGAAGCGATGGGGCTCGTCGTCGCTCGGCAGGCGGGTGTGGGTGTGGACGTCGATCACCCCCGGCAGCACGAGCAGCCCATCCGCGTCGAGCAGCTCGGCGTCCTCGACGTCGAGATCGCTCCCGATGGCGCTGATGCGCCCCCCGCTGATCGCGATGTCGGCGCGCAGGGTCGATGCGGCGGTGACGATCGACCCGCCGCGGACGACGAGGTCAGGCGAACCCAACGACGCGCTCGTGCGGTCAGCGGCGACGTGGACGGACGTCGCCGGGACGCTCGACGCCGGGCGGCGTCCCGCCGCCATCGGGATGGTCGATGTACGCGGTCGGGACGTCCCAGCTCGCATCGCTCGACTGGCCGTAGAAGTCAGGGCGATTCGAGCCCTTGTACGGCAGGCCGCCGGCTGCGTTGCGCGCGCGGTCGAAGCGCCACGCGGCCGCGAGCAGGACGAGGAGGATGAGCCCGAGCGCCGGCAGGAGCGGCAGCCAGGCGAGGTAGAGGGCAACCAGGACGGCGATGACCGCGGCAGGAATGATCCAGGTCATTTCGGCTCCGTTCGTGATCGATCCCAGAACCAGAGGGCCATGACGATGATGAGCAGGATGACCGCGACGACGACGAACCAGTTCATCGGTCCGTGGGCTCGCTGATCGTGATCGCCTGCGCGCCATCCCACAGGGTGCGACGCCCCACCTCGCGCAATCGATCGGCCCACCCGTCATCGGGCTCGACGGTGGCGAAGTGGTTGCCGGCGAGCTGCCCGAGCTTGCTCGAGAACATGCATGCGCCGTACGGAAAGAGGATCTCGCACTCGCTGATCGTGCCGGTGTAGACCAGGATCTGGCCCGGTGCGGGGTGCGAGGTGTGGTTCTCATAGCCGATGCCCAGGTCAAGGTCGCCGAACGGGACCCAGGTCGACTCGCCACTCCAGCGGCAGTGGATCAGGCGGTTCTCGATCGGCAGCATGGCCCGCATGGCGGCCACGGTCTGCGGGGCCGTCGCCTCCCAGTTTGCGCGGAATTCCAGGTCACCGACGCGGATCGCCAGATCAGCCATGGCGGGCATGGTACGCCTCGAACGGCGCTCCATGACCCGGGACGATGAGATCGGCGATCGCCAGGACGCGTTCGCGGCTCGCGAGCAGCGCGGCCGCGTCCTCGGCGGACGGATCCTCCTCTGGGCCGTCGGCGTTCCACCACAGGTGCGTCAGCACCGCGACGCCGTCCGCCGTGCCGACCACGGTCGAGATGTCCTGCGCAGTATGCCCCGGCGTGCGGATGAGCCGCACGGACGGCGTCAGCTCATACCCTTCCGCATCCTGGTCGGTCCACTCCATGCCGCGGTAGATCGCCCAGTGGTCGTGGACGCTGGCATGCGGAAAGAGGCCGGCGTTCAGCGTGTGATCGGGATGATGGTGGCTCAGGATGACGTCGGTCACCTGGTCCGGCGCGATTCCCAGCGCCGCCAGCGGGTCCAGGATGTCCGACTGGCGGGCCGCCATGCCGGGATCCACGACGGCCACGACCTCGCCGGAGCGAACGAGCGAGCACGTGCTGACCACGCCGGGCGGGCTGAGCGAACCAGCGAGCAGGATGTCCAGGCGGGCGTCGCGCGCCACGGGTGCATCGGTCATCATGCGCACAGGCTACAGGAGCACGGTCATGGCCGATCCACAACCCACGATCAGCACGCATGTCCTCGACGTCGAGGCCGGCGTCCCCGCCGAAGGCGTCTCGGTCGCCCTCTTCTGGCTGACCGATGACGGCGGCCCTGAGCTCCTGGCAGAGCACGAGACCGATGTCGATGGCCGCATTCGCGACCTGCTGGACGGTGCCGCCCTTGCCGAAGGCGACTACCAGCTCGTCTTCGACGTGGCCTCGTACCACGGCGACGAGGGGTTCTTCGGCGGGATGGCCGTGGGAATCCGCGTCGACGACACGACGCGCAGCTACCACGTGCCGCTCTTGCTCTCGTCGTACTCGATGACGACCTACCGCGGGAGCTGAATGACGAGCGCAACCGGGGCGGCGATCTCCGTGCGCGACATGGAGCGGCGCGATCATGACTGGGTGGCGGCGCTCCTCGAGCGCGACCTCGGCGGACGCCGCCAGGCGCGGCTGGGCGAGCTGCTCGATCCGGTGCAGCATCCGGGGCTCGTGGCCGAACGCGACGGGGAGCCGGTCGGCGTCGCGACGCTGATCGAGGGCAGCGACGCCTTCGAGATCCTGACGCTCAATGCAATCGAGCGCGGCGGCGGCGCAGGCAGCGTGCTGCTCGAGACGGCCGTGCGCGTGGCCGCCGCCAGCCAGCACGCGCGCGTCTGGCTGGTGACGACGAACGACAATCTCGAAGCGCTGCGCTTCTACCTGTCGCGCGGGATGCACGTGGCGCGAGTCCATTCCGGTGCCGTGGCAGCGGATCGGGAGCTGAAGCCTGCGATCCCGCTCAGGAACGCCGAGAACGGGCTGCCGATCCGGGACCTGGTCGAGCTCGAGATCGCGGCGAAGTCCACTGACCAGGTGCTGCCACACGTGGCGGTGCCCGCGGTCGTGGATCTGGATCGCCTGCCCGCGGAGGCCGTGGCGTTCGTACTGCGGCCGCTGGTCGAGGGAGCTCCACGCTTCCTGGCGCGGCTCGCCGATCACCGGCCGTTCGAGACTGATCAGGGGCTCGTCGGCGCCATGCGCGACGTCAGCCGCGAGCTGACCGAGGAGGAGCAGATCGAGCTGATCGAGGCACATCCGCGGATCGGGGCGCCGGCCGCGTCGGTCTCGCAGCTGTCGCGCGCGGAGCAAGGCTACGACGCCGAATCGGCGGAGGATGCCGAGCTCGCCCGCGCCTACGAGGAGCTGGCCTGGATGAACGAGCTATACGAGCAGCGCTTCGGGTTCCGCTACGTGATCTTCGTCGCCGGACGGCCCAAGACCGCCATCCCGCCCCTCCTCGAGGTCGCACTGCGCAACGATCGCGACGCCGAGCTGCGGCGTGCGGTGGATGATGCGGTCGATATCGCGGCCGACCGGCTGCATACCCTGCGAAACGCATCGAACGGAGGATGACGAGCCAGATGCAGCGCGAGATTCACTACGGCAAGGCGGCGGTCGCGGTCTACCGCACCTACGCTCCGCCGCTTCGGGGCGTGACCGCCATCCCGGAATCGCCGTACGCCGGCGACGACCACACGCTGGCCGGCGTGGAGGTGGAGATCGTGGTGCGCGGCGAGGTCTTCATGCCCGCCTACACCGAGGGCGACAACCGCCTCGTCGTGGCGACCGACACGATGAAGAACTTCATCCACGCCGCATACCTGCGCTGCCAGCGCCCGACGATGGAGGGCTGGCTCTTCGAGATCGGCTCGGCCTTCCTGGCGCAGTACCCGCACATGGAGCGCATCACGATGATCGGCCGCGGGCTGCCATTTCCCGCCGCGCTGGTGGCGGCTGAAGGCGGGTTCACGGCCTCGGATCGGCTCTTCGCCCGCGACCGCAACGACGCGTCGTGGGCGTCGCTCGACCTCGAGCGCGATGGCGACGGCGGTGTGTCGATCAGCGCGCACGCGTGCGAGCGGCGTGAGCTGCAGCTCATCAAGATCACCGGCTCCGCCTTCGCCGACTTCGCGCGAGACGAGCACACGACCCTCCCCGAGCGCCGTGACCGGCCGCTCTACACCTGGGTCGATGTCGGGTGGGCATATGCCGATCCGGCGGATGCCCTGGGCGACGACCCCGCGCGATATGTCGCCGGCGAGCAGGTCGCGGACCTGGCGGCATCGGTCTTCCATGACTTCGTGAGCCTCTCGATCCAGCACCTCGTCAACGAGATCGGCACGCGCATGCTCGACCGATGGCCGCAGCTGGCCGAGGTCAGCTTCGAGGCCCAGAACCGCCTCTGGGATGTCGGTCTCATCAGCGAGACCGATGACCGGGTGCGCGTCTACTGCGATCCCCGTCCACCCTTCGGCCGCATCGGCCTGCGTCTGACGCGTTAACGGGAGCGGCTGAGCTCCTGGAGTGCGGCTTTGATCCGAGCGTCCAGCGCATTCTCGCCGCCAGCC
>JBDTNK010000026.1:0-29314 GCA_039933775.1 Chloroflexota bacterium | reverse complement strand
CTCAACGCCAAGCGCACCGGCAAGTACGCCGACGGCATCATCACCGTCGGTGCCGCCGACGACAAGATCGAGATGCTGTGGGGCAAGTTCCGCGAGGGCGCGGCCGAGGCCGGCAAGGACGCAGCGGCCATGCGCACCCAGCTGCAGGTCCACATCAGCTGGGCGCCGACCCAGGCCGAGGCCGAGGAGCAGGCGCTGCGCGAGTGGCCCAACGGCGGCATGCCGTTCCCCAAGCAGGACATCAAGAATCCGGAGGACTTCGCCAACATCGCCAAGCTGGTGCGGCTCGAGCACTTCGCCAACCGGATGCTGATCAGCGCCGACCTCGAGCAGCACGCCGCGCAGCTCCAGAATTTCGTCGACATGGGCTTCGACGAGATCTACCTGCACAACGTGGGACGTGACCAGGCGTCGTTCATCAGCACCTTCGGCGAGCAGGTGATCCCGAAGCTCAAGCTGTCCTAGGGACCGATGCGCCTGCCGGACGCGGAGGCTCGCCGTCGCTTCTCGGCGGCGCGCGTGGCGCACCTGGCCACTGTCCGGACCGATGGCCGGCCGCACCTCGTCCCGATCGTCTTTGCGATCGAGGGCGATGCGATCTACTCGATCGCCGATCCCAAGCCGAAGCGTGGCCTTGACTTGCTGCGTTTCCGGAATATCGCGGCGAACCCTGCCATCTCGCTCCTCGTCAACGCGTACGACGAGGACTGGGAGCGGCTGTGGTGGGTGCGCGCCGACGGCGTCGCGCGCATCGTCGACGCTGGTCCTGAGCGCGACCTGACGATCGACCTGCTCCGCGCGAAGTACCCGCAATACGCGACGTGGACGGCGCCGTTCGGCGCCGCGATGGTGGTCACGATCGAGCGCTGGAGCTCGTGGTCGCTGGCTCCGGCGCCGGAATCGGCCTGACCGAGCGGCGCTCGGCCCGCCGCAGCACGCGGCGTCGCTCGGTTCGGATCCACTGCGCCACGACCACGCCGATCAGCACCACGGAGATGAGATCACCGCCGACCCACATCACCGCACCGGCCAGCCGTTGGTCGGCGAGCGCCGCGGCGGCCCCGGCTCCCAGGTAGGCGGGGTAGAGGATGCTCGTCTGCGCCACGAGCACCATCCCCAGCACCGTGCTGAGCGGCATTCCCAGCACGAGGTAGAGCAGCCGCCCGGACCAGCCGAGCCGCCAGGGCAGTGGCTCGGCGCCGATCGCGGGCAGCCAGTACAGGAACGCGCTGCCCAGGAAGAGTGCATGCTCGGCTTGGTGCACCGCCTCGGACTCGAGCGCCAGCTCGAAGAGCGGCGAGAAGTGCGCGATCCACATGACCGCCGCGAAGAGGCCCCACGTCAGCCCCGGGAAGGTGATCAGGCGGACGGCCCGACTCGCCAGCAGCGGGAGGGCGACCCGGCGCCGGGTAGATGCGCCGGCGACGCGCAGCACGATGAGCATCGGTCCTGCCAGGACGAGCAACGGCGCGGCCACGAAGCTCAGCAAGAGATGCTGCAGCATGTGGACGCTGAAGAAATCGTCTGCGAACGTGTCGATCGGCGACTGCAGCGCCAGGAGGATGGCGAGCAGGGCGCCCAGAAGCGCCACCGAGCGCCACAGGCTGACCGGCGACCCCGGATGGGCAGCGTTGATCGAGCCGACCGCGAGCAACCATGCGGCGCCGACGCCACACAGCGCGGCGAGCAGCAACGGGTCCAGGGTCAAGCCCCAGAGGACCCATCCCTGTCCGCCGCCCAGATGCGCCAGAAGCACCGGTTTTTCCCCTTGTCCGCGCTACGGCCCGAGCATATAATGCCGCCGTTCGTCGTCAATACTGCCCATGGGGTCCCAGCCTCGATCCGGGGGACGCACCAAGGAGCGTGACATGCCCGCGCAGTGGATGATCGGCCTCGCCTTCGTGCTGATGGGCGGCTCGCTCGTCGCCGTCTTCATCGCGATCGCGATGGACGCCCGCACCGAGCCGTGGGACGGCATCTACGAGCGCGCAAGCCTGATCAGGCGGCGTTGGTTCGTCGGTCTTTTGGCGTTCGCGGTCGTCGTGTTCGTGGTCTCGATGACCTGGCTCCCCTACGGGTTCGTGCGCGCCGCACAGCTGCCCGGGGAGCCGACAGCGGTCGCTGTGACGGCCCATCAGTTCAACTTCGAGCTCGACGTGGAGTGCGTGCCGAGCGATGCCCCGGTTGAATTCGCGGTCGGCAGCGCCGATGTGACCCACGGCTTCGCGATCTACAACCCCGACGGGCACATCATCGGCCAGGTCCAGGCGATGCCGGGCTACACGAATACGCTGCGCCTGTCGTTCCCCGAGCCGGGCGAGTACCAGATCATCTGCAACGAGCTGTGCGGGCCGGGCCATCCGTTCATGCAGGGCAGCCTGACGGTCGGCGGATGCGGTGGAGCGGCTGCCGCCTGTGGCGGCGGCGGTTGCGCGTGATCTCGGACAGGAAGGGAGCAGCATCATGACCGCCGTCGCTCACGACGCCCCTCGGCCCGATGAGGGACGCGCTCGCACGATCAATCGGCTCACGGCGCTGTGGGTCCTGACCGCCTTCGCGCTCCTGCTCATCCTGGGCCTGGCGGGCCTGCTCATGCGCGCCATCCAGTCCGGCGTGCTGCGCGGCCTGGCCGGCTGGTTCTACCCGATCCTGACCCTCCACGGCCTAGGCATGGTGGCGCTGGTGGCGCTCATTCCACTCGCCGGATGCTGGTACATCTTCGCGCAGCGCGTGCCGATGAGCACGCGGATCTGGGCCGTTTGCTACGGCGCGACCGTCCTCGCCGTCGTCCTACTGCTCGTCTCGACGCTGATCGGGCGTTTCGGGACCGGCTGGACCTTCCTCTACCCGCTCCCCTACCAGAGTGCCGGCGGCTGGGAGACGTGGTCGTTCGTCCCCTTCCTGCTTGCTGTCACGATCGTCGTCGTGGTGGTGCTGGTGATCGACATCGAGTTCCTCTACCGCGGCATCCGCAAGTACGGCAGCCTGGGCCGCATGTACGGGCTCGAGTACCTCGTCGATCCGCATCCCGCCGAGGACGGCCGACCGCGCACCGATCTCGCCACCATCGCGATGACCACGACCGCACTGACATGGATTCCGGCCGCCCTGCTCGGTGCGGTCCTCGTCGTCCTGGAGCTCATCCAGGTTTTCGTGCCGAGCTTCAGCATCAGCGCCCTGCTGGCCAAGAACCTGACCTTCTTCGCGGGCCACATGCTCGTCAATGTCGGCCTCTACATGGGTGCCGCGCTGCTGTATGTCATCCTTCCCGCATACACGAACCGCCCGTGGCGGGTCGCCCGCTACGTGGTGATCGGCTGGTTGGCCACGACGGTCGCCCTCTGGTTCGCCTTCTACCATCACCTGTACCAGGATTTCGCACAGCCCGATGCCGTCCAGATCATTGGCCAGGTCTTCAGCTACGTCTCCGCCTTCCCTGCGCTCGTGGTCACGCTGCTGGGCGGCGTGCTGCTCGTCTGGCGTTCCGGGATCCGCTGGTCGCCGGCGCCGCTCTTCATGTACCTCGGCATGGTCGGCTGGGCCGTCGGCGGCACGGGCGCCATCCTCGACAGCACCGCTGGGATCAACCAGCTCATGCACAACACGCTCTGGGTCGCCGGCCACTTCCACGGCATCATGGCGATGGGCGTGATGATGTTTTTCCTCGGCACCGTCTACCACGTCTTTCCTGGGATCACAGGGCGTCAGCTCTCGGAGCGCATCGGGCGTGCGGCGGCCGTCCTCATCGCCACCGGTGGCTGGATCGTGGTCCTCGTCTTCTTCCTGTCCGGGGTCGTCAGCGAGCCGCGCCGCTACTCGGTCCAGCTCCCCGGCACCGAATGGCTGGCGCTCGTCGGCCTGCTCGGAGCGATCCTCGTGGGGATAGGCGGCCTCATGATCGGTGGCGACATCCTGCGGGCGCTGCGGCAGCCGAGCGTGACGCCGCAGGCGGAGGCCGAGCAGCGGCACGCACCGGCACCGGCCTGAGCGACGACGTGACCACACCCGACTCGCGGATGGCGCCGGCGCTACCGGTCGCGAACGCGGTCAGCGCATCGAGGGTCGAGCGCGTACGCGCCTACATCGCGCTCACCAAGCCGCGCATCATCGAGCTGCTGCTCGTCACAACGCTCCCCGCCATGCTGCTCGCGGCGAGGGACCTGCCGGCCATGAGCGCCGGCCAGCTGGTTTGGCTGATCGCGATCACGCTCGTCGGCGGAACGCTTGCCGCGGGATCTGCGAACGCAATCAACTGCTATTGGGACCGCGACATCGACGAGGTGATGAACCGCACCCGGCGCCGGCCCCTCCCGGCGCACGCGATCTCGCCCAGGCACGCGCTCGTCTTCGGCATCGCCCTCGGCGCGGCGGCGTGCCTGCTGCTCGCCCTGCTGGTCAACCCGCTCGCGTCGGCGCTGACCCTGCTTGCGATCGGGATCTACGTGCTCGTCTACACGATCTGGCTCAAGCGCTCGACCCCGCAGAACATCGTGATCGGTGGGGCGGCGGGCGCGCTGCCGCCGGTCATCGGCTGGGCAGCGGTCACCAACGATCTTTCGGCAACACCACTCGTCCTCTTCCTCATCGTCTTCTTCTGGACCCCTCCGCATTTCTGGGCGCTCTCGATCCGGCTGTTGCGCGACTACGCCGCCGCTCGCGTGCCGATGCTGCCGGTCGTGCGTGGGGTTCCCGCCACCAACCGTCAGATCTTCTTCTACACGGTCGTCCTGGTCGCACTGAGCGCGCTGCTTCTGCCGGTCGGCGCGATGGGGATGCTCTACGGCGCCGGTGCCGGGCTGCTGGGCGGCTGGTTCCTGCTCGAGACCTGGCAGCTGTGGCGCGACGGGTCTCCGGCTCGGGCGATCCGCGTCTACAAGGTCTCGATCAGCTACCTCGCAGGGCTCTTCGCCGTCATCGGCCTCGACGCGATTCTGACGATCCGGTTCTGAACGGCGCCGGGGGTACTGCGCGGTCACTCATGAGCGGTCCTGTCTCCCTTCCTCGAGAGCGCATCTCGGATCGCGCCGCACGCCACCGCCTGCTCGGTGATCCCACGCGGCTGCTGATCGTCGAGGCGCTCACCGCCGGGCCGCGCCTCATGTCGGAGCTCGTGCGGCTCGCCGGCGTCCATCGCAACACGGTGCGGGCACACCTGGCGCGCCTCGAGGCGGTCGGCATCGTCGAGCGCGAGCGCAGCACTCCGGTCGGGCCGGGACGTCCAGCCGACCGCTACCTGCTGCGCCGAGCGTTGGCGCCGGCCGCCGCCGAGCAGCGGCTGCTCGTCCAGTCGCTCGTGCGCCTGGTGTCGCGCGCCTACGACGCCGGCGCCGTGACGCTCGCGGAGGATGAAGGTGAGCGCATCGGCCGCCAGCTCGTTCCGGAGGATGGCGCCGTGTCTGCGAAGGAGGCGCTCGCCGGAGTCACCGCCATCCTGCGCGAGCTCGCCTTTGCGCCGGAGCTGAGCGAGGAGCCGGGCGTGACCCGGATCGCCCTGCACCACTGTCCGTTTGCGGTCTCGCCCGACGATCCGCGCGGCGGCATCGTGTGCGCCTTCCACCTTGGACTGATCCGGGGCGTGCTCGGCGCGTCAGCGCCGCCCGGCCCACATGGCGTGCGCCTGTTGCCTCACGTTGCGCCGGGCCTGTGTCGCGCGGAGATCCACCTGCGCCCGGCGAGTTAAGCGCCGGGGGTACTGCGCAACCAGCCGATCGGACCATCGGCGGCGGCGGGTGCATGCTCTAGCCTGCAGCCAATGACAACGCCGGCGGCCTATGGGGTTCGCGACGTGGCGACCGCGCTCGGTGTGACCGATATCCTCGTCTTCGCAGTGGAGGGTCGGCGCGCCGTGCTTCGCGGCGGGGCGGGCCGCGGCGCCGGCTGGGCGGGGCTCGTCGACGTCCAGCTGGCCGACGAGCCGACACTCGCAGCCGTGATCGAGCAGCGGGGCGTGGCACGGGTCAGCGGTGGCACGTCGGTGCGTATCGCCGGGCCATACTGGAGCCAGCACGCCGCGCTGGCCCATGCCGGCGACCACCTCGTCGTGTTCGGCGGCAGCAACCCGATTGGCGCGTCCAGCGCCGAGCTCATGCGCCGAGCCATGGAGGCCGTGGCGGCGATCGGCGAGATTCCGCCCTCGAAGCTCCTGGCCGACGAGCTCGAGCTCGTCCAGGCCGTGCAACAGCTCAACACATGGTCGGCCATGACCCTCGCCGAGGCCGCGACGCATGTCGCCGAGGTGGCCGCCGATGCCCTCTCGTGCGAGATCGGTGCGGTTCTCCTGCGCCACGAGGGGACGACGCAGGTCCATGGCGCCGGACCGGCCTGGGCCGGCATGGCCGAGGACCCGCTGCTGTCGCATGCGCTGCACGAGCTGGCCGGCCGGGCCGCGGCAGGCCCGATCGTGGAGCAGGACCTCGACGCCGTCGGGGAGAACGGCCTGCGGGTCGTCTCCTGCTATGCCATGGGCATCGGCCGTTCGGAGCGCCTCGGCGCGCTCATCGTCGGGCACACCGACCAGCGTCCGCGCGGCTTCACCCTGCTCTGCCAGCGCGTCGGGCGTGCGCTGGCCGACGCAGCGGAATCGACGCTGCTGCAGGCGATCGCCCATGACGAGCTCGCGGCGCAGCGCGACCGCTACGCCCGCGATGCGCTCATCGACCCACTCACGGGTCTCGCCAATCGCGGCGCCTGGGAAAACGCGATTGACCTCGAGCAGGGCCGATGGGAGCGGCACCATCGACCGCTCATCGTCGGGTCGATTGACGTTGACGACCTCAAGGGCACGAACGACCGCCACGGCCACGCGGTCGGCGACGAGCTGCTGGCGGCCGCCGCCCAGGTCCTGCGCGCCTCGCTGCGCGATGGCGACCTGGTCGTTCGCTCCGGTGGCGACGAGTTTGCGGCGCTCATGATCGAGGCCGGCGAGCCGGCCGCCACGGCGGTCGAGCAGCGCATCGCCGCGGCCTGCCGCGCATGGCGGGGATCGCAACCGGGCCTGCGCCTGTCGCTCTCGATGGGCTGGGCTGCGCCCGTCCCCGGCGAGACACTGCGCGAAGCCTTCTGTCGGGCCGATGCCGCGATGTATGCGACGCGCCGCGGTGTCGGCGCGGAGCGCGGCTAGCCGAGCGCGAACCAGGCGCGGATGCGCGCGCTGATCTCCACCTCGCCGGCAGCGACCTCGGTCGGCACCGATTCGTCCGCCGCTCCCTTGGCCATTGCCATCATGCGTGGCATCGGCGCGAAGCCACTCCCCTCCTCCTCGATGCGCAACGGCTCGCCGAGCGTGAGTCCCGCGGCGGCGGCCAGCGCTTCGGCCCGGCCGCGGGCGGCCACGACCGCCGCGCCGAGCGCTTCGCGCGAGGCGGCATCGGCCTGTGCGAGCTCCATGGAGGTGCCGTGCACCTGCGTCGAGCCATCGTCGACGAGGCCATCCAGCAGCGGTCCGAGCGCGGCAAGATCGCGGACCCGGATCGTCATCGGGCGCGATGCCTCGTAGCCGGTGAGCTTCGCTCCGCGGCGATAGTCATACGCGGGCTGAATGGTCAGCGACGGGGAGGTGACATCGGCCTCGGGGATGCCAAGCTCACGAAGGCGAGCCAGGATGGCCGAAGCGCGCCGGTTGACGGCGTCGCGTGCCGAATCGACCTCCCGATCGCGCACGGTGACCGCCAGCGACACGGCCGCCAGGTCCGGCATGCGGCGCACCGTCGCCTCGCCGCTGACGACGATCGCGCGTTCTGTCTCGGGCATGTCGTCTACTCGACCGCTTCGAAGACCGCGGCGATGCCCTGTCCCACGCCGATGCACATCGTGGCGAGCCCGTAGCGCGCACCACGGCGGCGCAGCTCGAGCCCCAGCGTGACGGCGAGGCGAGCGCCCGACGCGCCGAGCGGATGACCGATGGCGATCGCGCCGCCGTTGACGTTGGTCTTCTCAGGATCCAGCCGCAGCTCGCGCATGACCGGGAGCGCCTGCGCCGCGAACGCCTCGTTCAGCTCGACCAGGTCGAGGTCCTCGACCGTCAGCCCGGCGCGCTGGAGTGCCAGGCGGCTGGCCGGGATGGGTCCCAGGCCCATCGTTGCGGGATCGACGCCGGCCACGCCCGAAGCCACGAGGCGCATGATCGGACGGGCTCCAAGCTCGCGGGCGCGCGCCTCGCTCATGACGAGGAGTGCCGCGGCGCCGTCGTTGATGCCGCTGCTGTTGCCGGCGGTGACCGAGCCGGTCGCATCCTTCGTGAAGGCCGGCTTCAGCTTCGCGAGCGCCTCGAGCGTGACGTCGGGGCGCGGGTGCTCGTCGACCGCCACGCTCGCCGTCTCGCCCCGTCGACCGGCCGGTACGTCGATCGGCACGATTTCGTCGGCGAAGCGGCCTGCCTCCTGTGCCGCCTTCCAGCGCTGCTGCGAGGTGAGCGCGAAGGCGTCCTGCTCCTCGCGGCTGACGGCGCGCTGCGCGACGACGTTCTCGGCCGTCTCGCCCATGCTGTACGGATAGTGCGCCTCGGCCAGGCGCGGGTTCGTGAAGCGCCAGCCGAGCGTCGTGTCGTAGAGCGTCTGCTCCCCGCGCGGAAATGCGGCGGAGGGCTTGGCCATCACGAACGGGGCGCGGGACATCGATTCGGTGCCGCCGACGATGAACGTGTCGCCGGCCCCGGCGACGATGGCGTGCGCCGCGGCGACGACGGCCTGCAGGCCTGAGCCACACAGCCGGTTGATGGTCTGTCCCGGCACCTCGACCGGCAGCCCGGCGAGCAGCGCGGCCATGCGGCCCACGTTGCGGTTGTCCTCGCCGGCCTGGTTCGCCGCCCCCAGGATGACGTCGTCGACCTGCGCCGGATCAACGCCCGTCCGATCGACGAGGCAGCGGATGACGTGCGCCGCGAGGTCATCGGGCCGCACATCCTTGAGCGCACCGCCGTAGCGGCCAAAGGGCGTGCGCAGCCCGTCGACGATGACCGGCGTGCGCCGTGGATCGCGATCTGAATCAGCCATCAGGGCCCGATGCTACCGCGTCGGGGCCCCGGCCGGGTGCAGCCGCCAGAGCCGGATGCCCAGCCCGATGAGGAACGCCCCGAAGACGACGGCGTACGCCGCCAGCAGCAGGGTCAGGGCCACGATGCCTGAGACCGGGAAGAAGACGAGCACGACACCGACGACGATCGAAGCGGCGCCGGCAGCGACCATGAGCAGTTCACCGCTGATCTGGCGACGCAGGCGAATGGCCGCGGCAATCTGCAGGAGGCCGGTGGCGATGGCCCACGCTCCGGCCAGCAGGGCGAGCACCACGAGCGTCGGGGCCGGCCACGCGAACGCCACGACGCCGGCGGCGATGCCGATGAGCCCCTCCACGCCGAGGAGCAGCGCCTCACGGCCCTTCTCGGCGTCGCGCAGCGCCGCGACGAGCGACGAGCCGCCCTCGACGAGCATCCATGCCGCGAGAAGCAGCACGAGCGCCACGGCGCTGATCGCCGGCCACACGAACGCGGCCAGCCCCACGAGGACGCTGACGACGCCACGCAGCACGAAGAGCCACCACCAGCGTGCCAGCGCGATCTCGGCCGGCGCGCCCGGCGGGGGCTCGGCCTCGGTCAATGCGCTCGCTGTGGATGCGTCGCCGTCACGCCGGCGAGCAGTTCGCGGGTCGTGGCCGCCACGTGATCGACGGCGTGCTCGAACGCCTCCACGTTGGCGCGCGACGGCGAACGGTAGCCGCTCACCTTGCGCACGTACTGGAGTGCCGCGGCGCGGATCTCGTCGTCGTTCGCCGGCGTGGCGCCGTCACGCAGCGTCTTGATGCTTCTGCACATGCGGACAGCCTAGCGCGTCGGCGTGTCGAGGAGGTCCTCGAGCGAATCCACGACCTCGTCCGCGGCGGAGACATCGGTCTCCACAAACTGGGGCACCGCGATGCAGGCGAGTCCCGCCGCCTTGGCGGCGGCGATGCCTGACGGCGAGTCCTCGAGCGCCACGGCCTCGGAGGGAGCCACGCCGAGCAGTTCGCAGGCGCGCAGATAGATGTCGGGCGCGGGCTTCGGATGCTCGACCTCGGACGAGCTCACCGTCGCGTCGAACGCATCGGTCAGACCCGCGGTGGCCAGCGCCAGGTCGACGAGGTCGCGCGTCGAGTTCGATGCCAGCGCAACCGGAATGGCACGTTCGTGCAGCGCGCGCACCAGGGCCAGGGCGCCGGGGCGAGGGCGCACGTCGCGACGCAACAGGTCGCGCATCAGCTCGTGCATCTCAGCCACGAGTGCTGGCCCATCGCTGGGCGGCAGCCCGAGCCGCTCGGCGAAGTAGGCACCGGTCGTCGCGAACGAGGTGCCGATCACGCGCATCTTGTCGTCCCAGGTGAACGTGTCGCCGTGGCGCTCGAAGAGCGCGACCTCGGCCGCATGCCACAGCAGCTCGGTGTCGAGCAGCAGGCCGTCCATGTCGAAGACGACGGCCCGATAGCGATCACTCAGCGGCACGACGCTAGGTCGGCTGCGCGAAGAACGATCCGCCATGCTCGGCCAGCGATCGCAGCAACGGCGTGACCCGGTAGCGCCCGTCCGGCATGGCCGCGTGCAGGCCATCGAGCGCGTTGACCACCTGCTCCAGCCCGATGCGCTCGCCCCAGACGAGCGGGCCGTGCGGCCAGTTCGCCGCGAGCTGCATGGCGCGGTCGATCTCCCGCGCCGGCGCGACGCCATCGGCGACCGCGCTCGCCGCCTCGTTCACGATGGCGGCCAATGCCCGCGCCTCCACCTGCGTCGCTGGCAGCGACCGAAGGCCTGGCGCGTCGGGAACCGCGGCACCGGACCAGGGCGCGCCGCGCGCGCCATCGGGCGCGTAGTCGTAATAGCCGCCGAACGTCTTGCGGCCCAGGCGCCCCGCGTCCACGACGCGCTGCTGGATCGGCTGTGGCCGATAGCGCGGATCGCCGAAGAAGCCGGCGTGGATCGCCGTGCCCGCGGCGAGGTTGACATCAGTGCCGACGAGGTCCGCCAGCTCGAACGGGCCCATCCGAAACCCGATCCCGCGCAACGCGTCGTCGATGGCGTCGAGCGGCGTTCCCTCGGCCAGGATGCGGTACGCCTCGAGATACAGGGCGCGCTGCACCCGGTTGACGATGAAGCCGGGCATGTCCGCGGAGACGACGGGCGACTTCCCCAGCTGCTCCGCAAAGGCCGATGTCGCCGCAACGCTGGCCTCCGACGTCGCGGGGCCGGCCACGACCTCGACGAGGCGCATGAGCGGAACGGGGTTGAAGAAATGCATCCCCGCGACACGCCCGGCATGGCGCGTCGCGGACGCGATGCTGGCGATCGAGAGGGAGCTGGTGTTGCTCAGCAGCAACGCACCGGGCCCGGCTGCGGCGTCGAGGGTGGCGAATGCCTCGCGCTTCATGGCCAGGTCCTCGGGAATCGCCTCGACCACCGCGTCGGCGCTCGCCAGCGAAGCGACGTCATTCACCTCGCTGATGCAGCGCAGCGCACGCTCGGCCGCCTCCGGGTCGAGCGTCCCCTTCTCCACCTTGCGCCGCAGGTAGCCGCCGATGCGCTCGCGCGCCCGCGCCACGGATCCGGCGAGCGGGTCATGGACGATGACCTCGATCCCCGCCTCGGCCGCGACCTGCACGATGCCCGCGCCCATCGTCCCGGCGCCGAGCACGCCGAGCGTGGTCACGCGTCCGCCACGGACCTCAGCGACCATGGAAGCGTGGCTCGCGTTTCTCGGTGAAGGCGGCGATCCCTTCGGCATGATCGTCGCTGCGCCCCGCCAGATCCTGCAGCGCCGCCTCGTACGCCAGGCTCTCCGCCAGCGTCGCCTCTTCCGCCTGGGTGATGGCCCGCTTGGCGAGCCCGATGGCCAGCGTGGGGCCGTTCGCCAGCCGGATGGCCGCCGCGCGGACCGTCGCGCCCAGCTCGGCCAGCGGGACGACCTCGGTCACGATCCCGGCATCACGCGCCTCGCGCGCCGGCAGCGGATCGCCGCTGAAGATGAGCTGCGCGGCACGGTGCCGTCCCAGGGCGCGGACGAGGGTGCGCGTCAATCCCGAGTCGGGCACCAGGCCGATCTTCACGAAGGCCCCGACGAAGCGTGCCTCCTCGGCGGCGTAGACAAGGTCGCAGGCCAGTGCGAGACTCACCCCGGCCCCCGCGGCGACCCCGTTCACCGCGGCGAGCACCGGCTTCGGCGTCTCCCGAATGGCGGTCACGATCGGGTGATACTCCTCCGTCAGCACGCGGCGGAAGTCGCGCTCCGCGTCGCCGCCGCGCAGATCAGCACCGGCGCAGAAGCCCCGCCCCTGACCGGTGAGGATGACGGCGCGGACTTCGTCGTCGCGGGCCACGGCCTTCAGCGCGGCGAGCAGTTCACGGCGCATCGTTGCGTTCAGGGCATTGAGCGAGTCGGGACGATCGAGCGTGATCGTCGCCACCGATTCGGCGATCTCGAGGCGGATCGTCGTGTTGGGCACATCGGTCATGCCGCCGATTCTCGCACGCATGTACGGTTACGGACGTGAGAACGCCGCTGCCGCTCGGCCCGCCGACGCGTTGAGTGCCTGGATGGGCCCAGAGCGTCGCGAGGCGGCAGCGGGTGCCACGCTCGCGGTTCCGTTCGCGGTCGCGGTCGGGCTGTTCGGCGTCTCGTTCGGTGTCCTCAGCCAATCGGCGCAGGGCATGGGCGCGCTTGCCGCCGTCGTGATGTCCGTGACGACGTTCGCCGGATCTGCGCAGTTCGCAGCCGCCTCGATCCTGGCCGCCGGCGGCTCCGCGATCGCGGCGATCCTCGCCGCCGTGCTGCTCAACCTGCGCTACCTGCCGATCGGCGTTTCGGTGGCGCCGGCGATGCGCGGCGGGACCGCGCGCCGCTTCCTGGCGGCACAGCTCGTCGTCGACGAGTCGTGGGCCATCAGCGCCCGCGGCGACGGGACGTTCAGCCCACGACGGCTTGTGGGCGCGGGCGTCGTGCTGTGGCTGGCGTGGGTCGGTGGGACGGTGATCGGGGTGATCGGCGGCGAGGCGCTCGGCGATCCAGCCGCGCTGGGCCTCGACGCTGCCTTTCCGGCGCTCTTCCTCGCGCTCCTCTGGCCGCAGCTGAGCAGCCGGCGCGCGGTGGCCGCGGCACTGCTCGGGGTCGGGATCGCGGTGGCGCTCGTGCCGTTCGCGCCTGCTGGCGTGCCGATCATTGCCGCGGCGGGCGCTGCGTTGGTCGGCTGGCGACGAACGTGAGCGCCTCCTGGGCAGTGGTGATCGGCGTGGGTCTCGCGACGATCGCCATCAAGGCCGCGGGCCCGGTGCTGCTCGGCGGCCGGCCGCTGCCCGCGCGACTCGTCGGCGTCGTCGCGCTGCTCGCACCGGCGCTGCTTGCCGCACTCGTGGCGAGCCTGACCCTGGCCATCGGAACGACGCTCACGGTCGATGCCCGGATCCTGGGCGTCGGCGCCGCACTCGTGGCGCTGCTGTTGCGCGTGCCGACACTGGGCGTGGTCGTCATCGCCGCGGGGATCACGGCAGTGGCGCGTCTGCTTGGAGCGGGTTAGCCGGCGACGGGCTCCGGAACCGAGACGTCGACGATGGCGGCATTCAGGGCGGCCACGAGATCGGCCGGCGCCAGATGCAGGTTGACGCCGTGCGCCCCGCCACCGATCGCCACGACATCGCGTCCGCTGGCCGCCTCGTCCAGGATCACCGGCCACGCCGTGGTCGCACCGAACGGCGTGATCGCGCCGCGCTCGTAGCCGGTGGCGGCGTGTGCTTCGACGGCATCGGGCAGCGAGAGGCGTCGCACGCCCAGATGCGCCCGCAGCTTCGGCCAGTCGAAGCGACGCCCGGCCGGCACGAGGACGAAGACGTAGTCGTTTTCGCCACGTCGTACGACGATCGTGCGCAGCAGAGCGCCGGGCTCGATGCCCTGCAGCTCCGCGCTCTCCTCTGCGCTGTGCGCCGGCTGCGTCCGAACCACCTGAGCCTTCAGCCCCGCGGCCAGCGCAGCACGCGTCGCGGGCGTCTCCGGCGGCACCTCATTCATGAGCGATCCAGGGCGTAGCCCGAGCCCACCTCGTCGAACCCGGCGACGCGGAGCAGCCGCCCCGCCGCCTCTCGGGTGGGCGCTGCCGTGACGCTCGCCCCGTACGCCTGCCGCTCAGCGGCCGACGCTAGGGCGGTCGAGAGCAGCTGCCGGCCGATCCCTCGCCCGCGTGCCGGTTCGGTGACGACCAGCTCGGAGATCCAGAGCTGCGGCTCCAGCGTGTAGAACGGCCATCGCAGCTGCGCGATGACGACGCCCGCCGGCATTCCATCGACCTCGGCGATCGATGCGAGCAGGTCAGCGCCGCCCACCAGCTGCGTGAAGGTCCGCTGGACGGCGGCCTGCCGTTCCGGAGCGGGCACTGGGCGTCCGAGCTCTACCAGCAGCCGTGTCACTGCCTCGACGTCGCCGAGCTGCACTTGGCGAATCACCGCCGCGCCAGACGAGACCGCCGCTTGCCGCAGCGGGACCAGCTCCCACAGCCGGCCAGCCTCGTGGAACCGGGCCGCGGCATACAGCTGACGCGCCGCGGTCCGGTCGTCGCCGGCCTCGAGCAGAATGGCGTGCCCCTGCCGCAGCCGCCACTCCTCGATCGCCGCGTTGAGCAGCATGCGACCGATCCCCCGCCGCCGAAATGGCTCGCGGATGAAGAGGTCGCTCACCCAGCCCTCGAACGTGGCGCGGTTCAGGCGCCGGCGGAAGCGGAACAGGATGAGCCCGGCCGCCTCGCCATCCGCCATGGCAAGGAATGGCGCCGCGTCCGGGTCGTTGACATACGCCTCGTAGACCGCTCGATGCGGTTCAGCCTCGCTGTCGGGCAGTCCGTACAGCTCCCGCATCATTGCCAGCGCCACGGGGAAGTCGTCGCGGCCCAGCGGCCGCAGTTCGACGCCCTCGGGCCGTCGCACCGAGAGCCCGCCTACCGGGTGATCGGGGTTGCCGAGTGCCACGGCCGGCTCAGCGGCCCCGGAACGTCGGTGTGCGCTTCTCGAGGAAGGCGGCCATGCCCTCCTTCTGGTCATCGGACGCAAAGAGCAGGTAGAAGAGCTGTCGCTCGAGGGCCAGGCCATCGGTCAGGGCCATCTCATAGGACGCGTTGATCGCCTGCTTCGCGGCACGGATCGCGAGCGGCCCCTTCGACGCGATGGCAGCGGCCATCGCCAGCGCATCCTCCACGACGAGCTCATCGGGCACGACGCGGGCGACCAGGCCGGCGCGCTCGGCATGCGCGGCGGTCATCGGCTCGCCGGTCAGGACCATGGCCATGGCCCTCGATTTGCCGATGGCGCGCGTCAGGCGCTGCGTGCCGCCCGCTCCGGGGATGACGCCCAGGTTCACCTCCGGCTGGCCGAGCTTCGCGCTCTCGCCGGCGATGATCAGGTCCAGGGTCATGGCCAGCTCGCATCCGCCTCCCAGCGCCCAGCCGTTGACGGCGGCGATGATCGGCTTCGCGACGCGCCGAATGCGGTCGAGCTGGCCGACACGGCTGCCGAGGAGCATCTCGATCGCTCCAGCGCTCGCCATCTCAGCGATGTCAACGCCCGCTGCGAAGGCGCGCTCGTTGCCGGTCACCACGATCGCGCGCACGCCATCGTCGGCGTCGAGCTCCTCGAGCGTCGCCGCGAGGCGCTCCATGAGCTCGCCGTTGAGCGCGTTCAGCTGCTTCGGGCGGTTGAGGCGCACGAGCGCCGTGCCGGCATCGGCGAAGCGCTCGACCAGCAGCACGCCATCGGTCATCGGTCTGCCTCCCAGGCGGTCTCGAGCGTCGCACCGCAGACTCCACAGAAGCCATGCGCCGCCGGCAGTCCGGACGCGCCGCATCGGCCGCAGAACCGCGGCGCCGCTTGCAGCCCGCGCAGCTCCTCGTAGCGCGGCGCGCGGCGCTCGTGGAAGGCGGCGACCGCCTCACGCGTCTCATCCGCTCCCGAGTGGATGGCCAGCCAGTCGCGCGCGTGCTCGATGGTCTGTGACCAGACGAGGTCGCGCCACCAGTTGAGCTGTGTCTTCGTGTAACGCAGCGTCTCGGGCAGCTTGCGCCGCAGGCTCGCCGCCAGCTCGGCGACGGTCGCGTCCAATGCGGCGCGCGGCACGACGCGCGAGACGAGGCCCCAGTCGAGCGCCTGCTGAGGGCTGATCTCTTCGCACAGCATCACGATCTCGCGGGCGCGACGATCGCCGACGACGAGCGGCAACCATTGCGTCGCGCCGCCGGCCGGCACCGAGCCATGCTCAGGGCCGACGTGGCGGATGTAGGCGTCATCGGTCATGACCGAGAAGTCACAGGCAAGCTGCAGCTCCTGGCCGCCGCCGACGCAGATGCCGTTGATGCGCGCGATGGTGGGCTTGCCGATGTGCCGCAGGCGGTCGTGCATCTCGATGAAGGCGCCCATCCAGCGCCAGTACTGCCCGCTCGTGGCGCCCATCTGCGCCTGCTCGTCGAGGTCGGCGCCGGTGCAGAAGGCCCGCTCGCCGCTGCCGGTCACGACGACCACGGCGATGGTGTCATCCCAGGATGCGTCCTCGAAGGCGCGCGCCATCTCGCGCAGTGTGCCGAAGTCGAAGCAGTTGAGGACCCGCGGCCGGTCGATCGCCACGGTTGCGATGCCGTCGGCCTTCGCATATCGGACCCGCTCAAAGGCGAGCGACGCGGGATCGACCGCCTGCGGGCTCGACGGCTCTGCCAACCCCGCGCTACCGGGCGAAGTAGTCGGCGTTGATCTGGATGAACTTGACCTGGTCCTCGGGGACGGCGTCCTCGGCGAAGATGGCGGTCACGGGGCACTCCGGCTCGCACGCGCCGCAGTCGATGCACTCGTCAGGATCGATGTAGAACTGCGGGTCATCGTCGGTGGCGTGGATGCAGTCCACCGGACAGACGTCGACGCAGCTCGCGTCCTTGACGCCGATGCACGGTTCGGTGATGACGTAGGTCATGGGGTCTCGGGTGGTTCCTCGCTGCTGAGCACGGGACGGGGCAGGTCGAGTCTACACCGATGACCGCGCCGATCGCCGCCGGACCGTCTAGCATCAGGCTGCATGGGACTCACCGATCTCGACCATCCGCCCCTCATCGTCGCGGCGGTCACCCCCCTGACCGATCGCGGCGCGGCGCTCGACCTCGCCGCGATCGCGCCGTACGCCGGCTTTCTGGAGTCGCACGGTGCGGACGGCGTCTTCGCCTGCGGGACGACCGGCGAGGGCGTGCTGCTCAGCCTCGAGGAGCGTCGCGAGACGGCCGTCGCCTTCCGTGCCGCGGTGCACGGACAGCTCATCATCCACTGCGGCGCGCTCTCCACGGCCGATACCGTGGCCCTGGCGGCGCACGCCGCCGAAATCGGGGCCGATGCGGTCGCCGTCATCCCGCCGCCCTATTTCGTGCTCGACCGCGATGCGCTCGTCGCGCACATGGTGGCGGCGGCACGCGCCTGCTCGCCGCTCCCCTTCTGGGGCTACGCCTTCACCGCGCGCTCGGGCTACCCGCTCTCGCCCGATGCCATCGCCCGCATTCGCGACGCCGCCGACAACTTCGCGGGCCTCAAGGTCAGCGAGTCGCCCTGGGAGCGCCTCGAGCCGTACCTCGACCTGGGCCTGCCGGTCCTCGTCGGCAACGAGCCGATGATCCCGCGCGCCATGGCGCGCGGCGCGCTCGGCTCGGTCTCGGGTATGGCCGCCTGCCTTCCCGAGGTCGTGCGTGCCGCCCTCGACGGCCCGGACGAGGCGGCCGGCCAGGTGATGCGTGACGTGCGATCGATGCTCGAGGCGGCTGGCCAGTTCGTTGCGGCGGCGAAGCACCTGCTCGGCCTGCGGGGTGTCCCAATAGGACCGGAGATGCGCGCGCCGCTGCGCCGCCTCAGCGGCGAGGAGTCGCGGGCGCTGGACGAGGCATCGCAAGCGTTCCTGGAGCCGGCCACGACCCGTTGAGCCCCCGGCAAGATCAGCCGACGAGCGACTCCGCCGCGGCCTGCTGCGCGCGGAGCGAGGCGTAGCCGGGCTTGATCTGCTCGTTGATGATCCGGAGCCGTCCGTCGAACGGCCAGAAGGCGCTCTTCATCGCGTTGAGGGTGAGCCACTCCATCTCGGCCAGACCGATGCCGAACGTGTCCTGCAGCGCGGCAAGCTCATCAGTCAGGCTGATGCCGCTCATCAGGCGGTTGTCGGTATTGACCGTGACGCGGAAGCGCAGGCGGCGCAGCAGGTCGATGGGGTGCTCTGCGAGCGACGCCACCGCCCCGGTGTGCACGTTGCTGGTGGGGCACATCTCGAGCGGCACGCGGGTGTCGCGCACGTAGGCGGCGAGGCGTCCGAGCGCCACCTTGCCGTCCTCGCGGACCGTGATGTCGTCCACGATCCGCACGCCGTGCCCCAGCCGCTCGGCGCCGCACCACTGCAGCGCCTCCCAGATCGAGGGCAGGCCGAACCCCTCGCCGGCGTGGATCGTGAAGTGGAAGTTCTCGCGCGCGATGAGCTGGAATGCGTCGAGGTGCCGCGTGGGCGGGTGGCCGGCCTCCGGGCCGGCGATGTCGAAGCCAACCACGCCCTCGTCACGGTGCCGCACCGCGAGCTCCGCGATCTCGACCGAGCGCGCCGCCTGGCGCATGGCGCTGACGATGAGCCCGATCGTGATCGGCAGCCTGTCAGAGCCGCGGCGGAACCCCGCGAGCATCGCCTCGACCGCCTCGTCCAGGGTGAGGCCACCATCGGTCAGGAGCTCTGGTGCCATGCGCACCTCGGCGTAGACGATGCCGTCTGCGGCCAGGTCCTGGGCACACTCGGCGGCGACGCGCTCGATGGCGTCGCGTGCCTGAAGCACCGCCACGGTGTGCCGGAAGCCGTCGAGGTACTGCTCCAGCGAGCCGCGGTCGGCGCCGGCGGTGAACCAGCGGCCGAGCTCGGCGGCATCGGTCGTGGGCAGCTCGTGGTACCCGATCTCGCCGGCTAGCTCAATGACCGTGGCGGGGCGCAGGCCGCCGTCGAGGTGATCGTGCAGCAGCACCTTGGGGACGCGCTGGACGAGGTCACGGCGCTGCTCGGCGGTCGGCATCAGCTGCCGATCCTAGCACCGCGCCGTGCTGCCAGGAGGATCGGGGCGGCCGCCCGGCCACCCCGTCCCGCTGCGAGCTCAGTCGATCTGACCGCGAATCTCGCCACCGGGGAAGTCGCCGGCCCCGGTGTTCGGCGGATCCATGCCGTCGTTGGTATGCACGTTCACATACGCTCCCCCGGTCGCCAGCAGATCGACCAGAGTGTCCATGTCGGCGCCGGCCAGTGGGCCCGTGAAGTTGGCGGAGGTGAACGTTCCGGTCGCGAGGACGCCGTCGTGTCGCCCGCCTGCGGCAGGAAGCTGCACGCCGACGGCAGTCGATGGCGCGAGCCAGACGGCGATCGGCCCGGTCCCGTCGGCTGGACCGACGTGGATGTGGGCCATGATCACGTTGTCAATGTTCGAGGCGATGAGCCGGTAGCTCATGGTCTCGCCGTCAGGCGCGAGCTGGAAGATCCCGACGCCGCGCGCCAGGGTGTCGCGAGCAGGAACTTCCTCGCCACCGGAGAGCGGCGTCACGAAGTTCCGCGGCGGTGATGCCGCTGACGTGGCCACGACGCTGAGCGTGGCAATCATGGCTGTAACGATGGATACCAGGTGTCGACGTTTCATACCGGACGCCTCCTCGATCGGCGGCTCCGTCGCGGGCCGTGGAGGCCGCGGGCACGGAATCGCGCATCGAGAGGTACGCAGCCGGTAACAGCCGCACCGAATTGTCAGCGGTGCATGTAGTGCGGGATCTCCGGATGCGGACCGCTCCAATGAGCGATCTCTTCGGTCGTCAAGCTTCCGAAACGGTTGATGAAGTGTGCGCCGTGGCCGCGGAGGATGGCGAGCAGCGTCTCGCGTTCGATGGGCGCGCGGGTTCGCACGCCAACCACGCTGCGGCCCCACTCCGCGGCCAGCTCGTACAGCAGGAAGTCGGGCATCTGGTCCATCGTCATGAACTGGGTCGCGCGGCGTACCCGCTCCACGATGCCGCTCGACGTCCCGAGCCCATCGAGCCGGCGAGCGTCTTCGGCGCCGCTCAGCACGATCACGTCTGCCTCGTCCACCCCTGACACTGTCACGCTGCGGGCGGCCGCGGCGGCGCTCACCGAATCGTCGATCACCGCCAGCAGCCACCCGGTCGGGTAGCCGATGAACCGCCCCTTCATCTGATGCGCGCCGGGCGCCAGAGCGTGCGGCCGGGAGCGAGGTCCGTCCCCAGGCCGAGTTCGCCGGTCGACTCGAAGCCGGCGCGCGCGAAGAGCGAGGCGCTGCGCTCCGTGAACGTCTCGGCGTAGGCGGCCTCCTGCTCCGCGTCGATGCGCGCCAGACCAGCCTCGATGAGCCTCGCCCCGATGCCCATACCACGCTGTCCGACGTCGACCCCCAGGAACCACAGGTACCAGTGCGGGCTGCGTGGATGCGCGCGATCGACGGTCGCCAGCGAACGCATGATGCGCCGCGCGCCAAGGCCCGCGATGCGGCCCAGGGCGAGCGTCGGCGCGGCCGCGGTGAGCCGCCGTCGCGACGCGGTCGGATACGTCCCCGGCGGCATCCAGAGCGCGATGCCGACGAGCTCCCCATCGGCCCAGGCCCCGATGGGGAGACCGTGCTCCATCACCTCAAGCATCACCGGGCGCATGAGCCATTCCGCGACGCGCAGGCGGCGGCGGTCATCGGGCACCAGGCTGAAGAGGAGCGGGTCGTCCTGGTATGCGGCGATGAGCAACGCGGATGCCGCGGCGCTGTCGCGCCGATCGAGGGATGAGACGGTGGGCGGTACGGCCAACGAGGCGCGTCCTCTCAAGGATGCGTGTGGGGCGGTTCGCGCCGCTCATTGTAGCCGCGCCGCGGTGCCGCCGGGCACCGATCGTCTACCATCGGAACCGATGTCGCCGCCCCGTCGCATGCTGCTCCTCCTGGCCGCCGTGCTCCTCGTGAGCGCGTCGTGCACGAGCAGCGCGCAGAGCGGCAGCGAGGCGCCATCGGCCAGTGCGCCGGCGGTCACGGTGCCGGGTTCGCCGTCGCCAGCCACCGCGGCGCCGAGCGCATCGAGCGGCCCATCGGGCCCATTCGAGATGCCGATGGCCGTCATCACCGACTTCAAGGCGCTGCGCGAATCGATCACCGCCGGCGAGGTGCAGGCAGGGCTCGCGGATGGCTCGATCCTGCAGTCGTGCGAAGTCGCCGCGGAGGCCACCTGCCGTCCCGCCGCCGATCTCGTCGGCGCGGTTGTGGGGACGGCGGGCGCGCTGGCCATGGTGCCGGCAAGCCTGGTGCAGCCGCAGGTCAAGGTGCTGCCGATCGACGGTGCCGACCCGTTCGGCAACGCTGAGGCGCGCGGCGCTCCATACCCGTTCGTCGAAACGCTCGACACGCTGCCCGACGGCTGGCAGCCGTGGGACGGGACCGCCGTGCGCACGCTCATGTCGGTCGGCGAGAGCTGCCCGGACCGCGGTGTCGCGTACCAGGCCATCACCCTCGGCAAGGGCTGGGACTACGTTTTCGGCGGCGGCACCGCCGTGTACAACTCGATCTACCCCAATCCCGTCGGGCCGGGCGAGGTGGGTGACGGCTTCAACATCGTGGACGCCACCGATACCGGCAACGACGGCCTGGTGTGGGACACGATCCGCGCCGCCGACATCACGGTCGAGGACTTCGAGTGCCCGGTCACCAACAACTGGGGTGTGAACGACGGCGTCGTCTTCAGCATCGACCCACGGACGCTGACCTACATGGCGGACGGCGGCACCGACATTGTCACGCTCGCCGCGAACCACGTCCATGACCAGGGCCAACCCGGCTTCCTCGAGACGCTGCAGCACTTCCGCGACGCGGGGATCGCGTACGCCGGGGTCGGAAAGAATCTCGATGAGGCACTCACGCCAGCGGTCTACGACGCAAACGGCCTGAGCTTCGCGGTGGTCGGCTGGAACTGGGTTCCCGGACCCATCGAGGCGACACCGGACCAGCCGGGCGTGGCCTGGATGACCGAGGAGAACGTGCGCGAGTCCGTGCGTCGGGCCAGCGAGGCGGCCGACGTCGTGATCTGCATGCCGCAGTGGGGTTACCTGGAGTACCGCTTCGAGCTGAGCCGGGAGGAGCGTGACATCGCCGCCGTCATGCTCGACGCCGGCTGCGACCAGATCCTGGGCAACGGGGCCCACTGGGCCGGCGAGATCGACATCGCGCCCGGTGCCGACGGCCCGAACGCCACGATCCTGTCGCACGGCAACTTCCTGTTCGGGCAGTCATGGGCGCAGGAGTCGCAGGAGGGCATGCTCGTCGAGATGGCCTTTGTCGGCACCCGGCTCGCGCAGGTCCGGGTGCACCCCTACATCATGCTTAACCAGGCGCGCGCCGCCTTCGTCGACTACGCGACCGATGGCTCCTACCTGCTGAACCGGGTCTTCAACGTCTCACGCATCGAGCACTGATCGATGCGCGGCCTCCGGCCGCGTCTCCGGGTCCCCCCGCGGCCTGCCGGAGACCATCGCCACCACCGCCGCCACGATGATCACCGCCGCAACGATCGTGCGCGTGCCGATCGGCTCCTGCAGCAGCAGCGCGCCGAGGGCGATCGCCACGACCGGGTTCACGTACGCATAGGTTGCGGCGGTCGACGGCGCCACGTTGTGCAGGAGCCAGATGTACGCGGTGAACCCCGCCAGCGAACCGAACGCGACGAGGTAGCCCAGCGCCAGGATCGATGCGGAGGACGCGGCGGCGGGATCGAAGCGGGCAACCTCGCCGGTCGCGCCGGCCAGGATGAGCAGCGCCACGCCGCCGACGACCATCTCCATGGCCGTGATCACGAAGGGCGACGACGGCAGCTCGGCCCGGCGCGCGTAGATCGAGCCCGCGGCCCAGCAGATCGGCGAGAAGAGCGCCAGGCCAACGCCGAACAAATCGAGGCGGTCGACCGAGTCGGCCGGCGCGACGAGCAGCGCCACGCCCACGAAGCCGACCGCCAGGCCACCGAGCACGAGCGCGCTCGGCCAGCGGCGCGAGGCGAGCGCCTCGAAGAGGGCCATCCAGATCGGCACGGTGGCGACGAGGAGGGCAGCGATGCCCGACGGGATGTACTGCTCGCTGAGCACCACCAGGCCGTTGCCGCCGACGAGGAGCAGCGTCCCGATGATCGCCGCCGAGCGCCAGGTGCGCGCGTCGATGCGCTGCCCGCGCAGCGCGCCACGGATCCCCAGGAAGCCAAAGAGCACGGCGCCGGCCAGCAGGAACCGGCCGCCGGCCCCGAGGAGTGGCGGCACGGTCTCGATCGCCACCTTGATGGCGAGGTACGTCGATCCCCACACGATGTAGACGACGATCAGCGCGAAGATGACGGCCGCGACGGCGGGACGCGGGTGCGGGAGGCTCACCGGTCCCATTTTGCTCGTCGAGTCGCGCGAGCGCTGAAACGTGTCCGCCGGGTGATCCGTCTATGCGGCTCACACCCGCTAAGGAATCATCGCCATGTCGTCACGCCGATCGGCGTTCCCGCTCCTCGTCGCCATCTCGCTGCTCGCGGTCGCCTGCAGCTCACCGAGCGCATCGGTGTCACCGTCGTCCAGTTCCATCGCGGCCAGCGTGTCGGCCGAAGCTTCCGCCAGCGAGTCCGCCGCTCCGAGCGACGAGGCGTCGCCGAGCAATGAAGGCTCGCCGGCGGAGAGCGTCGCGCCCGAGCCATCCGACGACGAGCTCGGCGCATTCAGCTGCGACCTGCCGGTCGACAACTCGGGCACCGCGCCCCGCGCCCAGATCACCGACGTGCGCGTCGGCAGCCACCCCGATTACGACCGCATCGTCTTTGAGTTCGTGGCGGAGGGCGGCGTGGACGCGATCCCGCCATTCTCGATCGAGGCCTCCGAACCGCCCTTCCTGCAGGATGGCAGCGGGCGCCCGATCGAGGTCAGCGGTGACGAATTCCTGACGATCCACCTCTTCGGCGGGACGAAGCGGTCGCCGACGGGCGGCGTCACGTACGACGGGCCGACGGACTTCACCGACGAGATGCCTCGCCTCGACCAGCTGACCGAATCAGGAGACTTCGAGGCAGTCTCGACCTGGATCGCCGGGATGCACGAGAGCGACGGCTGCTACCGGGTCACGACGCTGGACAGCCCGAGCCGGCTGGTGATCGATCTCGAGCACTGACCGATGAACGAGCAGCTGCCACGAGCCCGCCGCGCCGGCCTCGTGGCGCTGCTCGCCATCGCGATCGGCCTGCTCGGCCAGGCCCTCTTCTTCGAGGCCCCGCTGGGCCTCAACGTGCCGCTCGCGACGCTGGCGCTCCTCGGCGCCGGGTGGGCTTTACGGCCCAGCCGGCGCCGGCCAACGCTCCCCGACCTCCTGCTCCCCCTCGCCGCCGTGATCTTCGCGATCCCGGCGGCGCTGCGTGCCGATTCGACGCTGATCGCGCTCGACGTGCTCGCCTCGCTCGGATTCAGCGGAGCGGCGCTCACGGCATTCGCCGGAACAGACGTTCTGCGCCGCCCGGCGCTGGCGATCGTAACCCTCGCCCTGCGCTGCGCCGGCTGGGTCGCCGGTGGCGCCGTTGCGGTTCTCGGCACGCTGGGACCGGTGCTTCGGCGCGCCGCCAGCCTGCGCCATCCGGCCGGCAGGGCCGCCCCGGTGCTGCGCGGCATCGTCATCGCCATCCCGGTGCTCCTGGTGTTCGTGGCGCTCTTTGCCGGCGCGGATGCCGTCTTCGCTCGCGCAGTCAAGGATCTGCTCCACTTCGACATCGAGCTGGGCGACCTCCCCGCGCGTGCTCTCCTTGCTGCCTTCATCGCGTGGCCGGCGGCAGGGGCGCTCGCCTTTGTGACGCGCGGCCCGCAGGAGGTCACCGCACCGGCAGCTGCATGGCGCCTCGGGAGCGCAGAGGCCGTCACGGTGCTCGTCCTCGTGGATCTGCTCTTCACGGCCTTTGTGCTGCTCCAGGCGACGTACCTGTTCGGTGGCCAGGACACGCTGGCGGCGAGCGGCCTGACCTACAGCCAGTACGCGCGCCGTGGTTTCTTCGAGCTCATCGTGGTGGCCGCGCTGGCCGGATGCGGCGTCCTCCTGCTCGAGAGCGTCGTCGCGCGGCGCAGCGCAGCGTACGTCGCGGCGACGGTCGCCCTCCTCGCACTCATCGGCGTCGTCCTCGCCTCGTCGCTGCTGCGGCTTCGTCTCTACCAGGAGGCGTACGGCTGGACCGAGCTGCGCTTCTACGCCATCGCCGGCATCGCCTGGCTGGGCCTCGCGGTGATCATGGCCATCGGGACGGTCGTGGCGGACAGAGCCCGATGGTTACCGCACGCGCTCGTGGGCGCAGCCGTGGTCGTGGCCATCGGCGTCAACATCATCGGTCCGGTCGCCTTCATCACCGACCAGAACCTGGCGCGCAGCGACGCTGCTATCAGCGTGGATCTCGCGTACCTGGGCTCCCTGCAGAGCGACGCCGTGCCGTCGATCCTGGCGGCGCTCGATGGCCTCGATGCCCGCGATCGTGCGCTCGCGGACGAGCTGCTCGGCTGGCACCGCGACCGCCTCGTGCAGGACGGCGCGCGGGGCTGGGCAGGCTGGAATCTCTCGCGCGAACGGGCGCGCTCGCTGCTGAGCCGGTAGCATCGGTCCATTCACGAACCTGTCATGTGAGGGACCAATGCCGTCCAATCCTCCCGGGCCGCCGACCGGCGCGCTCGACACCAACAAGCAGTACAGCGCCCGATTCCACACGCAGCGCGGCGAGTTCAGCGTCGAGCTCTTCGCCGACGACGCACCGCTCACCGTTGAGAACTTCGTCAACCTGGCCCGCTCCGGCTTCTACGACGGCACCACCTTCCACCGCGTCATCCCCGGTTTCATGGCGCAGGCCGGCGACCCGACCGGCACCGGCCGCGGTGGCCCCGGCTACCAGTTCGGCGACGAGTTCAGCCCGCGGCGCCGGCACGATGCCGTTGGCGTGCTGTCGATGGCGAACGCCGGGGCCGGCACGAACGGCAGCCAGTTCTTCATCACCTTGGGCCCGACGCCGCACCTCGACGACCGGCACAGCGTCTTCGGGCGCGTGACCGACGGCATGGAGATCGTGCGCTCGATCCGGGAGCGCGATCCGGGGCGCGACCGCGAGCCGGGCGACACGATCGATTCGATCGAGATCAGCGAAACCTGACGGCGCGGTGACGCGCGCCATCGAGGCCGCCGCGTGGCGGCTCCAGGTCGAAGACCTCGGCCGACGGCCCGCGCCGGGCCTGGACGCTCCAGACCAGCTGCGGTTCACGCCTGACGGCGGCGCAGTCACGTTCCTGTACGGGCCCGGCGCCGTCCGCGCCCTGTGGCGCATCGACCTGGCAACCGGTGTGCGCCGCCTGCTCGCCGCCAGCCGGGACAGCGAGCGGACCGAGCGCGGCAGCGTGGAACCGGCGGATCGGGCCGAGGAGCTGCGGCGCGAGCGCACCCGAACGTACGCCCTCGGCGTGACCCGCTACGCATGGTCGGGCACGCCGGAGCGGCCGGTGCTGCTCGTGCCGGTGGATGGCCACTGGCGGGTTGGACACGGCTCGGACCCGACGTGCGTGCCGTCGGCGGCGCTCGACGGTGCCGTCGAGGCGGCGCTCTCGCCGGATGGGGGCCGCGTGGCCTTCGCGCGTGACGGTGACGTGTGGCTGGCGGGGACTGATGGCGACGCCCAGCTGCGGCGCCTCACCGACGACGCGGAGCCGGGCGTCACGAACGGCCTGGCCGAGTACATAGCCGCCGAGGAGCTGCGGCGCTTCGACGGCATGTGGTGGAGCTGCGACGGCTCGCAGCTGGCCATTGCGCGGGTCGACGAGCGGCGCGTCGAGGAGGTCGTGATCGCGCACCTGCGCAGCTCGGGCCAGGTCGAGCGCCACCGCTACCCGCGCGCCGGAACCCCCAACGCCGAAGTTCGATTGCGGCTGGTCGACGTGGCGGACGGCCACCTGCGCGACGTTGCGCTGCCGATGCAGCCCGACGACTACCTGGCCCGCGTCGTGCCGCAGCCCGACGGTGGCTTCCTGGTGGCAATCCTGCCGCGCGCCCAGCAGGAGCTGCGCTGGCTGACGATCGGCACCGACAGCCGCGCGCGGCCCGCGTGGACAGAGACGGGCGGGCGCTGGATCAACCTCGACGAGGACACCCACGTGCTCGACGACGGCCGCATCCTGCGCACGACCGAACGCAGCGGCTTCCGACACCTCGAGATCCGCGAGCCTGATGGCAGCGTGCGCCGCCTGACCGACGGGGCGTGGGTCGTCACGCGCATCGCCGGCGTTGCCTCCGACCGTTCCGAGGCGATCGTCATCGGCACGCGAGATGGCGTCACCGAACGCCACGTGTACGCCGTGCCGCTCGACGGCGGGCACGTCCGTCGGCTCAGCCACGAATCGGGATGGCACGATGCTGTCCTTTCGCCCGAGGGCGACCGATGGATCGACAGCTGGTCGACGCGCTTCCACGCTCCGGCGGTCGTGCTGCGTGATCGGAGCGATGGCCACCTGCTGCGCGAGCTGCACGCCCCGAGCACCGACGCGGCCTCGGTCGGCCTGCGCCCGCCCGAGCTGCTCGAGCTGAGCGCGGCCGACGGATTCACGCGGCTGCATGGCGCCTACTATCCGGCGGAGGGCGGCGCCGACCGCCCGCCGCTCGTCGTCAGCACCTATGGCGGCCCGCACTCGCAGAAGGTCATCGAGCACTGGGCGCTCACTGTGGACCTGGCCGCGCAACGACTTGCGCAGCGTGGGATCGCCGTACTCGTGGTCGACAATCGCGGCACCTTCAACCGGGGCATCGCCTTCGAGGCCCCGCTCTTCCGCCGGTTGGGCGTGGCCGAGGTGCAGGACACCGCCGCAGCCGTGCGCGAGCTTGTGCGGCGCGGGCTGGCCGACCCGCGGCGCATCGGCATCATCGGCTGGAGCTATGGCGGCTACATGGTCGTGCGCTGCATGCTCGCCGAGCCGGATCTCTTCGCGGTGGGCGTGGCCGGCGCCCCGGTGACCGATTGGCGGCTGTACGACAGCGCCTACACCGAGCGCTATCTCGGCGATCCGGCCGCCGAGCCCGATGCCTATCGGGCGAGCGGCCTGGCGCCAGCGGCCGCCCCGCTGCGCGGCCGGCTGCTCATCATCCACGGCATCATCGACGAGAACGTGCACCTGCGCCACACCGCGCGCCTCCTAGCCAGTTTGGGCACCCACGGCACCGCCCCGGAGGTGCTGCTGCTCCCCGGCGAGCGGCATGGGGTGCGCAGCGCGGAGGCGCTGCGCCATCGGTCCGCACGCACGCTCCAGCATCTCGAAGCGGCCCTGCGACCTGGCGCTGGCTGACCCGGCGAGCAAGCTTGCTGGCCCAGCGGATGCAACGGGTCGAGTTGCAAACACATCGCAGAGGTAGACAAGCAGATGGCCAATGTCACGCAATCGATCGATGTCAAGGTGCCGGTCCGCACCGCCTACGACCAGTGGACGCAGTTCGAGGACTTCCCGCGCTTCATGGAGGGCGTCAAGTCTGTCACCCAGACCGATGACACTCACCTTCGATGGGTCGCCGAGATCGCCGGCAAGACAAAGGAATGGGACGCCGCCATCACCGAGCAGCATCCCGATGAGCGCGTCGCGTGGACGAGCACCACGGGGGCCGCGAACGCGGGGGTCGTCACCTTCCACCGCCTCGACGAGGGTCAGACAAGGGTGACGCTCCAGATGGACGCCGATCCCGAGGGCGTGGTCGAGAACGTCGGCACCGGGCTCGGCTTCCTGGATCGCCGCGTGAAGGGCGATCTCGAGCGCTTCAAGGAGTTCATCGAGGGCCGGGGCGTCGAGACCGGCGCGTGGCGCGGCGAGGTGAGCCAGACCAACCGCTGACCCGCGGCACCGGTCGCCCGGCGCGGTCTCAGGCCGCGTCGGGCAGCGCCAGGTCGAGGCGGGCTGATTCGGTCGCGAGCTCGATGCGCAGGCCGCAGCCGCGGCAGGTGAGCTCGTCATCGAGCTCACCGTCGAACGGCGCCTCGTCCTCGCACCAGGGGCAGAGAAGCAGGTAGGTCATGCGCGCAGCATCGCGCGCGTTTGTGACACCTAGCGTGTCTCGATGTCGTTCGCCGTCCTCGTTGGCGCGGCGCGACTCACGCGCCTCGCCGCGGCGCGTGCCACCGAGGTCACTGCCGCCCACTCGGTCGATCCGAAGCTCCCGGCCGGGTCTGATTCTGTCCTGAATCAAGCGGCGGGTAGCTCCAACTTCCCGGCCGTCCCATTCACAACAGAATCGG
>JBDTNK010000025.1:0-29361 GCA_039933775.1 Chloroflexota bacterium | reverse complement strand
GCCATGACGATGTACATGCTGCGACCCTCGAGCAGTGGCTGCCGCTCGATGATCCCGTGCTCGCTGATCATATCCGCTGCCTTGACCAGCAGGTCGCGACCAAGGTTCGCGTGGCTGATCTCGCGCCCACGGAAGCGGACCGTGACCTTGACGCGATGACCGTCGTCCAGGAACTCCCCGGCGCGCCGGACCTTGGTGCGCAGGTCATTCGTGTCGATCTTGACGGCGAGCCGGACCTCCTTGAAGGACTGGCCCTTCTGCTTCTTCTTCGCGTCGCGATCGCGCTTCTGAAGCTCGTATTTGTACTGCCCATAGTCGAGGATTCGGCAAACCGGAGGGACCGCTGTCGGGGCGACCTCGACGAGGTCGAGACCCTTCTCCCTGGCGAGCTGTTGGGCATCGATGGTTGCCATGACGCCGAGCTGCTGGCCTTCTTCATCGATGACGCGCACTTCACGAATGCGGATCATCTCATTGATGCGGAGATCCCTTGCGATTGCTGTGTCCTTTCAACAAAGAAGCCACCGGCCGATACAGCCGAATGGCCACCGAACATGGAATGCGAAAACGCCGAAGGAGTGTACCCCGAAAACGAACGGCTGGTCAACGGACGCCGCCCTCGATTTCTGGCCGAGATCGCGGCGTCCCCTGGCTACCTCGGGTAGTCGTAGAAGATCGCCACCTGGCGGCCGTCGGGGTCCGCGACGCGGAATGAGCGGCTGCCCTCCCATCGGTCTCCCGATGGTGGCGCGACGAGCGCGAACCCGCGCCGGCTGAGCTCCTGTGCCCAGGCGTCGACCTCGCCGGCGGTCTCGACCTTGAAGCCGATCTGGATCCCCTCGCGCGTCGCCTCGTCGCCGCGCCGGAATGAGAGCTCGAAGCCGGAGAGCTCAAGATCCGCGGCGCCGTCGTCGGCGGCCAGGCGCCGAAAGCCAAAGGCCGATTCGTAGAACTCGGCCACGCGCACGGGGTCTGTCGAGCGCAGTGCCAGCTGACCGATGGCGCGCATCTTCTTCATCGCGAAGCCGTCAAGCCGGAGCGCCGTCGCCCTCGGCGTAAGGCCACAGCTCGCGGGCCGACGCGCGGGCCGCAAGACCGGCCACAAACTCGTCGAGCGGCACGGCCTCGGCCGATTTCTCGCCGGTGCGCAGTCGAACCGATACGGCGCCGGCCTCCTGGTCGCGATCCCCTACCACGACCATCACCGGCACCTTCTGTTCCTGCGCGTCGCGCAGCTTGAGCTGCATCCGCTCGCTGCGGTCATCGACCCCGGCCAGGATCCCCGCCTCGGCGAGCGCCGCCTGCACGCGCGCCGCGTATTCGAGGTGGCGATCGGCGATCGGCACGATCGCGACCTGCAGCGGTGCGACCCAGAATGGGAAGGCGCCGGCGAAGTGCTCGGTCAGGATGCCGATGAAGCGCTCGAACGAGCCGTAGATCGCGTAGTGGATGATCACCGGCCGTTCGAAGCCACCATCGGTCGCCCGATATTCCAGATCGAAGCGCTGCGGCAGCTGATAGTCGGCCTGGATCGTGGCCATCTGCCACTCGCGGCCTAGGGCGTCCTCGATGAAGATATCGATCTTGGGGGCATAGAACGCGCCGCCGCCGGGATCGAGGGTGTAGGCCATGCCGTCCTCCTCGAGGCGCTCGCGGAGACGATCCTCGGCCCGCTCCCAGAACTCGTCCGAGCCGAGGCGCTTCTCCGGCCGCGTGGCCAGCTTGGCGCGTGGCTCGAAGCCGAACGGCGCGTACTGGCGCCGCACGAGCGCCAGGGCCAGTCGCAGCTCGTCGTCGACCTGGTCGTCGCGGCAGAAGACGTGACTGTCGTCCTGGGTCAGCTGGCGCACGCGGAACATGCCAGCCAGCACCCCGGTGCGCTCCTTGCGGAAGAGGGTGCTGTAGTCGGCGAAACGCAGCGGCAAGTCGCGGTACGACCGCGCGCGCGTCTTGTACACGAGGATCTCTTCGGGGCAGTTCATCGGCTTGAGTCCCGACACGTGGTCGTAGTCGTCGAGCACGAACATGTTGTCCTGGTAGTTGCCCCAATGGCCCGAAGTCTCCCACAGCTCCTTGCGGACCAGGCTCGGCGTGCGCACCTCGCTGAAGCCGCCGCCGCGCCGCACCTCGAGTGACCAGGCCTCGAGGGCGCGCCAGATCGCCATGCCGCGCGGATGGAAGAACGGGGCGGCCGGTGATTCGGGGTGGAAGGTGAAGAGATCCAGTTCGCGGCCGAGGCGGCGATGGTCGCGCTTCTTGGCCTCCTCCATGCGCCACAGGTAGCGGTCCAGCTCTTCCTGGGTCGGCCAGGCGGTGCCGTAGATGCGCTGCAGCATCGGTCGCTTCTCGTCACCGCGCCAGTAGGCCCCGGCGGTATGCAGCAGCTTGAACGGGCCGAGCTGGCTCGTGGAGGCCAGGTGGCCGCCGCGACACAGGTCCTCGAACGTTCCGTGGCGGTAGAAGCTGACCGTCGGCCCCTCGGACTCGGGCAGGTCCTGCACGATCTCGACCTTGTATGGCTGGTTCGCCGCGCGCAGCCGCTCGATCGCCTGCTCCCGCGGCAGATCCTGGGAGTGCTCGAAGCTCAGGTCCGCCGCCTGCTGGGCGCGCATCTTCGTCTCGATCTGCTCCAGGTCAGCCGGCGTCAGCGGGCGCGGCAGGTCCAGGTCGTAATAGAAGCCGTCTTTGATCGCGGGACCCACGCCGAGCTTGGCATCGGGGAACAATTCGAGCACCGCAGCCGCCATCATGTGCGCCGCGGAGTGGCGCATCGGGCCCAGGTCGTCGCTCGTCTTCCCGCCCCCGAGCAGGTCGGAGGCGCCGCCGAATTCGATCTCGTCGGAGTCAATCACCATCGTGGGCGCAAGCGTAACGCACGCGATGGACCGATGCCGCCGCTCTCACTGGTCAGCGTGCGGTGCGCGCTTCAGCGGTCGATGCCAGCGCTCGATCGCTTCCTCGCGCGGCACCGCCACGCGCAACCCGCCGTCCGGGGCTGCGGAGGTTTCGGCGACCGGGACGTACACGTCGACCGGAACCAGTGCCGCGGTTCGAACCAGGATGTAGTCCACGAAGACGGCGTCGATGGTTCCGATCCGTTGCCCCGATGCGTCGGAGAGCGCCATCCCGACCTCGATCGTGCCTGGTGCAGCGGCGTCGTTCACCCGCGAAGGCTAGCCGATTCAGCTCGCAGGCTGCCAGCCACCGCGATCGCCGCGGGATGCAGCTCGATGCGCACCGGCGTCCGCTGCCATGGCTCGCCGTCCAGGTGCAGCGGCAACGGATCGCCGTCGAGTGGCTCGATCTCGATCGCCGTCAGGCGCCGGGCGTTGACTGCCGGGTGGCGCAGGTGGGTGCCGCGGTACAGGTTCGGCAGCTGTCGCAACGCCGTCATGCGCGACACGTCGGCGATGGTGATGAGGTCCAACAGCCCATCGCCGGCCGTGGCGTCGGGGGCGATCCGCATGCCTCCGCCGTAGTACGCGCCGTTGGCGACGACGGCCAGCAGGATTGTCAGCTCCTCGCTCCATTCGGCGTCGCCGTGCCGCGCGCTGAGCCGCACGCGATGATTTCGCGTCCGGCGCAGCTCGGCCAGCGTGGTGGCCAGGTACCCGATTTTGCCCCGCTGCCATCTGCCGCGCCTCCCGGCCATGGCCGTCGCGACCTGCGCATCGAAGCCGACTCCCGCCGCCGAGCCGAACCAGCGATACGATCCCTCGGCCCGCGCCAGCGCGAGGTCCATCGGGGCGCAGGCGCTGTGCAGGGCGAGGTCCACCGCCTCGCGCAGCGAGCGCGGCATCCCCAGGCTCCGGGACAGGTCGTTGCCGCTGCCGATCGGCACGATGCCGAGCTGCGGCCTCCCCTCGCCGGTCGCCATCAGACCGTTGATGACGGCCTGGACCGTTCCGTCGCCACCCGCCGCGATGACGCGTGAGTAGCCGTCCTTCGCCGCGTCGCGCGCCAATTCGCTGACGTGGTCCGTCGACGCGCCGACGACGAGCACCGCCGATGTGCCGCTCAGCGCGGCGATGCGGTGGACGAGGCGCGACGCGCGGCCGCCACCCGCGATCGGGTTGAGGAGGATCAGGGCGCTGGCGGCCGGCATCGGCGCATTGTGGCGCCTTCGCGCACCACCCGGTCCGAATTGCTTGTCGAGCCCGATTCGACGTGCGATCCTGTGCGCCCCGAGCGGCAATCGATGCTCCGAGCGCCGCACGGTTCGTTGTCCATCCTGTGTCCCGATGGTGCTTGCGTGCGGCGAACCGCTGTCCTGGTCCTGGCGCTCCTCTCGTTGCTGGCCTCGTTGCCGGCGCAAGCGGCCGCTGACGAGCGCCCCGCGCTCAAGGTGGCGGTCATCGTGGGCCCGGTGGGCGAGGAGCTGACGCCGACGTACCTGGCCATCGCCGCCGCCGCGGTGACGGCGGCCGAGGCGGGCGGCGCGACGGTCGCCACCGCCTTCTCGCCCGACGCCACGCCCGACAAGGTGCTCGCCGCGGTGGAGGGCGCCAACATCGTGGTCTACCTGGGCCACGGCATCGGGGTGCCCAACCCGTACGGCAGCGCTGACCCGGCGGCGGTCAACGGCTGGGGCCTGCAGGGTCCCAACGCCCACGGCACCCATGCCGACTCGTGGCAGGACGGCACGCTGGCCTACTACGGCGAGGCCTGGATCGCGGCCAACGCGCGACCGGCGCCCGGCTGGGTGATGATCTACTCCAACGCCTGCTACGCCCCCGGCGCGAGCGAGGGCTTCGATCTCCCCGCCACGCTGGAGCAGGCCCAGGCACGCGTCGCCGGCTACGCCCGCGCGCCGCTCGACGACCTGGCCGCCAGCGCCTACTTCGCGACCGACTTCTACGACGGCGCCGCGCGGCTCATCAGCACCATGCTCGAGCACCCCGATTGGACCTACGGCCAGGTCTATGCCGCGGAGCCGAACTTCAGCCCCGATGCGCTTGCCATGCTGCCCGATGCCGCCGTCGCCGGCCGCCAGGTATGGCTGCACCACTCGCCCTACCTCGACGGCAAGACCGAGTACTGGTACGCCTTCGCCGGCGACCCCGAGCTGACGCCCGCGGCGACGCTGCACGCCGGAACCGCTCCGGTCGCGGCCGCCACCCGCATCGTCACCGGCGCCGCCAGCTCGTACGCCGAGCAGGCGGGATGGGAGGGCCGTCCGACGGTGGCGCTGCCGTCGGCGCTGGGCGGCGCGCTGTCAGGCCCGCAGGCGGAACAGGTGGTCGTGTGTGCGGACCGATGTGTCGAGCTTCCGATCGTCGACTCCTGCCCCTGCTACTACGGAACGCCGGACCAGCGCGTCGCGAACCTGTCGCACATGGCCTGGGCGCTGGTGAGCGACGCACCGCTGGCCGAGGGCATCGTGACGGTCGAGCTCTACCTGGACGGGGCGCCGCTGCCCGATCGACCGATCCTGCGGCCAGATGCCACCGCCGCCGGTGCCATCTGACCTGACCAGGCTCGGACGGGTTGCAGGCCTGGGGCTGGCGCTCGCCTCCGGCGCGGGCGCCGCGCTGGTCGCGTGGCGGCTGCGCAGGCTGCGTGGCATGGCGCTGCTGCCGGGCCATCCGGGGTTCTACATCTATCAGCTCATCGCCCCGCCGGGTCGCGGGCTGGCGGACAACGAGGTGCCGCTCGAGCTCGTCGTCTTCGGCGACTCCACGGCGGCGGGGGTCGGCGTGGATCGAGCAGAGGATTCGATGCCGGTCCAGCTTGCCGAGCGCATCGCGGCCGACCGCGATCGCGGCGTCCGCGTGCTCAGCTACGGCTGGGCCGGGGCGCGCGCCGTGGACGTGGTGAGCGATCAGCTGCTCCGCGCACGACATCCGCTGCGGCCGCATCTCCCCGACTCGCGGCCGCCGCTGCCCGACGCGGACATCGTGGCGGTGAGCATCGGTGCCAACGACGTTATCCGCGCGACATCGCCACGCGCCTTCCGGCTGGCGATGCGCCGGCTGCTGGCCGCGATCCACGAGAGCGCGCCGAGGGCAGAGATCGTGGTCATCGGCATCCCCCGCTTCCGCGGCGCGCTGCCCGGCCACGAGCCGCTCATCATGCTCGGCGACCTGCTCGGCGGCCTGCTGCGACGGGTCCAGCGAGCCGAGACTGCCGCGGCCGGGGCGATCTACGTCGACCTGGCGCATGAGCTGCGCGGCAGGCTCGATCCGCGCACCGCGTCGCTGGCGTCAGATGCCTTCCATCCGGGGCCGGCGATCTATCGCGCGTGGGCCGAAGTGAGCGCCGAGGTGCTCGAGGCCGCGCGCCGCGAGGTGCGCTAGAAGCGCTGGCCGCCGGCAGCGCCGGAGAGGGCCGTCCGCTGGGGGTCGCGCCGGAACCTGGTCGAGAGGCCGGCGAGCTCGCGGCGCAGGAGCTCGGCCCATGGCTGTTGCCGTGCCATCGTCTCGGGAAAACCACCATTGAAGACGGCTCGGGTCAGCTCGCCCAGGGCGGGGTATTGGTCGGGCAGGAACTCGAGGGCGTAGTGCATCTCGCCGCTCGGCGCCTGGCGCACTGAACGCACTCCAGTCCAGAGTGACGTGCTCGTGTCGCCCAGCCGGATCGTGACGAGGTGCGCCTCGCGCTCCGGCAGGATGGCGTTGGTGGCGACCAGCGTGCCGCCGACCGACACGTCCTGCACCTGGCAGGCTACGCCGTCGATGGTGCCTGCCGCGTCGACGCCAAAGCGTACCGAGGCGCGTCGCTCGGCCGCGAAGCGCAGCGATCGGATGCGCCCGATGGCGGCCCACACGAGACCAGCATTGACGGCCAGCCACCCGAATGCGCCCCAGGCCGCCCAGGGCTCAGCGTAGCGGAGGGGCACGACGCCCAGGGTCACGAGCGCAAAGATGGTGGCGGCAACGAAGGACAGGGCCAGCACCGCGAACAGTGGCTTCGGGGCCTCCGCGCGACCGCGGTCCGTCGCGATGCGACCCTTCGGCGTCACGCTGAAGTGCGGCGAGCGCGGCACGAGGAGCGTCATGGTGGCGACGAGGTTGGGCGTCATGCGCACGATCTCGAACAGGATGGAGAGGAACGGCCGGTACGCGCCGCGTCCGAGCAGGTACAGCGCCGTCTGCTGGCAGGCGTAGGTGATCGCGAACCAGGTCAGGAAGGTGCGCCCGTCGGCGGCGATCGGCACGGCGCCCGTCAGGAGCACGAGCGGTGGCAGGGCCAGCAGGCCCAGCGTGCGCCACGCGTCGAACCAGCCGAGCAGGGTGGAGGCGTAGGAGAGGCGCTGCGGCAGCGTGAGGCCAGACACGACAAGCGGGTTCTCGGTGCGCAGGACCTGCATCGCCCCGGTTCCCCATCGGTTGCGCTGCAGCTGGTACTGCGCCGCGTCGCTAGCGGCGAGGCCGCGTGCCAGCACCTCGTTGTGATAGACGGTCTGCCAGCCGCGCCGGTGCAGGCGAATCGTGGTGTGGATGTCCTCGGTGATCGTCTCGGTCGCCGCACCGCCCACCGCCCGCAGGGCATCGGTCCTGACCAGGGCACCGGTGCCGCACCAGAAGGCGCCGTTCCATCGGTTCTTCCCCGGCTGCAGCAGCCGATAGAAGAGGGTCTGCTCGTGGAACGGTTGGCCGAGGGCCGCGCCGTCGTGCTCGAAGGAGCTGGCGTTGTAGAAGTCCTGCGGCGTCTGGACCAGCGCCACGCGCGGATGGCTGAAGTAGCCGAGCGTTTGGGTCAGGAAGCCGGGGCGCGCGACATGGTCGGCATCCAGCACGGCGATGATCTCGGCGTCGATCACGCCGAGCGCATGGTTGATATTGCCCGCCTTGGCATGGGCGTGCTCCGGCCGAGCAAGGTAGCGCGCGCCGAGGGCGGCCGCCATGCGGGCAACCTCGGGGCGGTTCCCGTCGTCAAGCACCCATGTCTCGTGGACCGGCTCGAGGGCCACCGCGGCGGCGACCGTCGGAACCAGGATCTCAGGCCCCTCGTTGTAGGTCGGCACCAGGACCGCGACCTTGAGATTCCGTGGTGGCGGACCTGCCACGGGTCGACGGTCCACGTCCCACAGCGAGAAGGTGAACAGGGCGAGGCCGATGCCGGCGTGAATCTCGAGCACGAGCAGCGGGATCGAGAGATACCACGCATCGAGATTCACCGTGAAGGCGGTGCGCCAGCCGAGGTAGACGATGGTGGCGACGATCGCCGCGACGGCGACGAAGCGGATGAGGAATTGGCGTGCGGCGCTCTCGGGGTTCGGGATGCCGGTCGGATCGGTCGGGGTCATGCCCGCTCAGGGGACCATTCGCGGGACCATCGAGCCATGGCCCGAATGTCCCATGACCCAGCCCGGGGCCTTGGGCCTAGGCCACGCTCAGCGCGATCGTGTGCAGGCCGGTCGCGCCGTCCGGATCGGGCCGGGCGATCTCGGCGGTCTGGACGGTGCCGGTGGCGTCGGTCGCGCGGACCCGGATGACGTGGTCGCCCGATGTCGCGGTCCAGCGCACGACCCACTGGACCCAAGTCGCGTCGGAGATCGGGACGCTCAGCTCCGCGGTCTGCCAGGGACCCTCATCGACCTGCAGCTCGACGGCGCTGATCCCGCGATCGGGCGCCCAGGCGACGCCCGCGACCGCCACCGGCCCGGCGTCGATCCTGGACCGATGCCGCGGCGTGTCGATGCGCGACTGCGTCTTGATCGGTCCCTCCTTGGCCCAGCCCAGTGGGATCCAGTACGCGTCGAATGCCTCGAGCGTGGTGAGCTCGATCTCGGTCAGCCACTTGGTGGCGCTGACGTAGCCGTACAGTCCCGGCACGATCAGCCGCGCCGGGAAGCCATGCGCCGTCGGCAGCGGCTCGCCGTTCATGCTCAGGACCACCATCGCTTCGCGGTCCGGCTCGTCCAGCCAGGCAGTCGGAAACCCTGCAGTCCAGCCGTCCTGTGACCGCCCCACGAGCTGCGTCGCTGACGGCTGCACCCCGGCGCGGTCGAGCAGGGTCCGGAGCGGTACGCCGCCCCAGCGCGCATTGCCCACCAAGTCGCCACCGACCTCGTTGCTGACGCACGCGATGGTGACGTACTGCTCGCTGAGCGGCATCGCCACCAGCTCGTCGTAGGTCAGCTCATAGGGCCGATCGACCATGCCGCTGAAGCGCAATCGCCACGTGACGGGGTCGACCCGTGGCAGCAGCAGCGCGGTGTCGATCCGGTAGAACGCGTCGTTCGGCGTGACGATCGAGCTGATCCCCGCAACGTCCAGCCCCGCGCCGGCAGGCAGCGGCGGGACGCTGGAGGCGGGCGCCGGCAGCGGGGCAGCGGCAGCCGGCGAGGCGGCCCGACCGAGGTCGAGCAGCGTGCGCCCGAAGAGGCCACCCGCGGCGGCCACGCCGCCCACCGCCAGCGAGGTACCGATGAAGCGCCGGCGCGACCAATCGGGCATCTCCGCTCGCTGCTCGACTCGTGCGCCGGCAAGGTCGAGCAGCCGGGCCAGCACGATGGCGGCGATCGCTGTGCCGAGCGCTCCGCTGACGATGGCGAAGAGCGGCTCGACCTGCGCATCGCGCAGCGATGCGGCCGCCGCACCACACGCCACGATCCCGAAGCCGACGAGCGCAGCGCCGCGCTGCCGCAGAGCGATGATTCCGAGCGCCGCCGCGATGGCCAGCGCCACGCCACCGATGAGCAGGTTGAGGAGCAGCTTGTCCGCCTCGCCGAAGAGATCGACGACGAGCTGTTTCGCGCCGGCCGGCTGCAGCGCCACGACCAGGTCGCCGATGGCCACGATCGGCGAGGGTGCCCCCGCCACGAGCCCGGCGAACAGCTCGCTGGCGCCGAGCGCCGCGGCCCCGGCAGCGATCCCCGCCAGGGCGCCACGCCACGCGCCCCCCGAAACGCGCGGCTCAGCAGTCATCGGCATCTCCGCACAGGATACGGCGCCGGTCACGCGGCACATCACCGGGGCGAGGGCGCTCCATTCCGTACACTCGCTGGCATGCAGGTATGCCCGAGCTGCGGAGAGGAGAACCCGCCCAAGTTCCGCCTGTGCGGATACTGTGGCGCTGTCCTCGCGCCGCAGCTGGAGCGACAGGAAGAGCGCAAGACGGTGACCGTCTTCTTCAGTGACCTGAAGGGCTCGACCAACCTTGGCGAGGCGCTCGATCCCGAGGCGCTGCGCGAGGTGATGACGCGCTACTTCGACTCGATGACCGAGGTCCTGCGCCGGCATGGCGGCACGATCGAGAAGTTCATCGGTGATGCCATCATGGCTGTCTTCGGGCTGCCAAAGCTCCACGAAGACGACGCGCTGCGTGCCGTGCGCGCGGCGGCCGAGACGCGGAGCGCCCTCGCTGTCCTGAACGACGATCTCGAGCGACGCTACGGCGTCCGGCTCACCAACCGAACCGGTGTCAACACCGGCGAGGTGGTCGCCGGTGACCCCACCGGCGGTCAGCGCCTGGTGACCGGCGACGCTGTCAACGTCGCGGCGCGGCTGGAGCAGGCGGCACCTCCGAACGAGGTCCTGATCGGCGACCTGACCTATCGGCTCGTCCGCGGAAGCGTCCAGGTCGAGGCGATGGAACCGCTGGAGCTCAAGGGAAAGTCCGAGCGCGTACCTGCCTACCGCGTCATCGACGTCCTCGACACCGCGGCCAGCGAGCGTCGCGGCGATGCTGGATTCGTGGGTCGCGCCCAGGAGCTCGCCGTGCTCGAGGCGCAGTACGCGGCCGCGGCGTCGGCGCGTCGCTGCCGGACGGTGACCATCGTCGGAGACGCCGGCGTCGGCAAGACGCGACTGGTGCGCGAGTTCGTCGAGCGGCACGAGACGACCGCCACCGTGCTGCAGGGCCGCTGCCTGCCGTACGGCGAGGGCATCACCTTCTGGCCGCTGGTGGAACTGACGCGTGCGGCCGCCGGGATCGAGCCCGAGGACACGACGGAGCAGGCGATCGGCAAGATCGATGCGCTCGTCAGCGATCCGGAGATCACCATGCGCGTGACGACGGCGGTGGGCCTCGCGGACGGACAGTTCCCGCTGGCAGAGCTGTTCTGGGGCGTTCGACGGCTGATGCAGGTGCTTGCCGCTGATCGACCCCTGATCGTCGTGATCGACGACATCCATTGGGCTGAGTCGACGTTCCTGGATCTGCTCGAGCACCTCACCGAGACGCTCGAGGCGCCGGTGCTGCTGGTCTGCACGGCGCGACATGAGCTGATGGAATCGCACGGCGAGTGGGGCACCGTAGATCCGTACGAGCGGCTGATCCTGGAGCCGCTCAGCGATGGGGAGTCCAGGCACGTCGTGCAGAACCTGCTCGGCGCGACGGGCATCGCGGCCGACGTGCGTGAGCGCATCGTGCTCGCTGCCGAGGGCAACCCGCTCTTCGTCGAACAGCTGCTTTCGATGCTTATCGACACGCGCGTCCTGACCGAGATCGACGGCCGCTGGGAGTCGTCCGGCGATATTTCGAGCATTTCGGTTCCGCCCACCATCCATGCGCTGCTCGCCGCGCGCTTCGACCACCTCTCGCGTGAGGAGCGCGCCGTGATCGAGCCGGCCGCCGTGGTCGGGGTCGAATTCCCGGTCGAGGCGGTCGTGGAGCTAGCCCCCGAACCGGTGCGCCCACATGTCCACAGCCTGCTGGCAGCAACGACGCGGAAGCAGTTCGTACGGCCGGAGCCGGTGGCCCCTGGTGAGGACGAGACGTATCGGTTCCACCACATCCTCGTTCGTGACGCGGCCTACCAGAGCCTTTTGAAGCGCGCTCGCGCGACGCTCCACGAGCGCTTCGTGGGCTGGGCAGAGCGCATCAATGCCGAACGTGGTCGCGGGCACGAGTTCGACGAGATCCATGGCTACCACCTCGAGCAGGCGTACCGGTACCTTTCGGAGCTTGGGCCGCTCGACGATCACGGACTCGCGATCGGGCAGCGTGCCGCGGAACGCTTGGCCGGCGCCGGACGACGGGCCTTCGCGCGGGGTGATATGCCCGCCGCGGTCAACCTGCTGCAACGCGCGGCGACGCTCGCGCCTGACAGTCTCCAGCGCCTCGCCATCCTTCCCGAGCTCGGCGAAGCATTGAGCGAGGCCGGCAGGTTCGAGGATGCGCTGGCGGTGCTCGACGACGCACAGAGCCTGGCCGTCGCGCTCGGTGACCCGGTCCGCGAGGCCGATGCGAAGCTCATGCATCTCATGGCGCAGCTGTACTCCGGTGGCGCGGAGTGGACAACCGGCTCGACGCGCGAGGTCGAGCGCGCCATGCGCGTCTTCGACATCGCCGCCGACCACGCTGGCCTCGCGAAGGCGTGGCGTCTGATGTGGGCGATTCACGGCACGGCCCAGCGCTATGGCGAATCGGCGATCGCGGCGCAACGCGTCCTCGAGGAGGGGCGACTGGCCTCCGACCGGCGGCTCGTGGCTCGTGGCGCCGCTGGATACGCGATCGGGGCGCTCTTCGGCCCCGTGCCGGTCCCCGAAGTGGTGAGCCGCTGTGAGGAGCTGGCGGCGGAGATCGACGGTGACCGGCGGACGGAGGCGCTGATCCGCGGCGTGCTGGCGCAGCTGTACGCGATGCTCGGTGAGACCGAGCGAGCCCGTGACATGTCGGCGGAATCGCTATCGATGCTCGAGGAGCTGGGCGCGGGCGTGCTCTCGTCCGCGACCTCGCTCAACTCGAGCACGGTCGAGTTGCTGGCCGGCGACCTCGAGGCCGCCGAGCGCCAATTGCGGCGTGACTACGATGCCCTCTCACAGCTCGGCGAGCGCTTCCTCCTGTCGAGCGTCGCGGGCTCGCTGGGACGCGTCGTCTACCAGCGTGATCGGTTCGAGGATGCCGAGGCATTGGCCATGATCGTCGAGGGGCTCGCCGCTGCGGACGATGTCGACGCCCAGGCCCTCTGGCGCTCGGTCCTCGGGATGTGCCTCGCTCGGCGCGGGGAGATAGATGATGGCGTGCGGTTGGCCGCCGAAGCGGTCGAGCTGCGCCGCGGCACGGACGCCCTGGTCCTGCTCGCCGAAGCGCTCACCGACCTTGCCGAGGCGCTGCGTTTCGCCGGCCGTGACGACGAGGTCCGAGCCCTCCGGTCAGAGGCGCTGGAACTCTACGAGCGCAAGGGCGACATCGTCTCGGCCGGGCGCCTGCGGGTGCTGCTCAGCTAGGCCGAGCAGCACCCATCGGGCTCAGCCGCCCCAGATACGGCCGTTCTGGGTGAGCCAGAACACGGCGACGTAGTCGCTCTTATCCGCGCTCAACTTGTCGCGAGAGACGCCGCAGGGTGCGTTCGTGGGCAACCCATTGACAAACGCGCATGTGCGATCGAACGGCTTCTCGACGCTCAGGTTGTCGAGCACGTGGTAGATCGTCCACTTGCTCGGGCTGGCGACGAACGATTTCACGTTGTCCTGGGTGAGGGTCACCTGGAACGGTCGCGGTGCGACCTGGCCGTCGAAGTAGTGCAGATCGACGGTCTGGCCGAAGCATGCCGCGGCCGGGCACTCCGTCGCTGCGGCGATGAACTCGGAGAACCAGAGCGCGGTCCCAGCGGGGATCTCGCTGGCAGCGGCAAAGGCCGGGATCTTGACCTCGGTGACGGTCGGGTTCGACGGGCCGAAGCCGCTGGGGTCAGTCGACCGCGTGAACGCGCCGGCGCCGCTGATGAAGGCCGCAACGCCGCGGCGTGCGCCGTCGTTGGCGAATAGGTGCACGACCTCGACGACGCTGGAGGCCGAGTAGGTGTCGCCCTGGCTCTGGTTGTTCTTGTCCGACCCGGTCGAGCCACTGCCCTGCCCGGTGATCGTGAAGGTCAGCTGCGTCTTCTCCTCGGCGGTGAGGAGGGTCGGCGTCTGGTAGACCGCCCGCAGCGTCAGCGTGCCGCCGCCGGGGATGTTACCGATGGTGCACACAAGGCTGCCACTCTGGGAGCAGGTCGTCTGGGTCGCAACCGAGCCCCCGGTGACGTAAGTGCCCACGTACGTCGCGTTCGCGACGACGTTCGGGCTCTCGCCGACGGCGCCTGTGAAGCTCACGCCGGAGGTGGTCGAGTTGCCGTTACTGATGACCACGTCGAAGCCGACGAGCTCACCACTGGTGATGAACGCCGGATCGCTGCCGGACGCATTGTTGGGATAGGGCGTCACGCTGACGCTCACCGGAGCGACCGCCGCGACCGCTGGGAGCGCCGTCATCACCAAGATGGCGAGCGCGGTGAGCAGGGCGGGCGCGACGAAGCGCCCACGAGACCGGTGCATGAAAGCCTCCGAACACAGTTGTACTGCCGTCGGTAGCCTGGGTGGCACCGGTGGCTCGGGACAGCCGGCTAGCAGTGTAGGACTATCGGTCAAGGACTTCTGGCGTGTGGCACGCTGTAGGCCGATGCCGACCATCGATCTGCGCTCTGACACCCTCACTCGCCCAAGTTCCGAGATGCGTCGCGCCATGGCCGCGGCGGAGGTCGGCGACGACCAGTATGGCGAGGACCCATCGGTCAACCGGCTGCAAGACGAGGTTGCGGCGCTGCTCGGTAAGGAGGCAGCGCTCTTCCTGCCCACCGGGACCATGGCCAATCAGGTGGCCGTCAAGGCCCTCACCCGGCCCGGGGACGACGTGATCGTGCCGGTCGAGGCGCACATCGTGTGGCATGAGACCGGCGCCGCCGCCGCCAACTCGGGCGTGCAGTTCACCGCCGTCGGCGCCCACGGCGTCTTCAATACCGATGATGCCGCGGCCGCCATCAAGCCGGCCGGGCACATGATGTACCCGCCAACCTCGCTCGTCGTGATCGAGAACACGCACAACCGGGCCGGTGGCGTGATCTTCCCAGAGGCCGATGCCACCGCGATCGGTGCCCTGGCACACGACCGCGCGATCGCAACGTATTGCGACGGCGCGCGGCTGCTCAATGCCGCGGTCGCCAGCGGTCGCACGCCTGCCGCGCTGGCCGCCTCATTCGACATGGTAGGCATTTCGCTTTCGAAGGGGCTGGGCTGTCCGGTCGGCTCGCTCCTGGCGGGTTCAGCATCGCTGATCGGCGCGGCGACTCGCTACCGGCGCATGCTCGGCGGCGCGATGCGGCAGTCCGGCATCCTCGCCGCTGCGGGCTCATACGCTCTCGCCCACAACGTCGACCGACTGGCCGATGACCATGCAAACGCGCGGATCATCGCCGAGCGGCTGGCGCGCGGTGACGACGTGCTGATCGATCTCGACCGGCTGCGGACGAATATCGTGGTCTTCACGCTCGTCGAGCGGCGCGGCGTGCCCGATGCCGCCGCGTTCGTGGAACGCTGCCGCCAGCGCGGCGTGCTCGTCGCAGCGTTCGGACCGTGGACCGTGCGCGCCGTGACCCATCTCGACGTGGACCGCGACCAATGCGAGGCGGCGGGGCGGATCATGGCCGAGGTGGCCGACGGCCGCTGATCGCCCTCAGAGGCGATGGAGCTTGATGAGATTCGTGTGCGCCTCGCCGAACGGGTGCGCGGCGGCGAGCAGGATGAGCGAGCCTTCGCCCATGCCGGCCTCTCGCATCCCGCTGTCGAGCCGCGCGAGCATCTCGTCGGTATTGGCGGGGACCGCGAGGAGGTGGCTGACGACGCCGCGCACCAGCGCTAGGTTGCGGGCGACCGCGTCATCGGGCGTGAAGGCATGCACGACGAGGTCGGGCCGGGCGGCGGAGAGCAGCCGGGCGGTGCGCCCGCTGCGCGTGAAGCACGCCATGCCCGCGACATGCAGATCGTCGGAGTGCGCCAGCCGCGCGGCGCCCAGCGCCAGGGCCACGGCCGGATCGTCGATGGCTCGCAGCATGGCCGCATGCGGCAGCTTCGTCGATCGCTGATCCGCCACCCGGCAGATCTCGGCCGCCGCCGTGGCAGCCTCGACCGGGAACGCGCCGATCGCCGTCTCCGCCGAGAGCAGGACGGCATCGGCCCCGTCCAGCACGGCGTTGGCCACGTCGCTCGCCTCGGCCCGGGTCGGACGCGGCGCGTGGATCATCGATTCGAGCATCTGTGTCGCGACGGTGACCGGTCGCGCCACCGCCACCGCGCTGGCGATGACCGCCTTCTGGACGAACGGCACCTCCGCGGCGGGAATCTCGACGCCCAGGTCGCCGCGCGCCACCATCACCGCGTCGCAGGCATCGAGGATGCGCTCGATGTCGCGCACCGCGGCGCTTGTCTCGATCTTGGCCATGATCGGCCGCCGCCGCTCCCCCATCAGGGCGCGCAGCTCCGCCACGTCCTCCGCGCGACGCACGAACGATTGCGCGATGGCGTCGATCCCCAGCTCCGTGGCGAACTGCAGCGCGCGCCGGTCGCGCTCGCCGATCGCCGGCAGCGAGAGCCGTTCCGACGGCACGTTGACGCCTGAGCCGGACCGCGCAATGCCGGCGCGGACGGTCTCGGCCACGACCCGCTCGCCATCGATCGCGGTGACCCGCAGCTCGACGGCGCCGTCGGCCACGAGCAGCCGATCGCCGGGCGCGAGATCACCGGCCAGTCCCGGGTGTGACGTCGCGATTGCGCCGCTGCCAGGACCGAGGACCACGGCCTCGCCCAGTGCCATCCGGCGCTCGCCACCGGTGAGCTCTCCGAGGCGCACCTTCGGGCCGGGAAGATCGGCCAGGATCGCGACGGTTCGCCCGGCGGCGTCAGCGGCGCGTCGAATCTCGTTGACCGCATGCCGGCGCTCGTCATCGGTCCCGTGCGAGAAGTTGAGGCGAGCGACGTCCATGCCGCTCGCCACCAGCGCGTCGAGGCGCCCGACACTCGCCGGACCAATGGTGCAGACCAGCCGGGTCAGCCGACCATCGGGCGCCATGGTCGCCGTGCCTCAGCCCCCGCGCATCTGAGCCAGGCGGGCCTCCACCTCGGCCTCGTCCTCGCCGTCGTCGAGCGACGCGAACTCCTCCTCGAGCGACGACGCGGCAACCTCCTGCATGCCCCTGGCCATCGCCTCCTCGCGACGGACGCGCTCCTCGAAGCGGTTGAGCTCGCTGGTGGGGTCCATCACCGACACGTCGCGCACCGCTTCCTGGACCTGGCGCTGCGCGGTCGCCATCTTGGAGCGGCTCACGAGCTCATCACGCTTCTGGACCAGCTCTTCGCGCTTGACGCGCAGTTTGTTCAGGCCGTCCTTCAGCTGATCGGTCAGCTCGCGCTGCTGGGCGATCTGGGTGTCGAACGTCTTGACCTGGTTCTCGAAGCTGATCTGGCGCCGAATCGCGATCTTGGCCAGGTCCTCGAAGCGATCCGCGTCTGTGCCACCACCCGAGCGCAGCTCATCCGCCTTGCGAGCGGCCGCGCGGGCCTTGTCGCCCCAGTCGGCCGCAGCGGCCTGTGCCTCGCGCTGGTCATCCTCGGTCAGCCGCAGGTTGCCGACGGTCTGGGCGACCGCCTCCTCCGCTTCGGCGATGTTGTTGGTGAAGTCGCGCACCAGCTGGTCGAGCATCTTCTCCGGATCCTCGGCACCGTCGAGCATCGCGTTCACGTTTGCGCGCACCAATTGACCGATGCGTCCCAGGATCGTCGTCTGAGCCATCTTGGTTAACTCCTGTCGTTTGCATGACCGATGCGGTGGCCTACCAGCCACCGCCGCGAGAGCGACCACCGCCCCCGCCGAATCCACCACCGAATGATCGTCCACCTCCCCCACCACCGCCGAAGCCTCCCCCACCAGCGCCGAAGATGCCTCCCCCGCCGGACGAGCCACCACCGAAGCCACCGAATCCGCCGCCGCGCCGTCCGCCGATGCCGCCGCTGAGGATGCCGCCGATGATGCCGCCCAGGATGTCGCCGGCAAGATCGCCGTCGCCCCAGCCCGGCGCATCCTGCCGTCTGCCGTCCCGCCCCGGGCCGTATGGCCGACCGTTGACCAGGATCGTGCCGCGCCCCGCGCTCGACTCGAGCGCCTCGAAGTCCTGGTGGGCCGATGCCAGCGCGGCCCGTGCCAGCTCGCCGGCGCGCTGCGCATCGGCCAGCGCGGTCGCTGGATCCTGGGCGGCGCGCGAGGCGACCAGGTGGCGCTCCGCCTCGGCGATCTGCGTGCGCGCACGCCGGCCGACGCCCGCCCGTCGCGATGTCACGAAGTCTGACGCGCGCCCGATCTCGGCCTGTGCCGTCTGCTGCGCAGCCTGCACGGCGGCGGCCTGGCGCTCGTGCGTCTCTACCGTCTCGCGCTGGCTGGCGAGTAGCGCGTCCGCCGCGGCGTTGGCCTCGGTGACGAGACGGCGCGCTTCTATCGGGTCGGGCGGCTGCCGCGTCGCGGCCGCCTCCACCGCCGCCATGCGCCGCTGAAGCTCCACGATGATCGCGCTCCCGCCCGCCTGCTGCCCGGTCGCCGCCGCCTGGGCGTTCACGATGTCGGTGCGCACGTCGGCGATGGCGGTCGGCAGGTTCGCCTCGGCGTCGCGGATCGTCTGCTGCAGCGTGCCGATCGCATCGATCAGCTGACCGGCCTGGCCTCGCGCATCCTGCAGCGCCTTGGCGCTGCGGGCAGCCTTGGTGCGGTCCTTCGCGGCGAGCGCCTGCTCGCCCGCGGTGGCCAGCTCGCGCGCCAGCGCGATGCGCTTGCCCGCTTCGGTCACGTTGCCGGCGACCGGACGCCATGCGGACTCGGCGTACGCCTGCAGTCCCGTAATCGCTGCCTGGGCCTCGGGCAGCCGCTGTTCGATCGCATCGAGCTTGCCGCGTTCCTCGCTGATGATCTCCGGTGCTCGCCGCTCGAGGTCGCGCAACTGGCGGAAGCGTTCGGTCTGCTCGTCGAGTCCGGCCTGTGCCCGCCGGCAGCGCTCGATGATCTCGGTCAGCATCTGCTGGCGCGTCTGGGGTGGCTCAGGCTCCGCGTCGTCCAGGCGCTGGCGCAGCTCGAAGGCGGCGTTCAGCTCGTCCCGCGCCGCCCGAAGTGCCTTGCGGAACCGTTCCGCCTCCTCGGCGCCGAACTGTGCCTCCGCGAACCCGAGCTCCTGCTCGTCCTGGCGGACCTTCTCGTCGGTCTCCACGAGCAGCGCGTTCGCCTCGCGAGCCAGCTGTCCGGTCTTTCGGTCGCGCTCCTCGACTTCGAGCTGCTCGCCGCGGCGGTTCTGCCACCAGCGCCACAGCAGCCAGCCGCCGAGCAGGATGGCGGCGAGCGCGATCCACGGCCAGGCGTTGAACCCTTCAGCGGGCGCAACGGCATCTGCCATTGCAGCCGCCGCGTCCGCGATAGCCTGGCCGTACTCGCGATCGGCCAGCCGCGGCTCGACGGCGTCGGAGAGGATCGAATCAATCTCCTGGTCCGTGATCTCTTCGAGACCGTCACCCACCCAGAGCGCATCTCGTCGATCGTCGAGCGCGACAACGAGCAGCGCGTCGTTGCCACCAAGGGAGTTGTTGGCCGCGGTGGCGTCTGCGTACGCGGTGACGGTATCGGCGCCGGTCGTGCCGATGTAGAGCGCCCACAGCTGGATATTCGCGTCGTTGTCCAGCTGGGTGATCGCGCGCTCCGCGACCGACCGCTGCTCGCCATCCAGCACGCCGCTGAGGTCGGTGATGCGGTCGGTGAGGCTGGTCTGGGCAAGGACCGACGCGCTGCTCGCCAGGACGAGCAGCGCGGCGGGGATCGTGACGCGGAGCCATCGGGAAACGGGCATCGGTGGCTGAGTATAGGTGCACGCTCCGGGCGAGACTCGAGGATGCGCTCAGCGGCCGAATGGGTGTTGTCCGGTCGCGCCACCCCAGCCGTCCGTGTCATTGACAAGCGTCGCGGCGCGCGCGCACCATGCGCTTCCCCGCCAACTAAACCGGTTCACCGGCACGCTGCCGCACACATGGTGTTCCACCCAGGGAGGATCGAGCCTCGTGCATTCCCTGACCAACGCGGACCATGGTCGCCAGATGTCGGTCGTCCTGATCACCATCTTCGGCTTGGTGTTGAGCGTCCTTTCCCTGGCGGGTGTGTCGCCGGTGCGTGCCGGCCATACCCCGACCCCGACATCAATCACCGTTGCCGGCGACCTGCAGTCGGAGCTTGGCTGCGCCGGCGATTGGGATCCGGCGTGTGCGGCGACGCACCTGACCTACGACGCGTCCGACGACGCCTGGCAGGCCTCGTTCGCGCTTCCGGCCGGCAGCTACCAGTACAAGGCCGCGCTGAACGATGGCTGGGACGAGAACTACGGGGCGAACGCCGTGCCCAACGGCGGCAACATCGGCCTCAACCTGGGCACCGCCGCGACGGTCAAGGCGTACTACAGCCACGCGACGCATTGGATCACCGATAACCGCAGCTCGGTCATCGTCACTGCGGCGGGCAGCTGGCAGTCGGAGGTCGGATGTTCCGGCGATTGGCAGCCCGATTGCCTCCGCACCTGGCTCCAGGATCCCGATGGGGACGGCACCTATACGCTGACGACGACCGCTCTCCCGCCCGGTAGCTACGAGACCAAGGCCGCGATCAACGAAGCGTGGGACGAGAACTACGGCGCCGAGGGCGTGCCGAACGGGCCGAACATCGCGTTCAGCGTCGCCTTCACCGGCCAGCCGGTCACCTTCCGCTACGACGCCGCGACCCATCTCCTCGCCATCGATGCCGCCGGGCACGCCCACGACAACGATGTCGAGTGGAACGGCTTGCGCCACGAGTCGCGCGATCTGACGTACCGCACGCCGGGTGGCGCCGTACCGTCCGGGACGCCGGTGACGCTGCGCCTGCGCACCTTCCACGACGACGTCACCGCCGTGGCGCTTCGCCTCTACAGCCTCAACGCGGGGGCGCAGCAGGTCCTGCCCATGAGCGTCGAGGCGTCCGACGTCGGCTGCTACGACGAGGCGCTCGGCGCGGAGCGCTGTGACTTCTGGGCGGTGACCCTGCCGGACGACGCGCCGGACAACCTGTGGTACCGCTTCATCGTCAGCGACGGCACCGATACCGACTACTACGGCGACGACACCGCGGCCCTCGACGGCGGCCTCGGTACCGCAACCGACGAGGCGGTGGACCAGAGCTGGGCGCTGATGGTCCACGAGCCGGGCTTCACGGCGCCGGCGTGGGCGTCGGACGCGGTGATCTACCAGATCTTTCCGGATCGGTTCCGCAACGGGCGCAGCAACAACGACCCCGCGACCGGTGACGTGCGCTACGACGACCCGGTCCTGCGGCTGCCCTGGCGCACCCTGCCCGAGGGCTACTGCCGCAACTACGCGGACGGCGCGACACATTGCCCGTGGCGCTTCGACACGACGCCGCCGGCCGACTCACCGACCAAGGAGCAGCCGCGAGGGCGCGACTACATGGGCGGCGACCTCAAGGGCGTCGACCAGCAGCTGGATTACCTTGCCGACCTGGGCGTGACCGCCATCTACTTCAACCCGATCTTCGACTCGGGCAGCAACCACGGGTACGACACCCAGGACTACACGCGCATCGATCCCGCCTTCGGGTCCGAGGCGGACTGGAACAATCTTGTGAAGCACGCTGACGCGCGCGGCATCCGGATCATCCTGGACGGCGTCTTCAACCACCTCAGCAGTGACTCCCCGATCTTCGACCGATACGGCCACCACCGGACCGTGGGCGCCTGCGAATCGACCGATTCTGCCTCTCGCGCCTGGTTCACCTTCACGCCGCAGGCGGGCGGCGCCTGCGCCGGTCCGGACGGCCCGAATACGATGACCTATGCCGGCTGGTTCGGATTCGACTCGATCCCGGTCATCGACAAGACGAACCCCGATGTGCAGGCGTACTTCCTCACCGCCGACGATGCGGTCGCGACGCGGTGGCTCGAGGCGGGCGCCGGCGGCTGGCGGCTCGACGTCAGCGGCGACGCATCGTTCCCCGACGGCTACTGGGAGACGTTCCGCGACGTCGTCAAGACAGCCGATCCGGATGCGCTGACGATCAGCGAAACGTGGCAGAAGGACTCGACGCTGTTGCGCATGCTGCGCGGCGACCGCCTCGACACCACCATGAACTACCGGCTGCGCGACGCGGTGCTTGGCCTGCTGGCGCCCGGCGGCTTCGACTCGAAGGGGTTCGCCGACTCGGGGCGCATCATCAGCCCAACCGAGTTCGCGAACCGCATCGCTTCGATCCGTGAGGACTATCCCGATGCGGCCTACTACAGCCTCATGAACCTGCTCGATAGCCACGATACCGAGCGGCTTCTCTGGACGCTCACACCTGGCGCCGAGACGACCGCCGGACGCGAGGGAACGCCGGCGAACGTCGCGGCGGGCAAGGCGCGGCTGCGCATTGCGTCGCTGATCCAGTTCACGATGCCCGGCGCACCGACCATCTATTACGGCGACGAGGTCGGCGTGACCGGCGACGACGATCCCGATGACCGACGAACGTATCCCTGGGCCGACAAGGGCGGCGCGCCCGACACGGCGCTCAGGACGTACTACACGTCGCTCGCCACGCTCCGCGCATCGCTCCCCGCACTGACCGATGGTGACTTCCGCATCCTGGCCAGCGATGACGCGGCGGGTACCGTTGCCTACGGCCGCGCGACCGATGCGTCGGCCGCGATCGTGGCCGTCAACCGCTCCGACGCATCACGGACCATGGCGATTCCGGTTGATGGCTACCTGCCCGATGGGACGGTCCTTTCCATCCGTTTCGGGGCCAACTCGACGAGGAGCGGATCGATCACGGTGAGCGACGGAACCCTGAGCGTCATCGTGCCGCCGCTCGCCGCGCTGGTGCTCGAGGCCAACGGCGTCGATCTCGCCGCACCCGGCGCGCCCGCCAACCTCCACGTCACCGGAGAAGGGGCGAACCGTGTCGAGCTTGCCTGGGACGCGGTCGACGGCGCGGCCGGCTACCGCGTCTACGCCAGCCCGCTGCGCGGCGGCGGCTACCTGCGCGTCTCCGAAGCGTCGATCACCCGCACCAGCTTCAGCGTGACGAGCCTCGAGAACGCGCGGACCTACCACTTCGTCGTGCGGGCGCTCGATGCGGCCGGCAACGAGAGCGAGGCATCCAACGAGGTCGACGGCATCCCGCATCTCGTCATCGGCTGGGCCAATCTGCAGTGGCCGCCGGCGATGAGCCACGTCATCAGCACCGTCGATCGGACCGATACCGTCTATGGCCAGGTCTGGATCGACGGCGTCACGAGCCAGCCCGGCGCCACCGCCAGCCTGCGCGCCCAGCTGGGCTTCGGGGCCGATGGCTCAGACCCATCGGCCGATCCATCGGCGTGGAGCTGGGTCGAGGCTGCCTTCAACGCTGACGCCGGGGCCAATGACGAGTTCGTCGCCTCGCTGCTGCCGGATGCGCTGGGCGCCTTCGACTACGCGTACCGTTACTCCGTGACCGGCGGTCGCGACTGGGTCTATGCCGATCTCGACGGCATCGGCAACGGGTACGCCGCCGCCCAGGCCGGAGCGCTGACGGTGACGTCGAGCGGCGATCTCGACGCGCCGGCCGTGCCGGGCAACCTCGCGGTTGTGGGCGCCTCGCCCGACGGCGTGCAGCTCAGCTGGGATCCGATCGAGGGTGACGCATCGCTCCACGGCTACGAGATCGGCCGCAGCGAGGTCACGGGCGGTCCGTATGCCGTCCTGGCGACGGTGAGCGGCGTCACCACCTTCACCGACACGACGGTGGCGGAGGGCGCCACGTATCGCTACGTCGTACGCGCGATCGACACCTCCTTTAACCGCTCGGCGTGGTCGTCCGAGGTGGAGGCCACCGCGGCCCTGCGCTCGATCAGCGTCGTCTTCAGCGTGACGGTGCCGGCTTCGACCGATGCATCCGCTCGCCCGGTGAATATCGCCGGCTTCCTGGACCGTCTCGATGGCGGCCTGCCGCAGTGGGATCCGGCCGGTGTTGAGCTCACGCGCCTCGACGCGACCCACTGGACCGTGACGTTCACCGGCACCGAGGGCACGCCGCTCGAGTACAAGTACGCGCTCAACGCGTGGGACTACGTTGAAAAGGACGCCTCCTGCGGCGAGGTCGCCAACCGGCAGCTGACGCTTGCCTATGGTGACGACGGTATCCAGCAGGTGAACGACACCATCCTGAACTGGCGGAACGTGGCTCCCTGCGGGAACTGACCCGGACCCGTGGTAGGGTCGCGGCCATGATCCTGCGGGCTCATGCAGCAGCGGCCGTGGCACTGGCGGTGGTGGCGCTCCTCGCGGCCTGCGCGGCACCCGAAAGCCCCGCCGGTTCTGCCTCGCCAACCGAGCGATCGACGCCGACCGCGTCGCCGAGGGTTCCCGGTGCGACGATGGGGCCGATGGGTAGCAAGCGGCCATCTCCCAGCGCGACGCCGTCAGCTGTGCCGACCGTTGCGCCGCCACCACCGAGCGCTGCGCCAAGCGCTTCGCCGCCGCAGACCGCCGGCCTGCCGGCCTGTGCCTACGCCGACGTCGCCACCGTGCATCAGTCGTTGGACGAGTGGTGGCTGACCCTGGTCGACACGACGTACATGGTCGGCCCGGGCTACGCGCCGGGCGACCTGGTCGACACCGGCACGCTGGGCCTCAACGGCGGCTACCTCGTGCGCTCGGTTGTGGCCGCGGATCTGGGCGCCATGGTGGCCGATGCGGCAGCCGCCGGCGCCCCGCTGCAGACGGTCAGCGGCTACCGCGACTATGCGACGCAGCAGTCAACCTTCGACTACTGGGTCAGTGTTGGGGGCTACGACCAGGCGCTGCTGACGAGCGCGCGGGCCGGGCACAGCGAGCACCAGCTCGGCACAACGCTGGACTTCACCGATGCCAGCGGCACCCCGCCGTGGAACTATGCCGACTGGGCCACGACCCCCGCTGGCGCCTGGATGCGCGACAACGCCTGGCGCTACGGGTTCGTGATGAGCTATCCCGCCGGTACGCTGGATCGGACGTGCTACAGCTACGAGCCGTGGCACTACCGCTACATCGGACGCCAGGTTGCCGCGGAGATCGCGGGCAGCGGACTCACGCTGCGTGAATATCTCTGGCCGCGGCAATAGCCGCTGAAGATCAGTGGTGCGGCAGGTTCTGACCCAGCGCATCGCGAACGCCGGCGTGGCACATCGCCAGCATGACGATCGCCGGCGCCGCGAGGAGCACGAGCACGAAGCCAACCGATTCGGTGAGGAGTCCCGCGCCGACGATGCCGAAGACGGCAACGACCTGCAGCAGTCCCGACGCGTTGTAGCTCCAGCGACGCCCGATACGGACGTGGCGGCCGAGGGAGAAGGCCAGGATGGCGATGAGCATCGCGCCACCCGCCACGAGACGGATCGTGGTCGCCTCGGCGTCCGGTTGCCCGGCGGCGACAGCGGAGACCGCGACCGAGACGGCGAGCGCGGCCGCGGCCTCGAGCCGCAGCGCCCACTTCAGCGGGGCGGTCGGGCTGGGCGCGGCCGTGGAACGCGGTGCGACGGTGGCGGCCGCTTCAGCGGTCGCGATGGCCGGAGTTTCGAAGGCGGTTGCGGTCATGACGGGCAGTATGCCCGCTCGACGCGCCGCTCGGTAGGGACGTTTGGGCCACGCCGGTCTACGTCATTTGACGCAGCGCCGCGGCGATCGCCGCACCGCCCGCATCGGTCCGCAGGAGATCGGGCAGCGCGATCGGTTCGTCTGGCGTGCCGCGCCGCTCACGCAGCGCCAGCTCGAGCCACGTGACGTCGCGCCACACGCCATCCTTGAACCCAACGCCGTGATACGTCCCCACCTCCACCATCCCAATGGACCGATGCAGCTGCAGGCTGCCGTCATTCGGCAGCGCGACGCCGGCGTACACGTTCACGAAGCCCTGCGTGCGCAGGATCGAGAAGAGGGCGCGATACAGGCTCGTCGCCACGCCATGCCGGTGCCAGGGTTCGGCGACGTAGGTCGACACGTTGAGCGACCAGCGGTAGCCGGCGCGCGCATGGTGTGGCCCGGCGTAGGCATAGCCGATCACCTCGCCCGCCTCGACCGCCACCAGCCACGGCGTTCGCTGCAGCGTCGCCGCGATCCGCTCCCCCATCGCGTCCGCGGAGGGCGGCGCGGCCTCGAACGAGGCGTGGCCGGCGGCGACGTGCGGGGCGTAGATGGCGGCCACCGCCGCCGCATCGGTGCTGGCATTGGCGAGTCGCAGCTCCATGGCGGGGAGGCTAACGAATGACGCCACCCGGCGTGGCCGATGCGCTGCTCTCCGAGCTCAACGACGAACAGCGAGCGGCGGCGACCACGGTCGAGGGTCCGGTCGCGATTCACGCGGGCGCCGGCACCGGCAAGACGCGGGTGATCAGCCATCGCGTGGCGTACGCCGCGGCAACTGGTGCGGCCGACCCGAAGCGCACCCTCGTCGTCACCTTCACCGAGAAGGCGGCGGCCGAGATGGCGCTGCGCCTGCGCGGCCTCGGTCGTCCGGACGTGACCGCCTCGACATTCCACGCCGCGGCGCGGCGGCAGCTGGCGCACTTCTGGCCGGAGCGTCATGACCGGCCGCTGCCCGAGATCCTGCCTTCCAAGGCGCGCATCATCGGTGCGCTGGCGCGGCAGCTGCCCGGGCACTATCGGTTCACGCCGGCCAAGGACCTGACCGATGAGATCGAGTGGGCCAAGAACCGGCGCATCGGTCCCGATGCCTACGAGCTGGCGGCCGCGGCAGAGGGACGCGAGACGCCGATCCCGATCGACCTGTTGGTGCGCACGTTCCGCCGCTACGAGGCGCAGAAGGAGCGGCAGGGCCGCATCGATTTCGAGGACCTGCTGCGGCTCGCGGTCGAGCTCTACGAGCGCGATGAAGGCTGCATCGGTCTGGTGCGACGACGGTACGCCTGGTTCAGCGTGGACGAATACCAGGACACGAACCCGCTGCAGGAAGCGCTCCTGCGGCTCTGGCTCGGCGAGCGGCGCGAGCTGTGCGTGGTTGGCGATCCGGACCAGACGATCTACTCGTTCACCGGCGCGTCGCCGGAGTACCTGACGAGCTTTTCAGACCGATATCCGGGCGCACACATCGTGCGCCTGTCGCACAACTACCGCAGCTCGCCGCAGATCATCGCGTTCGCCAACCGGCTCATCCCGGGGCGTGAGCTGGTCGCGACGCGCGACCCCGGTGTCGAGCCGGTGGTGGTGGCACATTCCAGCGGTGAGGCGGAGCTCGATGCGCTGGTCGCGGCGGTGCGCGCACAGGCGTCGATGGGCGTGCCGCACGACGAGATGGCGGTGCTGGTGCGCACGAATGCGCAGCTCGGCCCGATCGAGGCGTCCCTGACGCGCGCGCAGCTGCCGTTCACGGTGCGCGGCCTGCGTTTCTTCGCGCGACCGGAGGTGCGTGACGCGCGTGACGCGCTGCGTGGCGTCGATGGACCGCTGTTGGTGAAGCTCCGTGATCGCTGGCGCACGGCGCTGGGCTGGGAAGAGGAGGCGATCCCCGAGGGCGGACCCGAGGCGCGCGATCGGCACGCCTCGCTGCTGACGCTGATGGCGATGGCGCGCGAGCTCGTGGCGAGCGTATCGGACGCGGATGTCGCCGCCTTTTTGGCGGACCTGGGCCGGCGTGACGCAGCCGAGGCGACGGCCAGCGCGAGCGGCCACGGTGTGACGCTTTCGACCATTCATCGCGCCAAGGGCCTCGAGTGGGACCTGGTGCTGCTGCCCGGGCTGGAGGACGGGACGCTGCCGATCCGCGGCTCGGCGGATGACGATGAGGAGCTGGCCGAGGAGCGTCGCCTCCTCTACGTCGCCATCACCCGTGCGCGACGCAGCCTGACGCTGTCATGGGCGGCGGAGCGCGACACGCTGAAGGGTCGTCGAGCACGGGCACGGCCGTCGCCCTTCCTGCGCGAGCTGCAGCCGGGGGTGCGGTCGTCGGGCGGGGTTGCGCGTGCGGCCTCGCCAATCTCGGTGGCCGCGGTCGATGGCGACCTGCTGGCGACGCTCAAGGCGTGGCGCCTGGAGCGCGCGCGGCAGGACGGCGTGCCCGCCTACGTCGTGGCGGACAACAAGACGCTAGACGCGCTGGCGGTCGCGCGCCCGCGAACCGAGGTCGAGCTGCGAGCGGTGCCGGGTATCGGTCCGTCGCGCGTCGAGCGCTACGGGACCGAGATCCTGGCCCTGCTTGCCGGGGATTGAGAAACGGCGCCAATGTTGCGTGTGGCGCCGGAGCAGCCGCCGGCTGGCGGCGCCGGAGCGGAGCATCATCGGCTGGATCGCTCCCCCGGCATCCCCTGCCATCGGTTGCCGATGCTGCTGCCCGGTGCCGATCGTCGGCCGCCCGGACGCTGGCGGCGACGCTGGCCGGCTGCCGGCCCCGTCGGGCGCACGCCGTACGAGGCGTTCGCGCTGTAAGCGGAAGGGTGCTGCGCGGTCGCGTGCTGGGGTGACGGATGCTGCGGCGCCTGTATCGGACGGCCGGTGCGGCGCGGGCCGCGTGGCCCACGGTGCTCGGCGCTGCGCAGCTGGATCGGCTCGGCGCGAACCGCGCGGTTGGGCTCGAAGCCGGGGATCACGACCTGCTCGATCGGCCCGCCGAGCAGGCGTTGAATCTCGCGCAGCAGCGGCGTCTCGTCGACGCAGACGAGGCTCACCGCCTTGCCGGTGATGCCGGCTCGCCCGGTGCGCCCGATGCGATGCACGTAGTCGGAGGGCACCATCGGCAGCTCGTAGTTGACGACATGCGGCAGCGCCTCGATGTCCAGGCCGCGCGACGCGACTTCGGTCGCGATGAGCAGCAGGACGCGGCCGGCCTTGAAGTCGTTCAACGCTCGAATGCGCTGCGGCTGGCTCTTGTTGCCGTGGATCGCGGCCGAGGCGATCCCGTCGCGCGTCAGCTGCTCGGCGAGCTTGTTGGCGCCGTGCTTGGTGCGCGTGAAGACGAGCGCCTGGTCGATCACCCGTGCGCGGACGAGATGCGTCAGCAGCTCGCGCTTGCGTTCGCGGTCGACCGGATGGACGACCTGCTCGACAAGGTCAGTCGGCGTGTTGCGGGGCGTGACCTGCACGCTGGCGGGGTTGTTGAGCAGCCCCTCGGCCAGCGTTCGGATCTGGTTCGAGAAGGTGGCGCTGAAGAGCAGGTTCTGGCGACGCGCGGGAAGCAGGGCGATCACCTTGCGGATGTCGCGGATGAAGCCCATGTCGAGCATGCGATCCGCCTCGTCGAGGACGAGGACCTCGACGCCAGACAGGTCGATCGCGCGGCTTCCCGCGTGGTCGAGCAACCGCCCGGGCGTGGCGACCACGATCTCGGGCCGGCGGCGAAGCGCGGCGAGCTGGGCGGGATACCCGACGCCACCGTAGATGACGGTCGAGCGGCGAGGCTTGTGCGCGCCGTAAGTACGGACGCTCTCCTCGACCTGGATCGCCAGCTCGCGCGTCGGTGCGAGAACGAGGACCCGGATCTTGCCGTCGGGGCGCGGAGGCGTCGAGTCGAGCCGCTGCAGAATCGGCAGCACGAAGGCGGCCGTCTTGCCGGTGCCGGTCTGGGCGCCGGCGAGGA
>JBDTNK010000024.1:0-30330 GCA_039933775.1 Chloroflexota bacterium | reverse complement strand
GGGCTCCGAGCTCGATCGCCGAGGCGGTCGCCGCGTCGCAGTTGAGCTCGAGCGCGATCTGGTGCGCCAGCCTCCCGACGCGATCACCGTGACCCCGGGTGCGCGCGTCGCGCGACTCGAGCATGCGCGCCAGCGCGAGCAGCATGCCGCGCGATGAGCCCTCACCATCGCCGGCCTCGCCGCCGCGGACCGCCTGCTCGACGAGCTCCTCGACGTGGCCCGCCTCGGCGGGGTGGCGCAACGCAACGCGAGCCAGCTCATCCAAGCGGCCGCGAAGCGTGCGGACCTCCGCCGGCAGTTCGTCCACGTGCACCACCTGGTCCTCGCCCGCCTGCTTGCCGAAGTAGAGCGCCGTATCGGCAGCGGCGATCAGGTCGTTCTTGTCGGCGGCATCGCGCGGGTACATCGCCACGCCGACGGTGATCGTGACGGTGGGGTCGCCGCCCTCGCTGACGCGCGCCACGGCGCGGCGCACCCGCTCGGCGACCCGGCCGATATCGCCGGGCTCGATCCCCGCCAGGATCAGGGCGAACTCGTCGCCGCCGTAGCGGAAGACCCGGTCCTCGGAACGGGCGGCGCCGTAGATGGCGGTCGCAATGGCATGCAGCAGCCGGTCGCCGGCGGGATGGCCCAGCGCGTCGTTGTAGCCCTTGAACCGGTCAAGGTCCATCATCAGCAGCCCGACCGTGCTGTCGGCGGCGTGCGCCGTGTCGATCGCCGATGCCAGGATGCGCTGGAAGGCGCCGTGGTTGCCCATGCCGGTCAGTGCGTCGGTGTCGGCCCGCTGCGCGACGGCGTGATGCTCATCCGCGTTGCGCAGCGCGATCGAGGCCTGACCGGCGAAGAGCTTGACGAGCTCGAAGTCGGCGGCCGAGAATTCGATCTCGTCCTCCCCGATGCGGCTCACGTTCATGGCACCGATGACCTCGCCGTCGAAGATCAGCGGCACCACGATGAGCGCCTCGGGCTCCGCGGGGGTGCCGGGGATCTGCACCACGCGCGGATCGCTCAGCGCGTCGTTGGCGAGCACCGACTCACCGTGCTCCACGACCCAGCCCATCAGGCCGCTGCCGAATGGGATGAGGTAGCGCGACACCTCCTCGGCGAAGCGCTCACGGGTGAGCACCGGGCGCAGGACGCGTGCCTCGCGGTCGGTGCGATAGATCGACAGGTTGTCGTAGCGCACGACGGCGCCGAGGCTGTCGGCGATGGTCTGGAAGACCTCTGACGGGTCCAGCGCCGAGAGGAGGCGCTCGTTGATCTCCAGCAGGCGCCGCTGCGACTCGAGCTGCCGGGCGAGCTGCTCCGACTGCTCGGCGAGGCGCTCGTAGGCCGTCGCATTGGCGAGCGCCTGCGCCGCGTAGCCGGCGAAGATGGTCATGGTCTGGAGGTCGTCGGGCGTGAATCGGCCGAAGCCGAGCTGCGACAGGACGATGATGCCGAGCACGGTCTCCTCGAAGAGCATCGGCACGATGAGCATCGACTCCTCGATGTCGTCGGTATCGTCGATCGTCTTGCCGCGCGGATCGTCGAGCGCGTTGTCGATGAGCAGCGACTCACCGTGCTCGGCCACCCAGCCGGTGAAGCCCTCGCCGACCGCGACGCGCAGCCGTTCCTCGTAGTCGCCGCCGTCTCCGAGCATCGCCTTGGTGAAGGCGATGGCATCGCAGGTGCGCCGCGTCCAGTCGACGCTGTAGACGCGGATGTCGTGATACTCGGCCAGCGTCGATGCCTCGTCGACGATCGCCTGCCCGATGGCGCGCACCTCGTTGAGCCGGTTGAGGCGCGCCGAGAGGTCCTGGATCGACTGCATGCGCGCCGCCTGCTCCGCGACCGACCGATACAGCCGCGCGTTGCTGATGGCGATCGCGGCCTGGTTGGCGAAGGCGCGCACGAGCGCCATCTCATCATCAGGCCAGGCGCGGTCTGTGTCGTGATACAGGCCAAGCAGGCCCACCGCTCGCCCATCCGCGACGAGCGGCACCAGGCAGGCCGTGCGGATTCCCTCCTCGGCGTACGCCTCGCCCATGGTGCCGACCCCCTTGCCGCCGATGATGTGGGTGCGGGCGATGGGCTTCTGCTGACGGATGGCCTCGACGCCCAACGTCTCGCTGTCGATCGTCAGGCGCGACGCCTTGGCCAGGAAGGTGTCGGAGAGCCCGTGCTGTGCGGCCAGCGTGAATGGATGCCGCGTGTCCCCGATCAGCCACAGCCCGCCGCGGTCAGCATCGAACAGGCCGCGGGTGCGCTGGACGACCTCCTGCAGGACCTCGCTCAGGTCCAGCTGCCCGGAGAGCTCGGTGATGACACCGCGCAGCGCGCGTGCCCGTCGCAGCTCCCGGCGCAGCCGGCTGAGCAGCTGCGCCGAGCCCAGGGTCATGGCGATGGCGTTGGCGACGGTGACGAGGACGGCCTGGTCGCGATTCGGCGGCATGTCATCGAGCACGATCAGCCCGACGTTGAGACTGCCGGCGACCAGTGGCAGCCGCATCGTGCCGGCCGGCACCGCGCTTGACGGCTCCTCGGGCCGGGTCGGCAGCACCTCGGGCGGCGCCGACTCATGGCCGCCATGAGATTCGAGGACGAACTCGTCGCCCCGGGCGAGATAGACCGCGACCTTCGGCAGGTCGAGCTGCGATCGCAGCGTGTCGACCGCGAGGCGGCTGACCGCCGCGGGACTCGAGGCGGAGGCACCGGCGTGCGCGAGCCGATCGAGCGCAGCCATGGCGGCATCGCGCCGCGCCGACGGCTCGGCCACGACATCGGTCGATCGCGGTGCGTCGCCATTGAGCAGCAGGCGCTCGACATCCGAGCGTCGGAAGCGGCGATCACCGCGGGCGTTGATGCGGTACGCGGGCAGGCGCCCCGCATCGGTCCACGTACGAACCGTGTTCGGATGGACACCGAGCAGACTGGCTGCCTGCGCAACGCTCACCAGCGCACCGTGCTGGCTCGTGATTCGATTTGTCTTCGGCACCGGCCGTCTCCATCGTGCACCCCTGCCACGGTGGAACAACTGTGAAGCGGGGTGTATCAGATGGTAGAAGTGGGAATCCGCGGGACCGATCCCCCGTTGGTACCGATCCGACCCGTACGGTGGGGCGTCAGGCGATGACCTGCAGGAGTCCCAGGGCCGCAGCCATGACGACGGCGAGTCCGCCGCCCGCCACCGCGGCATAGCCCGCCACCACCAGGCTGCGGCGTGGGCCGCCCAGGAGGCGCATCGCGGCATCGAGCTCGAGCGTGCTGATGATGAAACCGCCGGGCGGCGGGTCGAGGCGCAACTCGTCGCGGTCGCCGCGACGCACGAAGGCCAGTACTCCGAGGCGGTCCACCGTGTTCACCATGCGTGTCACCGATCGCGCCGGAGTGACCGTGCTCGCCCCCCGGGTGAGCCGCTCGACGGCGGCGGTGAAATGGTCGTCGAGCTCGCTCGCCGAGCCGTGCCAGACGTGCGGGATCGTGACGATCGGCTCCGCCGCCAGCGCCGGGTCGACGCTCACCGAGCCGTCGTGATCCCACAGGTCGAATGACCGCGTCTCGCGCAAGCGGTCGATGCTGCGCCAGCCGCCGCGCGGCAGCTGCAGCTCGACGTCGCGGTGGTAGGCGACGAGTGCCTCGCCGTCGGGCATGCCGATCGGATCCGCGCAGCGCACCCGGCCGGTGACGCGGACCGGGCGTTGCGGCAGCTCGACCAGGTCCAGCAGATCGCCGGCCCGATGCTCGCGTGCGCCGGCGTAGCGCTGCGCCATGCCCGGACTGGCGCCGCTGGCGCGAATCGCCGTCAGGCCGGTGGCCAGGACGAGCAGCCCGAAGGCGCCGAGGAACAGGACGAGGAAGGACATGGCCACCGATTATCCGCGATAAGTGGCCGGTAAGCGGCCTCCGCTAAGGTCGTGCCTCGACCGCATCAGGCGGTCGCCATGGACCGATGAAGGGAGGACCGCCGCCGCTCGCAGGGAAGCATCGCACATCGTTCACCCGCTGCCATTTGAGGTTCATTCGCGATGTCTCTGCATATCGAGGCGCCGCCGCGCGCCGCGTCGTGGCCCGTCCTGCGCCGGCTCCGGCTGCTCGCCGTGGGATTTCTGGCACTGCTCCTCGCTTCCCAGCTGATTGGCGTTCCAGCTCGCGCCGAACGCCCACCTCCGACCTCGATGCTCTCGGGGGATGAGGCCGTCGACAGCGGCCAGTCGATTGTTCTCGCCGAGCGGACCGAGGGCGCCTCCACGCTCCTCGTTGCCTCTCTGCCCGAGGCGGCGATCGCGGCGCGAGGAGAGGTGCTCGACGCTGCCCGGCTGCTCGACGTGGCACCGGACGTGGGGACCCTCCTCACCACCGATCTCGTGGCCGATCAGTCCGGCACCTTGACCATCCAACACGACGACGGCTCGCAACTACTCGTCACCGTTCCCGGCGTGACTGACGGCGAGCTGTCGCCCGACGCGTCGTGGGTGGCGGTGATCGACGGCATCGGCCGGCTGCTGCGCGTCGACGCGGCCAGCGCGGAGATGACCGAGATCGCCGCCGGCCCGTTCCTGGGACCCATCACCTTTGAGGCGGACGGCATGCTGCTGCTGCTCGGTGTCAGCTCGGTCGAGGCGCCGTGGCAATCCCGGCTGATCCGCCTCGATCCAGCGAATGGCGTCATGGTGGCGCTGAGCGGCGAAGAGCTCGTCTACGGAGCGATGCAGATGGGCGATCGCATCGCCTATGCCGCGCACGATTCGGTCACCGGATCGACTGTCGTGCGACGGGTTGCGCCCACCGGGTCGCAGCTGATCGCGGACCTGGGGCCCTTGGCGACGGACGTCGATATCGCGCGCGATGGCAGCGCGATCGCCTACGAGGTCGTCGGCGACGGCATCTACCTCACCGTGCCGGGCAGCGGCCGCGCGACGCGCATCAGTGCCGGGAGCGATCCGCGTTTCTCGCCAGACGGCGCGCTATTGGCGGTGCGTCATGGGGTCGGCACGGTCGTGCTGGCGCGCGACGGCTCGGTGCTTGATCGGATCGACGAGACAACGGTGGCGTGGAGCGAATGCTCCGAGGAGTGCGGATCATGATGCGTGTCATTCGGGCCGCAGTGGCGGCTATCGGCCTTTCATTGCTCGTCGTCGGCGTGGCTGCCGCGGCGGACGACTACACCCTGCCGTTCACGAACCCCGACGTAGCCATGAGCTACGGTGTCGACCGCGATACGCGGGCCTGCGTCCAGCTCGACTGGACCGGCCAGACCTGGTGGGACTGCGCGACGCATTCGGGTCGCTCGTACGACAACCACACCGGTCAGGACTATCCGATGGGCACGGGCAGCACCGTCGTCGCCGCCCGCGACGGCACCGTGATCGACTACGTCGAGAGCAACCCGAGCACCCCCGGGGCGTGGGGCAACTTCGTCCTGGTCGAGCACGCCGGTGGGGTGCGGACGCTGTACTACCACCTGGCGAAGGACGGCGCGCTCGTCGCGCGTCAGCAGAAGGTCAAGGCCGGGCAGAAGATCGCGCTCTCCGGATGCTCGGGCAACTGCTATGGCGCTCACCTGCACTACGAGGTCCTCGTCAACGGTCGCTTCACCGATCCGCACGCGGACCGACGATGGACGACGTGGCCGGCGCGCGTCCCGTACCTGGCCGGCTACGTCGGCGAGAACAACCCGACCACCGTGGCCGTCCAGCGCGGACGGACGGTGTCGCACTGGGTCGACTTCCGCAATAACGGCGGCCGGCCGTGGCGGAACGACCTTAACGTCGGGGGACTGATGCTGGCGACGTGGAACCCGGCGCTGCATTCGTCTGCGTTCCGTGCGGCCGACTGGTATTCATCCACCGTGCCGACGAAGGTCGATCAGCTCGTCGTCAACCCCGGCGGGGTCGGCCGGTTTACCTTCGGGATCAAGGGTGGCCCGCTCGCCGGCAACTATGTCGAGGCGTACAACCTGCTCGCCAACTCGGTCTCCTGGTTTGACTGGGGGCGGCTCGGCGGATTCGTGGTGCCCATCAAGGTGACGAACTTCGCCCCATGAACCAAGGGTCGGGGGCGCGGTCGGTTGGCCGCGCCCCCGCCGCATGCAAGGAGGTTTCGATGCGCATCCGCTTCCTGGGCTGGCTCGTCGCCGTGCCGCTACTGGCGCTCGGCGCCTGCGCTGCTCCCGAGGCCGTTGTCCCGACCCCGACTTCAACCGCGACCCTGACCCCGACTGCGATCCCCGCCATCTCCCCGCCGCTGCTCCAGGACCCGCCTGGTACGCCCTTCGTCCGCCCGAGCCCACCCAGCGCGTCGGATCCGATCGCCGCCCAGCGTCTGCCGATGCCGTCAGGCTTCCCCATCCCGCCGGGGGCCGAGCCGGCGTTGTTGGCGCCGGACGATCCGACGATGATCGGCCACTGGTTCGTCCCGACCATGGGGTTCAACGTTTACAACTTCTATGTCGACGCGCTGCCGCGCGCGGGGTTTGCGATCGAGGGCCTCTACCCAGGCGACATCGGGGCGATCATCCGCTTTCACGAGGCATCCCAGATCCTGCAGGTCTACCTGACCGGCGACCTCGAGCAGACCGATCTCATCCTGCGCACCGACGTGCCCTGATGCCGGCTCGAATCAGGCGCGGTCCTCGGCGATGTGGACCGTTCGGGCGCCCGCCGCGCGGCCCAGGTCGGCCGGCGCGACCGGAAAGACCGCGTCCGGCAGGCCGGCCGCCGCCCACACCTCGTCATGCTCGAGCAGGCCCTCGTCCAGCAGGACGGTGAGCGGGCGAAGGTAGCCCAGCGGCGGGACGCCACCGATCGGGAAGCCGGTCGCGTCGCGCGCCTCCACGCCGTTCGCGCGTCGCACGAATGCCGCGCCGAGCTCGGCGGCGAGGCGGTCGGTGTCCAGGCGATCGGTCCCCGACAGAAGCGCGATGACCGGCTCGTCGTCGGCCATGAAGACGAGCGACTTCACGATCTGGGCCACGTCGCAGCCGATCGCAGCCGCAGCATCGGCGGCCGTCCGCGCCCCATCCGGCACGTGGCGGATGGCGATCGCCAAGCCGGCGGCCGCGGCGGCATCCGCGACCCGGCGGGCATTTCGATGATCTTCGCGCATCGACCGATGATACCCACCATGCTAGGCTCCGCAGCACAATTCAAGAACGACAGGGGAGCGCGACAGCGCTGAGAGTGCGGGACCATCTCGCAGACCCTCGAACCTGATCTGGATCATGCCAGCGCAGGGAGTCGAAGCGGCACATGCCGTGGTGCGCCCCTCATCAACCGGAGAGGAGCGACGCATGACGACGGCCGTGGTGATTGCATCGGGCGACCTGGTCGCCGGCGACGAAGCGCACCTCGCTGCCGGCCGGATCGTCGTCGCGGCAGACGGCGGGGCCCAGTCGGCGGAACGCCACGGTCGCCGGGCCGATCTCGTGGTCGGTGACCTCGACTCCATCGACCCCGACCTGCTCGAGCGGCTGCGTGCCGCTGGGGTGCCGATCGAGCGCCACCCCGCGGACAAGGAGGCATCGGACGCTGAGCTGGCGATCGAGCGTGCCAGGGCGCTCGGCGCGCAGCGCATCGTGCTGCTCGGGGCGACCGGCGGCGAGCGCCTTGATCACGAGCTCGCCAACCTGCTGCTCGTCGCGGATCCGCGCTACGCCGGCCTCGACCTGCGCCTTGTCCGCGGAGTGAGCACGGTGCGCGCGCTGCACGGCGGCGCGATGCTCGATCTCGAGGCCGGCATCGGCGATGTAATCACCTTGCTGCCGGTGGCGGGCGATGCGATGGGCGTGCACACCGATGGCCTCGCCTGGCCGCTCGACGGCGAGACGCTCACCTTCGGGCGCTCGCGCGGCCTCTCGAACGCGGTCGTCGCGACGCCGGCATCGGTCCAGCTCGAGCAGGGAACGCTCCTCGTCGTCACTACCCACGGAGGCTCACCGGCATGACCACCGCACCCCCCACGACGCCGCGCTGGCGCATCGTCGACATCGTCGTGGCGGCCGTGATCGCCGTCGCGTTCGGCGTCGTCTTCCTGGCCTGGAACGCCCTGAACTCGTTGACCACGCCGATCTTCGCCGGCATCCCGGCGCTGCAGGCCATCCTCTACGGCGTCTGGCTCCTGCCGGGCGTCCTCGTCGGGCTGATCGTGCGCCGCCCCGGCGCCGCCTTCTTCGGGAACTTCGTGGCGGCACTGACCTCGGCACTGCTCGGATCGACGTTCGGGGCCGATGCCATCTTGTCGGGTGTGCTCCAGGGCGTGGGCGCGGAGCTGGGCTTCGCCATCGGTCTGTACCGATGGTGGGGCCTGCCGGCGGCCGCGCTCTCCGGGGCGCTGGCCGGGGTGGCCGCGGCGGTGCACGACGTGATCGTCTACTACCCGAACCTGGGCTTCGACTATTGGCTCGTGTACGCGGTGGCCGCGGTGGCATCGGGGGCGATCCTGGCCGGCGGCGGCGCGTGGCTGTTGCTGCGGGCGCTGGTGGCGACCGGCGTGCTGGCCGATTTCGCCGTGGGTCGCCAGCAGCGAGAGGTGTGAGCGGCGGCGTCCGGGTCGAGGCCCGCGCCTGGGGCTGGCGCCACGCCGGGCGCCGCACGCCGGCGCTGAGCGGCGTCGACCTCGTCATCGAGCCGGGTGAGCGGGTCCTGCTGCTCGGGCCATCGGGGGCCGGGAAATCGACGCTCCTCGCCGCGCTCGCCGGCCTGCTCGACGCCACCGGCGGTGGCGAGGCGACCGGTTCGCTGACCGTCGACGGCCGAGACCCGCGCGAGGCGCGCGACCGCAGCGGGCTGGTGCTCCAGGATCCCGGGGCCCAGATCATCATGGCGCGCGCCGGCGACGACGTGGCGTTCGGGCTCGAGAACCGATGCGTCCCGCGCGCTGAGATCTGGCCGCGGGTCGACGCCGCGCTCGACGCGGTCGCCTTCCCGTACCGTCGGGGGCGCCCGACCCACGCGCTGTCGGGCGGGGAGCAGCAGCGCCTCGTGCTCGCCGGCACCGTTGCCCTGCGCCCCGACCTGCTGCTCCTCGACGAGCCGACCGCCAACCTGGATCCGCAGAACGCGGCGGCGGTCCGCGACGTGATCCGCCACCTCGTCGCGCAGCGCGCGACGACGATGGTGCTGGTCGAGCACCGCGTGGCCGACGTCCTGCCGCTCGTGGATCGGGTCGTTGTCCTCGCGCCGGGCGCCGGCGTGGTGGCCGCTGGCGCGCCGGGCGAGGTGTTCCGCCGGCACGGGACGCAGCTCGCCGAGGCGGGTGTATGGGTGCCCGATCGTCCGCCCGCGGCACCGCTGCGTCGCCCTCGCCCGCCGAGCCAGACGCTGGTCGCGGCCGAGGCCGTGACGTTCCGCTACCCCGGTTCGACGACCGACGCCCTCGACCCATCGAGCGTGGCCCTGCGCGCAGCCGAGGCGCTAGGCATCACTGGACCGAACGGCAGCGGCAAGTCGACGCTGGCGCTGTTGCTCGCCGGACTGCTGCGCCCGTCGCGCGGCAGCGTCACGGCTGGTGAGTCGCTCGCGGCGGGCCGCGCCGGGAGCCCGATCTGGCGCTGGCCGGCGCGCGACCTCGTGACGCGCATCGGTACCGTCTTCCAGGATCCCGAGCACCAGTTCCTGGCTCCGACGGTCCGTGACGAGCTGCGCATCGGGCCGCTGCGTGCCGGCCTGCCCGCCGACGAGATCGAGCGCCGCACGACCGAGCTGCTCGAGCGGCTGCGTCTGGGGCACCTGGCCGAGGCGAACCCGTTCACCCTGTCGGGCGGCGAGAAGCGGCGGCTCTCGGTCGCCACCGCCCTTGCCACCGCGCCACGGGCGCTCGTGCTGGATGAGCCGACCTTCGGCCAGGACCGTCGGACATGGGCCGAGCTGCTGTACCTGCTCGCCGCCCTGCGCGACGAGGGCAGCGGCGTGGCCTTCGTGAGCCACGACGCCCCCTTCGTCGAGGCGCTCGCCGATCGCACCCATGTCATGGCGCGCTGATGCAGCTGCTCACGCCCCTCACGCCCGATCCCGCCGCTCCGCTGGCTCGCGCCAACCCGGTCGCCAAGCTGGCGGCGTCGCTGCTCCTGCTTGTCGCACTGTTCGTGTCGCTCGACCTGCTCACCGCGGGAATCATCGGCGGAGCGATGCTGCTGCTCCTGCCGAGCTCCGGGCTGCGTCCCGGCGATCTGGTCGCGCGCTGGTGGCTCATCGGGCTCAGCGCGATCTCGGTGGCGCTCGCCAACACGCTGCTCGCCGCGCAGCAGGTCGGGCCGCCGCTCGTCGTCATCGGACCGGTCGAGATCGCGGCGGGCACGGCGCTGAGCGGCCTCAGCCTGGCGGTGCGTCTGCTGGCCATCGCGCTCGTCGGCCTCCTGGCAACCGCGACATCGGACCCGACCGAGCTGGCCGATGCCCTGGTCGCGCAGCTGCATGCGCCGGCGCGCTTCGCGATCGGCGCGCTGGCCGCCGTGCGCCTCGTGCCGCTGCTGGCGGTCGAGTGGCAGACCATCTCGCTGGCCCGCCGCGCGCGCGGCGTCGACGCCGGCCGCTCGCCGCTCGCCGCCGTCCGTCTCTTCGCCGGCCAGCTGCTCGCGCTCCTCGTCGGCGCCGTGCGCCGCGCGACGCGCATGGCGCTGGCCATGGAGGCGCGAGGACTCGGCGCGCGCAGCTGCCGCACGAGCGCCCGCGCGTCGCGCATGCGCGACGCCGACTGGGCATGGATCGCGGCTGCCGCCGTCCTCGGCGCCGTTGCGATCGGGACCAGCGTCGCCGCCGGCACGTGGCGCTTCCTACTTGGCTGACGCGGATCCTCGCTCGGCCACAGGTCCGCCCGGTATGCTCGGCGCTGCCCGTGATTCGAACCACACCCTTCCATCCGCGAACGAGCGCGCTCAACGAGACGGGGCTCTGGCAGCACTGGTCCGGCCACCTGGCCGTCACCCGTTACCAGGCCTCGGACAAGTTCGAGTACTTCGCCGTGCGCAACTCGGCGGGCATCTTCGACACATCGCCGCTTTACAAGTACCGCATCACCGGGCCCGACGCGGAGCGCTTCCTGGCAGGGATGCTGGCCCGTGACGTACGGGGCTGCCCGCCGGGCCACGCGCAGTACACGACCTGGCTCGACGATCGCGGCTTCGTGCTCGAGGATGGCGTGATCCAGCACCGCGCGCCCGATGAGTACCTGCTCACCGCCGCGGAACCGAACTTCGCCTGGTTCGCCGACCGGATCGGCCGGATGCGGGTGCACATCGAGGAGATCAGCCTCGGGATCGGGGCGCTCGCCATTCAGGGTCCCCGCTCGCGCGACCTGGTCAGCCGCCTCGTCCCGGCCGCCGCCGAGCTGCCCTTCTTCGCGCTCACCGCCGGGACCGTTGCCGGCCGTCCGGTGACCGTCACCCGCACCGGCTACACCGGCGACCTCGGCTACGAGATCTGGGTCGAGACGCCCGACGCGCTCACCGTGTGGGATGCGCTCTGGGAGGCGGCAGACGGCTTTGGCGTGCTGCCGTACGGCATGGGGGCGCTCTACATGCTGCGCATCGAGGCGGGGCTCATGCTCCTTGGCGTGGACTTCGACTCGAGCCGCTTCGCGTTCAACGACTCCCATCGGTCGACGCCGCTCGAGCTTGGTTGGCGCTGGATGTTCAAGGGGCTGGCCGATGACGACCGCCCGTTCATCGGCCGGCGCGCCCTCGAGCGCGAGATCAGCGAGAAGACCTGGCGTTGGAGCATGGTCGGGCTGGTGGTCGACTGGGAGGATTACGATCGCGTCTACGCGGCCGCCGGCCTGATCCCGCCCAAGGATCACCGCCCCGTGCACGAGGACTGGATGGTGTACGACTTGGCGCGGCAGCGGGTCGGATACGCCACGAGCTTCATGTACTCGCCGATCCTCCAGCGCCACGTCGCCCTGGCGCGGGTGCGGCCTGACATGGCGAAATCCGGGACGCGCGTGCACCTGGAGTTCACGGTCGACCACCACTACCAGCAGGTCGCGGCGCACGTCGCGCGGCTGCCCCTCTACAACCCGGAACGAAAGACGGCATGAACGAGATGGACCGATACGACGCGATCGTCATTGGCGGCGGCCACAACGGCCTGGTGAATGGCGCCTACCTGGCGCGAGGTGGCCTGCGCACGCTCATCCTGGAGCGGCGGCACCTCGTGGGAGGGGCAGCTATCACCGAGGAGCTGCGGCCGGGCTACCAGTTCACCACGTTCAGCTACGCCCTCTCGCTGCTCCGGCCGCAGATCATTCACGAGCTCGAGCTGCCGAAGCACGGCTTCATGCCGCTGCTGATGCCGACGCGCTTCGCCCCCGGAACCGATGGCGATTACCTGCTCTTCAGTCGCGACCACGACGAGAACCTGCGCGAGATCATCCGCCACGCGCCGCACGACGCGGACGCGTACGAGCAGTACAGCCACGACCTGAACCGGGTCTGCCAGGCGATCAAGCCGCTGCTCGACATGGCCCCACCTGACATCTTCAGCGCCGATCCCGAGGAGCTCGTGGCGCTCGCCGCCATCGGCACGCGGCTGCGCTCGCTCGACAAGCGGACGCTCCACAATGCGGTGCGGCTGCTCACCGGCAGCGCGGCCGACTTCCTCGACGACTACTTCGAGGACGAGCTGTTGAAGGGTTACCTCGCCTCCTCGGGGATCATCGGCTCGAAGGTCGGGCCGCGCTCGCAGGGCTCCGGACTGGTGCTGCTCTTCCATTCGCTCGGCGAGCACGACGGCGATTTCGGGGCGTGGGCCTTCCACAAAGGTGGCAACGGCGGCTTCACGCAGGTGCTCGCCCGCGCGGCCCAGGCGTTCGGTGCCGAGATCCGGCTCGAGGCGCCGGTCGAGCGGGTGCTGACCCGCGACGGGGAGACGACCGGCGTGGCACTCGCCGACGGGACGGAGATCAGCGCCGGCATCGTCGTCAGCGCGCTCGATCCGCGCCGCACCTTCCTGGAGCTCGTCGATCCGCGCGAGCTTCCCGACGATCTGGTCGAGGACATCGGGCGCATGAAGTTCCGTGGCGTGAGCTCCAAGGTGAACTTCGCCCTCGACGGGCTGCCGGCGCACCCGGAGCTGGGGGCACGGCCGGACATCTATCGCGGGTTCATGAACATCGGTCCGTCGATCGACTACCTCGAACGCGCCTTCGACGCCGCCAAGTACGGCTGGTATCCCGATGCGCCCTACATCGACTGCGCCATCCAGTCGACGATCGACCCGGACATGGCGCCGCCCGGCAAGCATGTGCTGTCGTGCTTCGTGCAGTACACGCCGTACCAGCTGCGCGAGTCGGACTGGGATGCCGAGGCGCAGCCGATGGCGGATCGCGTGCAGGCCACGCTCGAGGGCCACTTTCCCGGCTTCGGCGACCTGGTCCTGCAGCGCGAGGTCGTCACGCCGCTCGACATCGAGCGCATCGTCGGCCTCTCCGAGGGGAATATCTTCGCCGGCGAGTTCCTGGCGCCGCAGATGTTCTTCTTCCGACCGGCGCCGGGCTGGTCGCAGTACCGCACCCCGATCGAGGGCTATTACCAGTGCGGATCGGGCACCCATCCCGGCGGCTGCGTGATGGGGGCGCCGGGGCGCAACGCCGCCGAGCGGATCCTGCGCGACCGCGCCGCCGCCGGAGCGTAGCGACCCACGCATCCATGCCTCGCACCGAGGAGCTTTCCGTCCGAGCCGGCGACGTGGAGCTGGCCGCCACGCTGACGCTGCCCGATGCGGCGCCACCTGCCGATCGGCGCGGCCGCTACCCGAACGTGCTGCTCCTCGGGTCGTGGCTGCCGCGCACGCGCGACGGGGGCTGGGATCGGGTGCGCCACGCCGCGTGGTTCGCGCCCGCAGAGGAGGGGCCGGGGATCCTGGCGCGGCTGGCCGAGACCCTCGCGGCGCACGGCGTGGCCTCGCTGCGCTGCGACCCGCGCGGCTGCGGAGCGTCGGAGGGCGTCTGGGAGTCGACGAGCCTCTTCACCCGCATCGACGACGCGCGCGACGCGCTGGGCGCGATGCGCTCGCGATCCGAGCTGGACCTGAGCCGCGCCGGCATCCTGGGCCACGGCGAAGGGGCCGCGATCGCCATGAGCGTGGCCATCGGCGATCCGGCGATCGGCGCGTTGACGCTCGTCGGCGCCGCCGCGCGCTCCTACCGCGACGTCCTGCGCCGCGGCGTCGCGGAGCGTGGGCGTCGCGGCATCGACCGCCAGCATCGGATCGTGGCGGCGGTCGACCGTGCCAGCGAGGAGCTCATCGAGCTCGCGGATCGGGGCGAGGCGGCCTGCGGGGTGCCGCTCGACGCGGAGACATCGGTCCATCTCGAGCTCGACGGCCTGCGGCAGGCCTTTGGCACGCCGCCGCGCGCCCTGATCACGATGCTCAATCGCTCCCTGACGCTGGTCCATGGGGCCGACGATGCCTGGGTCGATCCGTCCGAGTCCGAGCTCCTGCTGCAGGCGCGCCCGCATGCCGCGCCGGCGGTGCGCCAGCTGGCGATCCCCGGTGCCGGGCATGACCTGGCCGAGGTGCCGGACGCGACGATCGACGAGATCGCGGCCGACCTCGCGGCCCGGCTCGAGCCACGCGAGCTGCCGCCGGTGCTCATCGCCATCTCGGAGATGAGCTGATGGATGCTCGGGTACGATTGGATTGATGGCACGACTCGATGTGGGTGACGCGGCGCCCGATTTCACGATGACCGCGGACGACGGCAGCGTCGTCTCGCGAGCGGGGCAACTGGGCCGCCGCTACGCGCTCTATTTCTATCCGAAAGACGACTCGCCCGGCTGCACCGCCCAGGCCTGCTCGCTGCGCGATTCGTGGTCGCGCGTGGCCGCGACCGGCGTGGAGGTGCTTGGCGTCTCGCCCGACAGCGTGAAGAGCCACGTGAAGTTCCGCGCCAAGTTCAGCCTGCCGTACCGGCTGCTCGCGGATCCCGGCGCCACCACGGCCGATGCATTCGGCGTGTGGATCGAGAAGAAGTTCGCGGGCCGCACCTACATGGGCAACGAGCGCACGACCTTCGTCGTTGACGCCGACGGCATGATTGCCGCGGTGCTGCCACAGGTGAAGCCGGATCAGCACACCGACCAGCTGCTGGAGGTGCTCGCCGCGTGAAGGCGAAGCGACCGATCCTGCTGCCCACGCTCGTCGTCACCGGCCTGGCGTTGTTGGTCATCGGTCTCGTCTTCGCCTTCGTCATCCTGCTGCAGGAGCTGTAGCGGCGATGCTGTGGATCGTGCTGGCCGTGGTCCTGGTGCTGTGGCTGGTGGGCCTCATCCTGCAGCTCGGGCCCCTCGTGAACCTGCTGCTGGTGCTGGCTGCCGTCCTGCTGGTGGTGCAGGTCATCAACGAGCGCGAGACGCCCTGAGCGACGATCGCTTGCTCGCCCGCCGAGCTTGGCACGCGATGTGCGATGCGTTTGCGCACAACATCGGGGAAAAACACCCGGAGAAGCGTGAGGTTCGTATGCTCTGGACGATCATCGTCATCCTGCTGGTCCTGTGGCTGCTTGGCCTTGTGACCGGCGCCGTGGGCAGCCTAATCTGGATCCTGCTCGTCGTCGCGGGCATCGTGCTCGTGTACCAGCTCATCACCGGTCGTCGCGCCGTCTGACCAGGCGCCACTCGACGACACCCTTGCTGAAGCCGGCCTGGCGCACATCGCCTCGCCGGCTTCTCGTTTTTCCACGGCATGACCGATGCGACCGCCGAGCAGTCGCGACGCTCCGCTAGGCTTGGCGGAGCGTGCCCTCGATTGAACCGTTCCGCTTCCTGCACACCGGCGACCTGCACCTCGACAGCCCCTTCGGCGGTCTGACGGCCGAGGTCCCGGCCGATGTTCGTGAGCTGCTGCGCGGGTCGAGCACCGCCGCATGGCGCAACGTCGTGGCGACCGCGCTGGATGAGCAGGTCGATTTCGTCGTCATCGCCGGTGACGTGTTCGAGGGCAGGAGCCCGACGCTGCTGGGCCAGACGCGCTTCCGCGACGGCCTGGCGCAGCTCGATGCGGCGGGCATCCCCAGCTTCGTGGTGCACGGCAACCACGATCCGATGGACGGCCGCTCGTGGGCGCCGTCGCTCGACTTCCCGGCATCCACGACGCGCTTCGGGACGCGGCGCGCGGAGAGCGTCCCGGTCCTGCGAGACGGCCGGGAGATTGCGCGCGTCTACGGCCAGTCGTACCGCCACCCCGCGGTGAGCGAGAACCTCGCGGCGGGCTTTCGGCGCAAGGCGAACGTGCCGTTCGCCATCGGCCTGTTGCACGCCAACGTGGGGGACGTGCCGGGGCACGGCAACTACGCGCCGTGCTCGATCGAGGATCTCCGCGCGTCGGGGATGGACTACTGGGCGCTGGGCCACATCCACAAGCCCGGACGGGTGACCGATGCGCCCCTGGCGATCTACTGCGGCATCCCGCAGGGTCGCGATCCCGGCGAGACCGGGCCGCGTGGCGCGTGGCTGGTCGAGGTTGACGCGGCGGCTCGACCGACCGCCCGGTTCGTCGCCTGCGACGTCGTGCGCTGGCAGCACCTCGCCGCATCGATCGACGGGCTCGAGACCGATGAGGACCTGCTCCGCGCCCTGCGCGAGGGCCTGGGCGGTGTCGCTGCCGAAGCGGACGGGCGCTCGCTCGTCGTGCGGCTGCGGCTCGAGGGCCGCGGGCCGCTCCACGGGTCGCTGCGCCGGACCGGCTACCTGTCCGACCTGCGTCGGCTCCTGAACGAGGAGCGCAGCAGCTCCCCGCCGTGGGCCTGGCTGGAGAGCGTGTCGGATGCGACGCAGCCGGCGGTCGACATCGCGGCGCGGCGCGGCGCGCCCGACTTCGTGGGTGACTTCCTGCGGGTCGCTGCCGCCGCACGGCGCGCATCGCGAACGACCGATCCGCAGGAGCACGAGCGCTGGAGCGCCGCGCTGACCGAGGCCATCGGTCCGCTCTTCGACGAGGCGCCGCGCGGCCGGAAGTACCTTGGCGCGGCTCGCCCCGGCGCCGATGAGCTGCTCGGGGCGCTCATCGACGAGGCGGAGCTGCTGGGCCTGGACCTGCTCCTCGCCGCGGAGGAGGAGCGATCGTGAGGATCGAGCGCGTCGAGATCGACGGCTTCGGTCGCTTCCACGACGCGCGCTGGGAGCTCGGCGAGGGCCTCACCGTGCTTGTCGGCGAGAACGAGGCCGGCAAGTCGACGCTCCTCAACGCGATTCGCGCGCTGCTCTTCGGCTTCGAGTCGACGCGCGACGGCCGGACCTGGTACCCCGCGCTCGGAGGCGGACGCCGCGGTGGCCGCCTCGTGCTGCGCACCGCGAGCGGCGAACGCTGGACCGTCGAGCGCCACGGCGATCGGGGCGGCGGCGGGGCACTGGTGGTGCGCGCCCCGAACGGCAACCAGGGCGGCCAGGAGACGCTCGACCGGCTGCTGCACGGCGCGGACCGCGACCTGTTCATGAACATCTTCGCCTTCGGTCTGGGCGAGCTGCAGGCCATCGGCAGCCTCTCCGGCGAGGGCGTCCGGAACCGCATCTACGGCGCCGGCAGCGGCCTGGGCGGGATCAACGCGCTGGACCTGGAGCGGCGCCTGCGCGCGGAGCAGGAGGCGACGTACAAGCCGCGGGGCCGCGACACGAGCCTCGAGACACTGAACGGCCTCCTGGCGCGGATCGACGAGCTGCACGGCGAGATCGCGACGCTCGAGCAGCAGCCGGCGGAGTACGAGGCCGCGCGCGCGGAGCTCGCCAGCCTGGCGGCGCGTCGCGTCGAGGTTGCCGCCGAGCGCCTCAAGGCGGCGGAGCGCGGCGAGCGGCTGCGCCGCGTCCTCGTCGCGCAGCCGGCCTGCGCCGAGCTGGAGCGGCTGCAGTCGGAGCTCGCGGCCGGCGACCCGAGCGACGACGCGCTGCCACCCGATGCCGAGGCACGCTACGACCGCCGCGCCACGGCGCTCGAGGCGGCCAGCGGCCGTCTGCGCGACCTCGACGCCCGGCTCGAGCGCATCGACGCCCGGCTCGCGGAGATCGCCCCCGACGATCGGCTTGCCGCAGTTGCCGCGGCCGCCGCCGCGCTGCGTGACGAGCGTGCCGTTCACGATGGGCGCGCCACGGAGCTCGCCGCCGCGCGCGCCGACGCGAATCGGCACGAGACGGGACTTCGCGAGCTGGCGCGCCGCTCGGGGAGCTGGTCGGCGAACGAGCTGCTGCACGCCGACGACTCGATTGCCGCGGTCGACGCAACGCGCGAGCACGAGCGCGCGCTGGCGACGTCCAGGGCCGCGTTCGAGGACCGCCGCCGCCGCCGCGATGCGCTCATCGACGAGGCGGAGCGCGACGGGGGAGTGACCGAGAGGGAGGCAGCCGGCGCCGGGCTCGAGGCGCGTGCGGCGGCGCTCGAGGCTCTCGTCCGTCACGACATTCGGGTCGAATCGCAGGCGGCTGGGAGCGTCCCGGGCTGGGCCGTCGCCGGCGTCCTCGTGCTGGCCGCCATCGGCGTCGGCGCGGCGGGGGTCCTGGCGGACGCGCCGCTGGCGGGTCTGGTCGGCGCCGCCGCCCTCGGCGTGCTCGCGCTCGCCGCGCTGCGCCTGCTTGCGCGCGGCGCTGTGCCGGTGGCGGACCGTGCCGTGCTCGCCGAGCGTGCCGGCCTGGCGGCAGGGGCGACAGCGGCGGAGGTCGCCGCCGCCCGCGACGAGGTGGCGACAGAGCGCGCGCGCGCTGCGCTGACGCGCGACGATGCCCGCCGCCGCGAGGAGCGCGGGCGCCTCATCGAGCGTGCCGAGCGCGACCTGGAGGCTGCCACGGCCGCGAGCGAGGCGGCCGCCGCGGCCTGGGTCGCGTGGCTGGCCCATCGGCGCCTGCCGGAACAGCTCAGCCCGGAATCGGCCCGCGCCACGCTCGCCCTGGTTGATGCCGCTCGCCGGTCCGCCGCGGACCACGACGAGGCGCAGCGCCGCGCGGAGGCGATCGCCGCGGCGGCCGCGAGCTACGACGAGCGGCTGGCCTCGCTGCTGCGCGCCACGGGGCGCGAGGTGCCGCAGGCCGGTCCGCCGCGCGCCGCCGCCCTGGTGCAGCTCGTGGCCGACATCGAGCGCGACGCCACGCTGCGACGCCAGTGCGCTGAGCTGCAGGCGGAGCGCGCGGAGCTCGCGTCGGCCCGCGAGCCGCTCGTCGCCGTGCGCGACGCTGCGCGGAGCGAGCTCAACGCGCTGCTGGTGGCGCTGCACGCGGCGGACGAGGACGCGCTGCGCGCCGCCGCCACGCGTGCCGTAGCCCGTCGCGCGCTACAGGCAGAGGTTCGGGAGTCGCGTGCCGGGCTCATCGCGATCGCCGGCGGCGAGGCCGCGCTGCCGGCGCTGGTGGCTCAGGCGCGCGAGCTCGACCCGTCGGCCGTCGAGGCGCAGCGCGAGGCGGCGCAGGCAGGCGTGGAACGGCTCGACGCCGAGGAGCGCGAGGCGCTGACGCGCGCCGGGGCGCTCGGCGAGCGGGTCAAGGTGCTCGAGACCTCCGAGGAGCTGGGGCGCAGGCGGCAGGAGCTCGCGGAGCTGCAGGCACGGGCCGAGGCTGAGGCGCACCGCTGGGCCGTGCGCGCCGCCACGCTGCGGCTGCTCGGGGAGACACGCCAGCGCTACGAGCGCGAGCGGCAGCCGGACGTCGTGCGCGACGCGGAGCGGCATTTCGAGCGGATCACCGGCGGCAGGTGGCCACGCATCATCGCGCCGCCGGGAGAGCCGAGCGTCGAGGTCGAGACGGAGGGCGGCGAGGTACGTCGCCCCGAGGAGCTGAGCCGCGGCACGGCGGAGCAGCTGTACCTGGCCCTGCGCTTCGGGCTCATCGAGCAGTTCACGCGCCTCGCCGAGCCGCTGCCGGTCGTGATGGACGAGATCCTGGTCAACTTCGATCCGGCGCGCGCCGCACGTACCGCGGCCGCCATCACCGACCTCGCGACGCGCCACCAGGTGCTCTACTTCACCTGCCAGCCGCCCACCGCCGAGCTGCTCGACCCGGACCGGCGGCACACCATTGCGCTCGGCTGACACTGTTACGATCGGCCCCCAAGACCGATGCCGACCGACAAGCTTCCCACCCCCGAACGCGTCCTGGTCATCGCCGCGCACCCCGACGACATCGAGTTCGGAGCGGCCGGCACGATCGCGCGCTGGATCGGCGAGGGGGCGGAGGTGCACTACGTCGTCGTCACGCGTGGCGACAAGGGCAGCGACGATCCGGCCGCCGACCCGGGGGAGATCGGGCGCCTGCGCGAACGCGAGCAGCAGGCCGCGGCGGTCGAGATCGGGGTCGCCAGCGTCGAGGTGCTCGACGAGCCGGACGGCCAGGTCGAGGCGACGCTCCGGCTGCGTGAGCAGTTCACCCGCGCCATCAGGCGCCATCGGCCTGAGATCGTGATGACCCACGACCCGAGCGTGCTGTTCGTGAACAACGAATGGGTGAACCATCCCGACCATCGCGCGGTTGGCCAGAGCGCCGTGGATGCTGTCTTCCCCACGGCGCGCGATCCGTTGAACTTCCACGAGCATCTCGACGCCGGCCTGGCGGCCTGGAAGGTCGGGCAGCTCTACCTGTGGAGCACCAACGAGGCGAACCAGCTCGTCGATATCGCCGGCACGCTGGACGCCAAGATCGCCGCGCTGCGTCACCACGCCAGCCAGTTCCGCGACTTCGACGGCATCGAGCGCTGGGTGCGACGGCGTGCCGAGGAGCTGGGCGAGCGCGCCGGCTACCGCGCCGCCGAGGGCTTCCGGCGGGTGACCCTGGCCCGATGACCGGCACCCGGCGAGGCACGCGCCCGGCCACGATGCTGCTCGCACTGGCGCTCATCGTGAGCGCCTGCGACGCGGCCGCGCCAGAGCCGACGCCGGTGCCGACGAGCGCGCCGACCGCCGCGCCCGCGGCATCGCTCGGCGTCGCGGACGCCTACCTCGACGCCTGGGCCGCCGGCGAGTACGGAGCCATGTACGCGCTGCTGGCGCCCGCCGACCGCGACGCGACGGCGGAGGAGCGCTTCACCGCGCTGCACCGCGGCCTGCGCGACTTCTTGGCGGCGAGCGAGATCAACGTTCAGACCGGCGACCCCGAGCCGGCCGCGTACCGCGCGGAGCCGCGGCCCGCCGACCAGCCGGCGCCAACCCCGACGCCGGTCCCGTCCCCGCAGCCCGGCGAGCCGTCGGAGCCGCCTGCGAGCGAGCCGCCGTCCAGCGCGCCCCCGTCCAGCGCGCCGCCACCCGATGCCGTGCTCGACGGTCCGGTGCCCGCCATGATCGTTTCCGCCGAGCTCGACTTCATCAGCGAGCGATTCGAGGATGTGACGCTCGAGCGCGACATCGTCATGACCCAGGGGCCGGACGGCTGGCAGGTGCGCTGGAGCCCGACGAGCCTCTTCCCCGAGCTGGGTTCCGACGGCCAGCTGCAGCTCGACAAGGGCGTTCCGCGCCGCGGCGACATCGTGGGCAGCGACGGGACGGTGTGGGCCACGACCGACGAGCAGGGACGGCGCGTCTACCCGCAGGAGTGGCTCGCCGGCCAGACGATCGGCTATGTCAGCGGCGCCACCGCCGAAGACCTGGTCGAGCTGGGCAGCGCCGAGTACGCGGCCGATGAGGCCATCGGGCGCAGCGGCCTGGAGTCCGGTGCCGAGGCGCTGCTTCGCGGGCGCGCCGGCTACATCCTCTCGGCGGTGCCGGCCGGTGGCGCACCGGTGCCGCTGTTCAGCCGTGACGCCGTGCCGGGAGCCAACCTGGCGATCACCCTGCGCCCGGGGATCCAGGCCACGGCCCAGAACGCGCTGGGCAGCTATCCGGACGCCGCGACCGCGGTGGTCGACCCGACCAGCGGCGACGTGTGGGCGCTCGCCAGCAGCCCGGCCTTCAACCCGAACGCCATGACCATCGGCACCACGCTCGACGGGACGCCGCTGGCGCCGGCGTCATCGGACCAGATCCTGAACAAGGCGGCCGCCGCCGCATATCCGGCAGGCTCGTCGTTCAAGACGTTCACCCTCGCCGCGGCGCTCAGGGCGGGAGTCGCGGGTCGCGGAACGCTCGTCAGCTGCCCGCCGACATGGACCTATGCCGGCTTCGAGTTCGTGAACTACGAGAAGCACTCGCTCCCCGGCCTGGTCGGTCTGCCCGAGGCGATGGCCTTCTCCTGCAACACGACCTACATGCCGCTCAGCTTGGACATCATGGCCGCGGACCCGACCGGCCTGACCGATACCGTCCACCAGTTCGGCTTCGGGGCGCCGACGGGCATCGGCTACATCGCCGAGACGGCTGGCGTGGTGCCCGATGCCGAATTCTTCGAGACGACGCCGCGCTGGGACGGCCAGATCATCTCGTACAACGACTTCGACCAGATCCAGCTGTCCATCGGGCAGGGATCGTTCCTGGGGTCACCGCTGCAGGTCGCGAATGCCTACGCCGCGGTCGGCAACGGCGGCACGCTGTGGCAAGCCCGGCTGGTCAGCGCCGCCACGCTGCCCGATGGCGAGGTGGTCGAGGCCATCGAACCGACCCCACTCCGCCAGGTGAGCCTGAGCGCGGACGAGCTCGCCTTCATCACGGAGGCGCTGCGCGCGGTGGTGACGCTGCCATACGGGACAGGCACCGCGGCCTTCGCCGGCTTCGGCATCCCGGTCGCCGGCAAGAGCGGCACCGCGGAGACCGGCGGCCCCGATCCAGATTCGTGGTTCCCCGCCTATGCCCCGGCCTTCGACCCCTCGATCGCGGTCGCCACGGTCCTCGTGCGGGTGGCGCTCTCCACCGGGGGGGCGAATGCGGCGCCGCTCGTGCGCCAGGTGATGGCCGCGCACTTCGGCTCGTGATGCACGTCGCGCATGTTGCGCTGGACGCTTGCGAACAGGTAGCATCGACGCGCCGCTCCTTCTCACTGTCTGCGTCCGCATGGAATTCGATCGAGAGCGACACCAATACCCGTGATCTCTGATACCGCGATCCCCCTGAGGTTCCAGACCGCCGAGGTCGGCGTCGACTGGCTTCAGTGCAACATCGAATGCCAGGAAGGCTGCCCGGTCAACACGAACTGCCGGGGCTACCTGATGCTGGCCGCCGAGGGGCGCTTCGAGGAGGGGTACATCCTCGCCCGCGACCCGAACCCGGTGGCGGCGATCTGCGGCTACGTGTGCTCCGCCCCGTGCGAGAAAGCCTGCCGTCGCGGCGATATCGACAAGCCGCTCGCGATTCGGGCCATGAAGCGCTTCCTGGTCGACTGGCACTACGGCAACAACATGCCGGACAACATCATCGTCTCGCCCCCGACCGACCGGTCCGTGGCGATCGTCGGTGCCGGCCCTGCGGGCCTCTCGGCGGCCAAGGAGCTGGCCAGCTGGGGCCACGAGGTGCACGTCTACGAGGCGCTGCCGTCCGGCGGCGGCACCACGCTCATCGGCGTGCCGGCATTCCGGCTGCCGCGCGACGTCATCGAGCTCGACGTGAACTGGGTCGCCAAGCACGGCGTCGAGTTCCACTACAACGTCGAGATCGGCCGCGACATCACGCTCGACCAGCTGATGGAGCGCCACGACTCGGTCATCGTCGCCACCGGATGCATGTACCCGGTCGCCATGAATGTTCCCGGCGAGGAGCTCGAGGGCGTCATCTACGGCGTCGACTTCCTGAAGCGCGCGAACCTGGGCCAGGAGCAGTGGGTCGGCAAGGACGTGGTCGTCATCGGCGGCGGCTACACCGCCATGGACTCGTCGCGCACCGCGCTGCGCCTGGGCGCCCGGACCTCCACCATCGTCTACCGCCGCGGCCCCGACGAAATGGTCGTCGACGAGGAGGAGCAGCACGAGACGCGCTTCGAGGGCGTGCGCTTCGAGTATTTCAGCCAGCCGGTCGAGGTCATCGGCGAGGACGGCCACGTGACGGGCATGAAGTTCGTGCGCACGCGCCTCGGCCCGCCCGACGCCACCGGGCGCCGCGCGCCGGAGAACATCCCCGGCAGCGAGTTCGTGGTCCCGTGCGACATGGTCATCCCGTGCACCAGCCAGGCGGCAGACAACAACGTGCTGGGCGAGTTCGGCGCCGTGCTCAATCGGCATGTCGGGGTGACCGACGCGCGCGCCGTGGTCGAGGGTGGATCGCTCTCGAGCTGGCGCTCGCAGCCCATGAACGGCAGTACCCCCAAGGATGCCGCCGGGCGACCGATGAACCAGCTGAAGTTCGAGTTCAACCGGGGCAAGGTGACCGTCAACGTAAATACCTTCGGCACCAACATCGCGGGCATCTTCGCGGTCGGCGACTTCATCACCGGCCCCGCCACGATCATCGAGTCGGCGGGCCTCGGCCGGCGCTGCGCGCGCGCCGTCGACCGCTGGCTGGCAGGCGTGCGCGGCGAGGAGCTGACCGAGCTGCCGGTCATCAACCGCGCCACGATCACCCAGTCGCTCGATCACGATATGCCGCGCTTCTACGAGGCCACCCCGCGCCAGGAAATCCCCATGGCGCCGCCCGAGCTGCGCCGCGACTTCACCTCGCTGGTCGAGGTCGGCTACGACACGCGCGGCGCGATCACCGAGGGCACGCGCTGCCTGCAGTGCAACCACAACATCAACATCGACGGCCCACGCTGTATCCTGTGCGGACTCTGCGCCGACGTCTGCCCCGAGGGCGTGATCTACATGATCGACAAGGCGCAGGTGGGGGGAGACGACCCGGAAATCGATCTCTTCCAGTCGTGGCCACGCGGCATCGCGATGGTCATCGACGAGGAGCGGTGCATCCGCTGCAATCTGTGCGTCGAGCGATGCCCGGCCAACTGCATCACCATGGATCGCCTCGAGCTCGAGCGGTTCACGCCTGACGGGAAGGTTCTGTTGGAGAGCTACAAGGACAACGTGCTGGGTCAGATCGGCCAGCAGGCCGGGCCGTTGGTGGATCGATGAGCTTCCTGCCCGGTCCAGGCGACCTGATGCGCGGCCTCAAGGAGACCGCGATCTGGCGCTCGCTCTTCCGCCAGCCCTACCCGACCACCAGCCGCACTCGAGCGCTGGCCGTCATGAACAACGTCTTCCTGCACCTCCACCCGGTGCGCGTGAAGCGCCACGCGGTGCGCTACACCTACACCTTCTGCCTGGGCGGGCTGAGCTTCTTCCTCTTCCTGGTGCTGACCGTCACCGGCCTGTACCTGATGTTCTTCTACGTGCCGTCGGTGTCGCGCGCCTACCAGGACATCCTGGCCATGAGCTCGTCGGTTGCCTTCGGTGACCTCGTGCGCAACATGCACCGCTGGGGCGCGCACCTCATGGTGCTGACCGTCTTCCTGCACATGATCCGCGTCTTCTACCACGGCGCCTACAAGCCGCCGCGCGAGTTCAACTGGGTCGTCGGGGTGGTGCTGCTCTTCCTGACCCTTGGCCTCAGCTTCACCGGCTACCTGCTGCCGTGGGACCAGATCGCCTTCTGGGCCATCACCGTCGGAACGCAGATGGCGCAGTACGCGCCGCTCCTCGGCTCGGAGTCGAGCTTCTTCCTGCTCGGCGGGATCGAGGTCGGGCAGAACACGCTGCTGCGCTTCTACGTGCTCCACGTCATCGCGCTGCCGCTGCTGGCCGCCATCTTCATGATCGTCCACTTCTGGAGGATCCGGAAGGATGGCGGGATCAGCGGGCCGGTATGAGAATGGACCGATGACGATCGAGAAGCGTCCGAACGCCACCGCGGACAAGAACGCGCCGACCCAGGCGCCCGTTCCGGTCAATCCGCGCGAGACGACGCTGCCTGGCCCCAAGCTGCCCGGACCACCCGGCGTCGCCGGCACGGAGCGCTTTCGCCTGCTGGCCTACGTCAAACAGGAGTCCATGGTTCGCGTCGACAAGCGGCCCGATGAGACCGTCCTGGTCTGGCCACACCTCCTGCGCGCCGAGTTCCTGGCAGCAGCGCTGATGACCGCCCTTCTGGTCGTCGCCTCGTTCTACATCAAGGCGCCGCTCGAGGAGATGGCCAACCCCGCGGCCACGCCACACGTCGCGAAGGCGCCGTGGTACTTCCTTGGCCTGCAGGAGATCCTCAGCTACTTCAATGCGACGGTCGCCGGCGTCCTCGTGCCGACCCTCTACCTGGTGGGCCTGGCCATCGTGCCGTTCATCGACCGCGGGCCGTTCAAGGCGGCCCGCGACCGCAAGCTGATGTGGGTCTTCTTCATGTGCCTGATGGTGGGCGGCGCGCTCGTCACGCTCATCGGAATGTTCTTCCGCGGACCCGGTTGGAACTGGGTCTGGCCGTGGAATGGGATCTTCTTCACGCTATGAGCCAGCAACCGTATGGCGTGGTCCCCGGGCCGCGCGCCGGCGAGATGTCCCGACGCGGATTCATGCGCCGCATGCTCGGCGTGGGCGTCGGCATCCTCTCGCTCGAGTTCCTGGGCGGGACGCTCGCCTTCTTGTGGCCGAACCTGCGCGAGGGCCTCGGCGCGGCGATCTCGATCGGCACCGCGGAGGAGATCAACGCCACCGATCCGACCTGGAGGACCGGCATCCCGTACATCTACCAGGCGGCGAACCTGTTCATCGTCAACGTGCCCGCGGCCAAGAACCTGGTCGACGGGACGAACCAGGAGGTCGCGGACCCCGGTGCCGACGTGAGCGAGGAGCTCGCCCTGGCGGACCGCTCGGTGCTCGCCTTCTGGCGCAAGTGTCCACACCTGGGCTGCCAGATTCCGCAGCTGTGCGATGCCAGCCACTGGTTCGAGTGCCTCTGCCACGGCAGCAAGTACACCGTCCTTGGCGAGAAGCGCGACGGACCCGCCCCGCGCGGCATGGATCGCTTCCCGCTGACCGTCGAGAGCGGCGCGTACGTCGTCAACACCGGCGAGAAGATCGACGGCACGCCGGTCGGCACCGTCACCTTCGATACGCGCGGACCCACCGACACGCCGCACTGCATCGGATGAGCAGATGCGTCTGAAGACCCTCGGCGTCATCGTCACCGCGGCGCTCGCCCTGTTCACGATGTTCTACTGGCTGACCGACGTCGGTCGCCTCGGCGGCGAGCTGGCCGACCAGGGCACGACCGAGGCGGAGTACGCCCTGGAGCTCTTCGGGCCGGCGACCGCCGAGGTGCCGTTCACCGCGAACTGTGCGCAGTGCCACGGGCCGGACGGCACCGGTGGCGATGGGGCGAACAACACGCCCATCGGTCCGAACCTGCATTCGGCCTCGATCGCCGGCAAGCTCAAGGTCAACCCCGACTACGTCGGCCTCGTGATTCGCTACGGTGGCGTCGTCGTGTCGGGCAACGTCGACTCGCAGATGCCCAAGTGGAGCTACGAGGTCGGCGGCCCGCTCAACGAGCAGCAGGTCACGGCGCTGGCGCACATGGTCGAGGGCTGGGCGAGCGAGACCGCCGCCCAGTCGCAGCCGCCGGTCGAAGACACCGAGGAGGCGGGCGCCACGGTGTACGCGGAGGCGGGCTGCCAGGGCTGCCACGGCGCGGAGCTGGAGGGCGGTGTGGGACCCACGCTGACGAACATCGGTGCCTCGTTGTCGGGCGAGCTGCCGAACCCGATCTCGCAGGAGGCGAAGGCGGAGGCTGACTACGCCGCCGACCCGCGCGCCTTCCTTGAGGCCTGGATCCGCGACTCGTCCACGAATTACAACGATGGGACCGCGACCGGCATGCCGCCCTTCCCCGAGTCGGCGCTCAGCGCGGATCGGCTCCAGGCGCTCATCACCTTCCTGCTGGCGCAGGTGGAGTAAGGACCGATGACGACCGGATACCTGACCTCTCGCCGCCCGGGCCGGTTCGGCCAGGGCATCGGGCTGATCGATGCGTTCATGAGCTGGCTGCTCTTCGGCCGCGAGACGTGGGTCGTGGCCCTGCTGAAGGGCGTGCCGCTCTTCCTGTTCGTCTACTTCCTGGTGACCTATGTACCGAACTACGTGTACTACGCCGCCACGCAGTACGTCTTCCGCTTCAGCGACGACGTCGGCTTCCTCTTCGCGGCGATGGTCGGCGGCGGCAACTTCGCCCTGCTCATCGTGGTCGCCATGCTGACCCAGGCGTCGCGCGGCCGCCGCGGCCCGGGCTGGACGCTGCTGCGGGTGATGCTCTTCCTCAACCTGCTCTTCGTCCTGCTGCTGCTCGTGCCGCTGCTTGCCTTCAACCTGGCGGGCGGCACCTTCATCCCCACGCCGGTCATCACGCTGGCCGCGGTCGCCTTCGGCACGCTGGTGGCGGGCATCGGCGCCGCCGCGCTCGTGTACCTGTTCTTCGAGTTCCGGCGCATCACGCGCCAGGACGCGCAGGCTGCGGAGCGCGCGTCGGCCGGCTACGCCGCCACCTGACGACGCCTCCCCGGTCGGCACTCGCTGCGCACCTGGCCTGGTCGGCGCTGGTCCTGGTTGCCGCCGGGATCCTCATCGCAGCGGAGCTGGCCGCGCCGTGTCCGCCCGGCGGTCCCATCGCCTTCGGCGACTGCGTGCGGGTGCGTCCCTTCGCCATCGGTGTCGTGGGGCTCGCCGCGCTGCTGTACGTCACGGGCCTGAGCGCCGTGCTGGCCTGGGTGAGTAGCCTGCGCCGCCGCCGCGTGGCCGATGCGCGCGCCGCGCGCGACTGGTATCTGCTCGTCGCTGGGCTCGGGCTGTTCGTCGCGCCACTCCTCGCGTTCACGCTGGTATCGGTCCTTCGCTAGCATTGGATGCCCGACAAAGGAGACACGCCATGAGCAACGAACCGGTGGATGCCCTCGTCCGCCGCCTCGAGCCGGTCGCCCGCATCAACGGCACCCAGCTCGAGATCAGCGATCCGGACACATTTCGCGAGGATCATGTCGACGCGCTCGTGCACGACGCCGTCTTCGCCGACGAGCCCGGCGTGCGCGATGCGGCGCGCTGGATCATCTGGGCGGCGAGCCAGGCACTCGGCTGTGGCTCGGCCTCGATATACGAGCTGTACCTGGCCCGTGGCCGCGGCGAGGTGAGCCCCACCGCCTTCACCGTTCCGGCCATCAACCTGCGTGCCGCGACATACCTGACCGCGCGGCAGGCCATTCGCGCCGCGCTCGAGCGCGATGCCGCGACGCTCGTCTTCGAGATTGCCAAGAGCGAGATGGCCTACACCGATCAGCGACCGGCGGAGTACACCGCGGTCATCCTGGCCGCCGCGATGCGCGAGGGCTGGACGACGCCGGTCTTCCTGCAGGGCGACCACTTCCAGTTCAACGCCAAGAAGTGGGCGGCCGATGCCGGCAGCGAGATGGAGGGCCTGCGCCAGCTGACGCGCGAGGCGATCGAGGCCGGCTTCCTGAATATCGACATCGACAGCAGCACGCTGGTGGATCTTTCGCTGCCCACCGTGCCGGAGCAGCAGGCGGTGAACGCACGGAACAGCGCCGAGCTGGCCCGGCTCGTTCGCGAGCTGCAGCCCGATGGCGTGACGATCAGCATCGGCGGCGAGATCGGGGAGGTGGGGAAGGAGAACAGCACCGAGGAGGAGCTGCGCGCCTACCTGGACGAAGTCCGCAGGCTGCTCGGCGCCGATGTCCCGGGCCTCGCGAAGGTCAGCATCCAGACCGGCACCTCGCACGGCGGCGTCCCGCTGCCGGATGGTGGCGTGGCCGAGGTCAAGCTCGACTTCGGGACGCTTCAGCGCCTGTCACGCGTGGCACGCGAGGAGTACGGCATGGCGGGCGCCGTGCAGCATGGGGCCTCGACCCTGCCCAACGAGCTCTTCGACCAGTTCCCGGTCCACGAGGCAGCGGAGATTCACCTGGCGACCGGCTTCCAGAACATCCTCTACGATGCCGGCGGCCTGCCCGACGTGCTGCGCGACGAGATGATGGACTGGGTGCGGACCAACTGTGCCGACGAGCGCACGCCCGAGCAGACCGAGGACCAGTTCCTCTACAAGTCCCGCAAGAAGGCGATCGGGCCGTTCAAGCGCCAGCTCTGGTCGCTGCCGCCCGACGCGGCGGAGGAGATCGGCGCCAATCTGCTCGCGAAATTCGGGCAGCTCTTCGACGAGCTGAAGATCGCCGGCACACGCGCGCTGGTCGAGCAGCACGTGCGGCGCGTCCCGCTGCATCGGCCGCTGCCGGCGTCACTCGGCGGCGCGCAGCGCGAGGCGGCGCGGGTCGGCGCGGGCTTCTTCGAGGGCGACGACTCCGGGGAATAGACCGCGCCACGCACGGATTCGCGTCCCGTGCACGACGAAGCCCCGGCGATTCGGCCGGGGCTTCGTCAGCGTTGAGCGGGGAAGACTAGTGGCAGCCGCCCGCCTTGGCGGGGGAGCCATCGGTGTTGAACGAGGAGCCGCAGGCGCAGCTGCTGACCGCGTTCGGGTTGTTGATCGCGAAACCGGAGCCCATGAGCGAATCGACGTAGTCGATCTCGGCACCGTCCACGTGCTCAC